>JAFUAF010000077.1 GCA_017460805.1 Bacillota bacterium | reverse complement strand
TCCGGTAACTGCGGTGCGCGTTTCTTGGCTCCCCTCGTTAGGGGAGCTGTCAGCCGCCATTTTATTGGCTTTTAACACAAAACTACAACGGCTGACTGAGGGGTTTACGCTTGCCATTAACACCCCGACAAATTCCAATTTATCTCCTGTCCAGTACGGGGTACGAGCCCAAAATCTTAAAAAACGAGGTCTTTCGTTTCATCATCGTCAGCGCATCCTGCAGATCCTTCCAATTATCGTACTTTTCGAGGTCAACATAGAAAATATACTCGTTGGGGTGGTTTCTCATCGGCCGTGAAACTATCCTCGACATATTGACATCCCAGATAGACAGGATATCCAGCAGCTTGTACAGCGAGCCCGGCTCATGTACGGTCGAAAAACAGATAGTCGTCTTATAATCGGCACTTGCTATGGGCTGGTCTGTTGGCTTTTTACTCACCACCACAAACTCGGTAAAATTTATCTTGCTGTCCTGTATCCCCTCCGCCGCAAGCTCCAGGCCGTATACCTTAGCCGAAACAGCGGGTGCGACAGCCGCTATATTCTCGTCACTTTCCGCCACCATCTTAGCCGCAGCCGCCGTGGACTGCGCCGCAATAGTCGGTACATGCTCATAATTCTCATACAGATAATGCCTGCATTGTGCAAGCGCATGCGGATGCGAATATATCGTTTTAAGCGCCGACATATCCGTACCTTTTTTAACCATAAGATTTTGTCTGATAGGCAGAACGACAAGTTTTTGTATGTATAAATTAAGGTCGAAAACAAGCGCATCCACCGTTGCATTGACCGTGCCCTCTGTAGAATTTTCTATCGGCACTATTCCGTAGTCCAGTTCGCCCTGCTCGACCGCCATAAGCACCTGAAAAATGGTGTCATACGGCACTATCTCATTTTCTTTGAATACTTCCAATGCCGCCTGGTGCGAAAATGTGCCAAGCGGTCCCAAATAACCTGCTTTCATAAAACTCTCTCTTTCTTTGTTATTGTGCGCCCGATTTTGACGCTATAATTTCGTTAAGTCTTGCGCACTGCTCGTCGTTAAGCTGTACGCAGG
This sequence comes from Bacillota bacterium, assembly GCA_017460805.1. Taxonomy (GTDB): domain Bacteria; phylum Bacillota; class Clostridia; order Lachnospirales; family CAG-274; genus RGIG4310. Next base: position 1,720 of record JAFUAF010000077.1, on the reverse strand, counting down.
CATCCTTTGCCCCGTGTACGGTCGCAAATTTCTCGTTTGTCGAGATATAAACGCTTGTACTTCCGTTTTTAAACCAGATATTCTCGTTTACACCGTTTACATTGCCCTCAACTCTCGGCGAGGAATTTATCATTTCCACTATCTCGCTTATCTCCGCATCGGTTACTTCCGCGCTCTTGACCTCGGGATTGCTGACATCCCCGCCAAGATAAAACAGTGTGCTGCTTTCAATGCCCGTAAGGGTAAGACCGTCGTCCGCCGCTTCCTCGGAAACTGCCTCGGTAGTCTCTATCTTGGTCAAAGTACCCCTTATCGCCTCCGTTGTAGGTTCGCTGTCGGGTATGACCGCCGTAACGCCCTGTCCGCAGCCCGCCAAAGCCGCCGTAACTGCAAGTAAAATCACATATTTTTTCATTTGTTCCACTCCTTTATTTTTCTCTTGCTTTTATATGTTTATCTAAAATTTCAAAGATCCGATTTGCATTTTCGGCGGGTATCTCACCTGCCGAAATAATTTTTTCCTTATCAGGCATATTGTCGGTTTTCTCATAAATTTCGACAATCCTGCCGTTCGCAGCAAGTTCCGCCGTATTGCCGTTTTTTTCATAAACCGCGGTGATCCCGCTGTTTGTATCGAGTTTTACGGTATAACCGTGAATATCGTATTCCACATTAAAGTCCGCCGAAACGTCAGCGCCGTCATATTCATCTTCAAGCATTTTGTTAAGAGCATCTTTCATAAGCACAAGAATTTCATCACACTCGCCGCGCTTCATCCATAAGCCCTCGAACGCCCCGTCATGCCTGAATTTTACCGCATTTTCCTCTATACCCATTTCACGCAGATAATTGAACGTATCACGCGTATAATCTATGCCCGAAGCCTCGGTTATCAAGGATCGCAGCCTTACTGCATCATCGCCCGTAACTACACCGCAGCCGTGAGAAAACTTATTGCCCGCGCTCACGGCTATTCTGTCCTCTTCGTCGGGCCACATATCCACACCGATACCGATACGGGTAAGCCCGTCCGTGAGATATATGTCCGTTTCTCCGTATAACCAAACGGCATTAAGCTCCTTTGGTACGGAGTTTAGTATGTCTTTCAGTTCTTTCGCCTGCTTGTCCGTCAGTTTTATTTCTTCAAATTTTATCGTATCTTCGTTAAAACCGTAATGATCCTCGGCATAAAAATCACGCACGTTTATGGTATTGCCGCGTATGCCGATAAGCCGAAGTGAACGAAAAAAGTCCGCCGAAAGAAGAAGGATAAGCGCCAATGCAAGAAGGATAAGCGCAAACGCAAGAATAAACACCATTCTTTTAAGGACAGTCATGGTCTTTTCGCTTTTCATATAAGCACCTCCTTGTATTTATAAATTGGAATTTAACGGGGAGATAATGTAAGCGCGTGCGCAGTATAAAAAGCTGTCCCTTTAGGCTTGTGCCGCTTCAGCGGAAAGTGGCGCCGCTCGCGGCGTCGAAAGGGTGATTCCTGCGGGGCTTTTCTACCCTTCAGTCGCGCTTCGCGCGCCAGCTTCCCTAAAGGGACGCCTTTAAAATGCAGTCAGCAACACCCCGTCAAATTCCAATAAATAGTTACTTATAAACAGTGGCGCGCAAGCGCGTTATAGGGGTCGCGCAGGAATCGCATCGCCGCTTCGCGGCTCAGCTCCCAGTCCTGCGCTCCAACACACTTTTGCAAAAGCAAAAGTGTGTT
>JAFUAF010000009.1 GCA_017460805.1 Bacillota bacterium | reverse complement strand
ATCAGGCTAAGTTAGGTGCAAAATCGCCATTGGAATTTAATAAAGAAAACCAAGCAGCATAAAAAATCCGCCGATATATGCTACCGGCGGAAGAAAAATTTTTATTTTTTTAGTTGTCTACTTGACGGGGATACGTTCATTTTGGTACGACAGTTTTTTTGCTTAAAACTTGTTTATAGGTTCTTTTGATACATAATAATTTGTCGGGTCTTCAAAAAAGTCCACATAAATTTTAAGTGTATCACCGGGTTTATACGGCGATTTTGCGGGGTGGAAGGACTCCGACAAAAGGGTATATGTATTGCCGCGGTCGTCGGTGACATTGCATTTTACATTGTGATAGCGTACACCGTTTACCGTTATCGGCGCGGGCTGTTCTTCCCAGTCGTCACAGGTGATATACTGCCCCTGTGCTATGAGCCTGTTTACGGCAGAACATTTTTTCAGTTCGCTGCCGAGCATAAAAATAATAAAAATCAAAAGCAGACCGCCTATGACTCCCATAATGATGCAGGCTTTTGTAGGGTCGCTCATTGCCTTTGACGGGTCGGAAGGGTCATAGTATATAGGCCTTGTGTCGCCCTCGTGCATACCGGCTGAATAATAGCCGAGTTTTGTCTGATAGGTCTGTCCATCGACCTCATATTCAACATAAACTGTGTGAGTGGTGTGACGATTTTTGCCGTGACCCGTGCGTCTGGTCTTTATTTGTGTTATTACGGCATCCGTTTGTACGGCGTTGTCTTTTATCGCATTCCAGTTTTCAAGCTGAATGTGTATCGCAAAACCGATACCGACAAGAAGAATAGCGACAATGATAGTCGGGAAAAGCAATAGTTTGGAAGGTCGTTTTCTTTCCATAATATAAACCTCGATTTAAATATATATATCGTTTTAGCCGATAGTTTTTACAAGTGTTTCAAATACATCCGAGATCTCGGGGTCGGAAATTTCCCCGCTGCCTGTTGAAAGTGCGGCAAGGTCGGCGTTTGTGGGAAGCTCGCCTAAAAGCGGCACACCCTGTTCAAGCGCCATATTGGCTGTACTGTCACCGAAAATATTTATCTTTTCGCCGCAGTGCGGACATTTTACATAGCTCATATTCTGTACAAGACCGTAAACGGGAATTTTCATCATACGCGCCATATTAAGCGATTTCGTAACTATCATGCCTACCATGTCCTGGGGCAGAGTTACCATTATAACGCCGCTTAAAGGTATGCTTTGCATTACCGTCAAAGTTACATCGCCTGTTCCGGGCGGCATATCTATTACAAGATAATCCAATTCGCCCCAAAGGGTCTCCGACCAGAACTGTGTAACACAGCTTGAAAGCATAGCGCCTCGCCATATAACGGGCTGATTTTCGTCTTCCATCATAAGGTTAAGGCTTATTACCTTTATGCCGTCTTTGTTTTCGGCGGGGATGATATTGCCGTCACCGTCGCCGTAGGCGTGTTCGCCTTGCAGCCCCATAAGACGAACGGCGCTGGGGCCTGTGATATCAGCATCCATAAGACCGACTTTATAGCCCTTTTTGCGCAGCGTTTTTGCAAGCATGGCAGAGATAGTGGATTTACCCACGCCGCCTTTACCGCTCATTACGCCTATAATTTTCTTTACCTTGTTGTTCGGATTGTTTTTTACGCCGCAGCTTTCGCTGCTGCTGCCGCATTTGCCCTTGGACGGACATGAATTGCAGTCTGACATTATAAGTCACCTCGTATATTATTTTTATATAAGTATAACATTTTTAATGCAGTTTGGCAACATAAATTTATGGCATACTTGACAAAGGGATATAAAATGGGGTAAAATATTTATATAATAACCGATTGTATTCTGTACGGAAACAGAAAGGAGAAAATTATGACTATCACAAAAAATCAGGAAAATGAAAAATTGACAATGAAAATAGAGGGCCGTCTTGATACGACTACCGCACCCGAACTTGAAGCGGAACTTAAAAAATCACTTGATGATGTAAAGGAACTTGTTTTTGATATTTCCGAACTTGCATACATTTCTTCCGCAGGTCTGCGTGTTCTTCTTTCGGCACAGAAAGTTATGAACAAGCAGGGCAAAATGACTGTTAAGGGCACAAACGAAGCTGTTATGGAGATATTTGAGGTAACGGGTTTTGTGGATATCCTTAATATCGAATAATTAAAATCGGAGGTAAATATATGAAGACCGATGTTTTTAAATTTAACGATAATGTTGAAGAACTTGAAAAAATGCTTGATGAGACCGAAAAAACCGCGGCTTACGCAGGTCTTGACAAAAAGCAGACCATAAGATTAAGACTGCTTGCAGAGGAACTTATGAGTATGCTGCCCGAAATGATGGAATACTGCGAGGGCGAGTTCTGGGCAGAAAGCAATGGGAAAGAGATCGAGCTTCATGTGTCGGTAACGCTTGACGATATGCTTTCCGCCGACAGGGAAAAGCTTATGTCCGTTTCCACAAGCGGTAAAAATGCGGCTGCAAAGGGCATTATGGGAAAGATACGCGCCGCAGCCGAAACCATGATAGCGGAGTATTTTGCGCTTCCCGTTGATGTTTATCAGGATTTCTACAGCATGGGTATGTCAGACCCGTATTATTATACAAATGCGTGGTCTCTTGCACAGTACAGAGCGGCTGCACAAAAAAAGGCCGAAGAAGAGACCTGGGACGAACTTGAAAAGTCGATCATCGCAAACCTTGCGGATGATGTTATTGTCGGCATAAAAGGCAAAAAAGCCGATATCATCGTTAAGAAAAATTTTGAATAAAGCCATAACAAAAGGACTGCCGTTTGACAGTCCTTTTGTTGTTATTTATCATTATATATCGGAATAAATACATCCTTTGTCTTATCTTTTTTGAAGTCGGCAGCATATTTTTTTGCGGCGCGGTAGAAGGCATCCTGTGACTGGACGGGTTCTTTGCCGCGTTTATCTATGCGTTTGTAGCGTATTTTATCGGGCTGCTGGATCCTTGCCTTTACGCTGTCTTTAAGCGTTAAATTAAGTATCTTTTTAATCTTTTCGCAAAGTTTGTCGTCCGATATCTCAAAGGCAACCTCTACGCGTCGGTCAAGGTTTCTTGGCATCCAGTCGGCAGAAGCAAGCCATATAGTCGGCGAGCCCGCGTTTTCAAAATAATATATGCGGCTGTGTTCCAAAAATCTTCCGACAATGCTTATAACGGTTATATTGTCGCTTATTCCCTGCACACCCGAGCGCAGACAGCAGATGCCGCGCACTATAAGCGTTATTTTAACGCCTGCCTGTGAAGCCTCGTATAAAAGGTCGATAATCTTAACGTCCACAAGAGAGTTCATTTTGGCGATTATCTTTGCGGGACGGCCTTTTTTTGCGTTCTCCGTTTCGCGTTTGATGGCGGATGCGAACATCTGTCTTAAACCCGTGGGAGCAACGGCAATACGGCTGTGGTCGGTCTCTTTGGAATAGCCCGTAAGTACGTTAAAAAGCGCCGAAACATCCCTGCCGTAGCTTTCTTTTGCCGTCATAAGACCAAGGTCTGTGTAGGTCTTGGCGGTCTTGTCGTTGTAATTGCCCGTGCCGAGATGAACATAACGTCGGATGCCGTCATCTTCCTGCCTTACAACAAGGCAAAGCTTACAGTGGGTCTTTAGTCCCACAAGGCCGTAAATAACGTGACAGCCCGCTTTTTCAAGCGTTCTTGCCCAGATGATATTGTTTTCCTCGTCAAATCGTGCTTTCAATTCCACGAGAACAGTTACCTGTTTGCCGTTTTCCGCAGCCTGAATAAGCGCATGGATTATGGGCGAATTACCCGAAACGCGGTACAATGTCTGCTTTATAGCCAATACATTCGGGTCGGATGCTGCCTGTTTTACAAAATCGACAACAGCATCAAAACTGTCATAGGGGTGGTGCAGCAGTATGTCGCCCTCGCGAATAACGTCAAAAATATTCCTGTCCTCAAATTCGGGGCGGGGAATGGGCGGCATAGGCGCATCGGAAAGCTCCGCGGGTGCTTCGACACCCGCAATGGCAAAGCATACCGTCAGATCGAGAGGACCGTTTACCCTGTAAATACTCTCGTCATCGGCGGGCAGTTCTTTTTTTAAAAATTTAAAGCTTTTATCGCTTATGTCCTTTTCGACTTCAAGCCGAACGGGCTGACCGCGGCGGCGCTGTTTTACGCTTTCTTCTATCTCGCTTAAAAGATCGTGCGCATCCTCCTCGTCAAACTCAAGGTCGCCGTTTCTGATTATGCGGAAACAAGCACAGTTAAGCACATCATAGCCTTTAAAAAGTTTTCCTATATGCTTGCGGATAATGTCTTCAAGCAGGATATAGCGGTTTCCCGACGGCAGTCTGAATATGCGGCTTACAACCCCGGGCACCTGCACAAAGGCAAAAAATTCTTCGCTTTCGCCGCCTATCTCCACAATAAAGTTAAGACTTTTGCCCGCAACAAGAGGGAAAGGCCGGCTTTGGTCTATTGCCATAGGTGTGATTATCGGGAAGAGGGTAGTTCTGAAATAGGTTTTTACATAATCGGCCTCTTCATCCGTCAGGTCTTTGTATTTTACTATCTGTATGCCGTTTTGTTCAAGCTGCGGCATAAGCTGTCGGTTAAGGCAGTTGTACTGCTGCGACATCATGTCGTGTACAGCCTCCGAGATGGCTTTAAGCTGGTCTTTCGGGGTCAATCCCGCGGGGTCGGGTCTGTTTCTGCCCGCTTCGTGCTGTTCGGTCAGACCTGCAACACGCACCATAAAAAATTCGTCCATATTGGAAGCCGTTATTGCCAAGAACTTAAATCTTTCAAGTATCGGGTTGGTCTTGTCGAGCGCTTCTTCAAGCACTCTGTAGTTAAATTCAAGCCAGCTCAGTTCCCTGTTTATGTATAATGAAGGCTTCATATCACATCACCCCTTTTTTTCTTAATTCGGCTTCAAGCCCGTAAACTTCGCGGAAAAACGGCTCGCACTTCATAAACGACCATTTTTCAAGTTCTATATTTTTATATGTATGGACCGTAATTATAAGACGGTTGCCGCGTATAACGGCTTCGGTCTTTTCAAAACCCTTGGTATAGCTTTTGTTGATGGAGTTTGCCATTTGCAGTATAACGCAAAGTTTGGCTATAACAACAAGTTCCGAGGTCGAAACGCCTTCGATGCTGCGCGGAGGTCTGTTGTGATAAAGTGTTATAAGCGCAAGTATACGGCGCTGTGCATCGTCAATTCCGACTATATTAAGACCGTTTACAATGTTGTAGCTGTGTACATGGTGCTGTGTAACATTGATAAATTTGCCGCAGTTTTGCAGTATGCAGGCAAGGTGCAGAAGCAGTCTTTCCTCACTGCCCAGACCGTGATATTTTTTCAGTTTGTCAAACAGCATAAGAGCGGTTTGACTTACAACATCGGCGTGTGCGCTGTTTACAAGGAAACGCCTGCTTATTTTTTTTGCCGATGTGACCGTAAATTCTTCAAAAAGCTTGTTTATTTCGCTGCTTTCCTTGGGGAAAAGCGCATTATACGCTATAGAATCGCTTATACTTGCATAGGGACGGTAAATTTTTTCTGCAGAGGTATATTTTAAAAGTCTGTTAAGAATAATTACCGCCGAAAGTATAACATCGGCATTTTCAAGAGGAATATCAAATTTTTCGCTTATCTGCTGCGGGGTCTTGTTTTTTACACTTTTATAAAGAGCATTGAAATTCTGCTTTTTTATGGTATCGGCAGAGCCTTCGCCGCACATTTTGGCGATAATATCCACATTGCTGCCCGTAAGAACAAAGTTTTCGGGCGAATGGTCAAGGAATTTCTCTATCTCGTAAAGATAGCCCTCCAGATAGTCCTTTATAACATCGGAGTAGTAAAGATTGTCAATAAAACCGTGGCTCTCAAACTGTTTGCTCAGCCTGAGCGCACTTGTAAAAATGGTCAGGGTGTCGGTTATAACTCCGTCTGTCAGCACCGAAAGTCCGATAGTGCCGCCGCCCAGATGTACGATGAGCGACGAAGCCTTTAACTCGTCCGATAGGGAGGAATAGACCATTTTGTTTATAAGCATTTTTTCGTGTCTGTTGTCTATAACTTCTATATCTATGCCTGTTTTTATACGCAGCTGGTCTATGATATAGGGCATATTTGCGGCTTCACGCACAGCGGTGGTGGCAATGGCTATTTTTTCGCTTACTCCGTATTCATCCATCACTCTGCAAAATCCGCTTAATATCTGTGCCGTTTTTTCCGCACTTTCATAGGTTATCCTGCCCGTTAAAAAAGTGTCTTCGCCAAGACTCAATCCGCGGACAAGCGTGTCGATATTGTACAGCTTATCCCCGCGCTTTTCCGATATTGTAAGCTTTATATCGTCCGAACCTATGTCTATAACCGCTATTCTTTTTTTCATGGTATCACTTCCTTTGATTTTCCGATCTGTATATTATGATTATATCACATAAATTTGCATTAATAAACAGTTTTGATTAAATTTTTTTAATTAAAGTATAATAATGCTTTGCTTGCACAAAAACTTTTTTTGCGGTAAGTTAATTGTGTAATTTTCATAAACTTTAAATTTTTTTATTTTGGGTATAGGAAATTATGACATTTTATGTTATTATGAATATGGAGTAATTTTCTTTACTTTTAAGGAGGACAATAATTATGGACTGGTTCAGCATTATCTCCGGTTTGCTTGGCGGCCTTGCGATATTCATTTTCGGTATGAATATGATGAGTGAGGGTATGCAGAAAAGTGCCGGTGAAAAAATGCGTGTAATACTCGGGTTTTTAACAAAAAATCCGCTTATGGCCGTACTTGCGGGTACGGTGGTGACCGCTGTTTTGCAGTCGAGCGCCGCAACTACCGTAATGGTCATAGGTTTTGTATCGGCGGGGCTTATGACTTTGCCTCAGGCTATCTGTGTAGTTATCGGTGCCAATATAGGTACGACCATCACAGGTCAGATCATCGCTTTTGATATCGAGGATCTGGTGTGGCCTATAATCGTTGTCGGTTTTGCAATGTATTTTTTTGCAAAGAAAGAACTGTATAAAAACATTGGCGAAACAATATTTGCCTTTGGTCTTTTGTTTTTGGGCATAATCGACATGAGCGGCGTTATGAAGCCATTGGCGGCAAGTCCGTCATTTACAAATATGATCGCAAAAGTGGCTGATACACCTATTCTTGGCGCTTTGACGGGTCTTGTGATGACCCTTATCATCCAGTCTTCGTCCGCTGTAGTAGCTATCATACAAAATTTTGCAAAAACACCCGTAACGGGTACATCGGTAAGTATCATAGGTTTGCAGGGCGCTATACCCATCATTTTCGGCACAAATATAGGTGCGACCCTGCCGTCGCTTATCGCGGGTCTGGGCAAAGGAAAGGGCAAGGATGCCAAAAAGACCGCTCTTTCAAACCTTGTGTTCAACGTGTCGCTGACGTTGTTGTTCATGTTTGTGATACCGCTTTTTTGTCGGTTTGTACGGTTTATATCCCCATCGGGAGCGACATTGGATGATGTGAGCGTTATCTCGCGTCAGATAGCCAATGCGCACTCGACATTCAATATTGTCGGTGCCGTTATCTGGCTTCCTCTTGTGGGCGTTATGATAAAGATCCTTGATAAAATGGTACGCGGCAGCGATGATGTCATTGACGAGAGCACACCGAAGTATCTTGATGAAAAAATACTGGAACAGCCCGTATTTGCCATGCACCTTTGCGTGAACGAGCTGACCAGAACGGCGGAGTTTGCACAAAGTATGATCGACCATGCACGCGCGGCCGTTATGAATAAAACACAGGAAGATATCGACGAGGTAGACAGACTTGAAGATGTGGTGGACAAGCTTCAGGATGCTATCGTGAGATATATTTCAAATATCTCCACACAGACAAGCCTTACCGAGCAGCAGGCCGTGAGAGTGGCAAGCCTTATGCACGTTGCAAACGATGTCGAACACGTCGGCGACCGCTGCATCGACATAATAAAAGTCGTGCGCACTATGATAAAGAAGGAATATGATTTTTCGGAAGAAGCGCATGAGGAGATAGACAGCAGTTTCGATATTGTAAAAGAAATGCTTGAAAATGCCATGAAAGCACTTGAAAGCGAGGATAAGAAACTTGCAAATATGGTGCTTGAAGACGAGGACAAGATCGACGATCTTGAAGCAAGACTCAGAAAACGTCACATGAAGCGTCTTAAAAAGAAAAAATGCGCTCCAAATCTTTCGGTCGTGTACACCGAGATACTGCATAATATAGAGCGTATAGGTGACCACTGCAAAAACATTGCAGAGGCTGTTATAGGAGATGAGGGCTAATGAAAAGAATTATAGCTTTGGCTGCTTTAACCGCGGTTTTGTGCGGATGCAGCCAAGTAAACGAAGCAATAATGAATACGGCGGCGGGCGTGAACGAAGCCTCGCAGAAGGTACAGGACGGAGCCCAGGCGGCGGTGAGCGGCGAAGAAACGCAGCCGGCGGAGCAGGCGGAACAGCCGGCAGATCAGGCACAGACTGCGCAGGCGGAACAGCCTCAGGATGGTCAGAAAGTTGTCAATGTCAAAGACCTTGAACCGGATCCGAATGTACAGGAGGAATACAGAAAAATGCTTGGGCAGCTCCCGAACGGACCCGCGGCGGATTTTGACCGCGCGAGGGCAAATGCAAATTATGACGCTCCCGCAAACACGCAGTTCGACCTCAATGATCCAAACGACCGTGCGGAAATATATAAAATGACCGATGAGAAATACGGCACGGACTATGCGGAGCAATACGCTCAAAGCCAAAAAGAGCAGCAGTTGATAGATCACGCCAAACAGACAGAAAAAAATCTTGAAGATATAGCTCTTGTCGAACAGCTTCAGGGCAATTAAAAGGAGAATAAAAATGAAAAAATTATTATTTGCGGCCGTTTTTATCAAACTGATACTTGCGGCAGGTTTTGTTCTGCTTTTGGGCGGATGCTCATCATCGGAAAAAAGTACGGCTACGGAAGAACAAACGGGCGAAGCGATAGTAAATGATGCAAATAACGTATCGCATGCGGGAGCAGCACCGAATACGGTCAATCCCGGGGCAACAAGTTCTATGGTAAAAGAGCAGGTACAGCAGGAACAGGACGTTGTACATAATGCGGAAAGCTATATTTTTGATGAAAAATAAAATATAAATAAAATACAATAAAACAAAAAGGAGGCAGGGGTCATGAAAAAAATAGGGTTTTTAACAAGCGGCGGTGATTGTCAGGGACTTAATGCGACAATGAGGGGTGTTGCAAAGCACCTGTTTGAGCATTACGGCTCGGCAGAGTTAAAGGTCTACGGCTTTAAAGACGGTTACAAAGGCCTTATCAACAACGAGTATGATGTGCTTACATCAAGTGATTTTTCGGGCATTCTCAATCTTGGAGGTACTATTTTGGGTACATCGCGCGTACCTTTTAAGGAACTGAAGAACGAAGAGGGTATGCCGCGTGTGAAAAAGATGAAAGAGACCTATAATCTTTTAGGACTTGACTGTCTTGTTGTGCTTGGCGGCAACGGAACACACAAAACGGCAAATCTTTTAAGCGAAGAGGGTCTTAATGTCGTTACCCTGCCAAAGACGATAGATAACGATATCTGGGGCACGGATATGACATTCGGTTTCCATTCGGCTTTGGGTGTTGCAACGGATGTTATAGACAGACTGCACTCCACAGCCACAAGCCACAGCCGAATTTTTATTGTTGAAGTAATGGGTCACAAGGCGGGTTGGCTTACGCTTTATGCAGGCGTAGCGGGCGGCGTTGAGGTCATTCTTCTGCCCGAGATACCTTATGATATCGACAAGGTGGTAGATGTGCTTGAAGCGCGCAGACAGGCCAAAAAGAAATTCTCTATCCTTGCTGTTGCCGAGGGCGCAATATCCAAGGAAGAAGCTAAAATGAGCAAAAAAGAATTCCGTCAGGCGCGAGAAAATATGAAGTATTCAAATATTTCTTACCGCATAGCGGACGAGATAGCGGCACGCAGCGACCTTGAAGTGCGTGTTACCATTCCGGGTCATGTACAGCGCGGCGGCGACCCGTCGGCGTATGACCGTGTGCTTTCCACAAGGCTCGGCGCAAAGGCTGCGGAACTTATAATAAACAAACAATACGGCTATATGGCAGCGCTTAAAGATAATCAAATTGTGCCTGTACCGCTTAGCGAGGTAGCGGGCAAATTAAAGACCGTACCGCTTGACAGCGAGGTCATTACAGCCGCAAGAGAGATAGGCATATCTTTCGGCGACTGATATTTCTATTCAAAACAGGGAGGAAACAATAATGCAGGTGATAGCTGTTGATGCAATGGGCGGTGACAATGCCCCTGCGGAAATAGTACTGGGCGCAGTAAATGCGTCCAAAGAGGTAAATTATAAAATTGCTCTGGTAGGCAAAGAGGATGTAGTCAAGGCGGAACTTGATAAGTACCAATATGACAGCGACAAAATTTTTATCGTAAATGCGGACGAGGTCATAGAAAACTGTGATACGCCGACCATCGCGATAAAGAAAAAGAGAAATTCGTCTATGGTAATAGGCATGAATATGCTTAAAAATGGGGAGGCTGCCGCTTTTGTTTCGGCGGGCAATACGGGGGCGCTGCTTACGGGTGCAACGGTCATTGTCGGCAGGATAAAAGGCGTTGAACGTCCTGCGCTCGGTACTATGTTGCCTACGGAAAAGGGTTTTACCCTGCTTATAGATGCAGGCGCAAATGTTGATGCAAAACCAAGCTATCTTGCACAGTTTGCCACAATGGGCTCTATCTATTACGAAAATGTGATAGGTGTCAAGGAACCCAAAGTCGGCCTTGTTAATATTGGTGTTGAAGAAGAAAAGGGCAATGCCGTTGTGAAAGAAGCCTACGGTCTTTTAAAAGAGAAAAAGGACATCAATTTTATCGGCAATGTGGAGGCAAGAGATATCTCCCGCGGAGAAGCCCATGTTATCGTATGCGATGCTTTTGTCGGCAATGTTATTCTTAAACTTATGGAGGGCTTCAGCAAAAGTCTGCTTCGCATAATCAAAAAGGAACTTATGGCAAGCATTATTTCAAAAATAGGCGCTGTTATAGCTTCGGGTGCTTTTAAGCGTGTAAAAGCGTATTTTGACTATGATGAGGTGGCGGGTGCGCCTTTCCTCGGCCTTAAAGCACTGGTCGTCAAGGCTCACGGCAGCAGTGACCACAAGGATATCCGAGGGGCTATACTTCAATGCTCAAAATTTATCGAGGGCGATATTGTGACAAAAATAGCCGAAAAATTACAGCCCGAACCTAAAGCCGAATAAAAATTTAAAAATTTTTTGAAAAAATTTTCAAAAAACTATTGCTAAATTTTTATTTATATAGTATAGTAACAGTGAATAAAGGTTTTGGGTCTTTACCGGAACTGAAAATTATAATTTTAAGGAGGATAACCAAATGGAATTTGATAAGGTAAAAGAGATCGTTGCAGAGCAGCTTAGTATTTCGGAAGATGAGATCACACTTGAGTCTTCTTTCATTGATGACCTTGGTGCTGATTCACTTGACCTTTTCCAGATCATTTCCGAACTTGAGGAAGAATATGATATGGAATTTGCAAACGAAGATACCGAGAATATCAAAACAGTTGGCGATGCTGTAGAATATATCAAAGCAGCAACCAATAAATAAGATATCGGTTTTATGAGCCGTCACTTGTGTGACGGCTTTTAAAATGAATGATAGGATGAGGGTGGGTCAAAATTTTTGGCAAAGCCTCTTCCTATTATGGAGGACAAAAATGGATAAACTTGAAAAAACTATCGGCTACACCTTTAAAAACAGGGCTTTTCTTGTTACAGCGCTTACGCACAGCTCGTATGCGAACGAGAACAAGCACCTTGGGGTGGAGTATAACGAAAGACTGGAGTTTTTGGGGGATGCGGTGCTTGGCTTTATAGTCGGCAGCTATGTGTTCAAGCATTTTCCTGAAATACCCGAGGGCGAACTGACAAAACTGCGTGCAAGCGTGGTGTGTGAAACTATGCTCTCAAAAAAATCAAAGGCCATGAATATCGGCGAGTTTATGCGACTTGGCAGGGGCGAAGAAATGACGGGCGGAAGAACGCGTATTTCCATCCTTGCGGATGCGTTTGAGGCTATTATCGGCGCTATCTATATGGACGGCGGTATAGAGCCTGCGGAAAAGTTTATACTTTCTCAGCTTGAAGGAGAGATAAAAATAATGCGCACGGGCTTTAAAAGCCTTGACAGCAAGACAAATCTTCAGGAGATAATACAGCAGACAAGCAAAGTACCGCTTATATATTCCATAATCGACGAAAAAGGCCCTGCACACAATAAAGAATTTTTTGCAAGCGTCAGCCATAACGGCAAAGTGCTTGGCACAGGCAGCGGTTCAAGCAAGAAAGAAGCCGAACAGGCCGCTGCACAGCAGGCGATAGAACATCTTGGCAAATAAGTATAAAAAGGCGAAATACGGGCAAAATATCTTCATAGACCACTTATAAAACTATCAAAGGAGATATGACTATGGAGGTATTGAAAGTTTCGTCGGCATCACAGCCGAAGTCCGTGGCAGGCGCTATTGCAGCTATCGTAAGAACAAACAACGGCGTGGAATTGCAGACTATAGGCGCAGGAGCAGTCAATCAGGCAGTAAAAAGCGTGGCTATCGCAAGGGGCTATGTTGCGCCGAACGGCATAGAACTTATATGTGTGCCCGCATTTTCACAGCTTGATGTGGACGGCGAGATGAAAACAAGCATTAAATTCTGTGTTGAAAAAAGATAAAAAACTAATGACAACCGCTCCCTTTTGTGATATACTCAAAGTATAATAATACCAAAGGGGGCGTTTTTTGGTGATTTTAGACGATTTTAGTTTAAAGGGTAAGGTTGCTGTCGTTACGGGTGCAAACACGGGTCTCGGACAAGCAATGTGTGTTGCGCTTGCACAGGCCGGCGCAAGTGTCACAGGTGTTGCAAGGCGCAGCTGCGAGGAGACCGCGGGGCTTATCAATGCAGACGGCGGTACATTTTATGAGATCATTGTCGATCTTTCGGATACATCAAATGCGCAGGTCATACTGGATAAGACTGTTGCAAAATTCGGCAGAGCCGATATCCTTGTCAACAATGCGGGCATGATACTGCGTGAAGATGCTATAAATGTGACCGAAGAGGATTGGAACAGGGTCATTGATCTTAACCTTAATATGGTTTTTATTCTGTCACAGGTTTTTGCAAGACAGTTTGAAAAACAGGGCGAGGGCGGCAAGATAGTCAATGTCTGCTCTATGTTAAGTTATCAGGGCGGCATAAGAGTGCCAGCCTACACGGCAAGCAAATCGGCCGTACTGGGTCTTACGCGTGCACTTGCCAACGAATGGGCAGTAAAGGGCATAAATGTCAATGCCATAGCTCCGGGTTATATGGCAACAAACAACACAAAACAATTAAGAAGTGATGAACAGCGTTCCGAGGCTATACTTGACAGAATACCCGCAGGACGTTGGGGCACACCGCAGGATATGGCGGGTGCGGTCGTCTTTTTATGCTCAAAGGCTTCGGAATATGTAAACGGCTTTACGGTAGCGGTAGACGGCGGCTGGCTGGCAAGATAAAGCAGTAAAAAAGAAAGAAGGTAATTTTTATGGATTTCAAAGAAAAATTTAAAGTATTTACAGACACGGTCTCCGCAAAAAGTGCGGAAGCGGTGCAAAAAGCAAAGGATATGGCGGAGGTCGCTTCTCTCAATTCGCAGATAAAGACCGAAAAAGACGGCATCAAGCTTGCTTATCAGGCCATAGGCGAGATAATATTTGAGGAAGACAAGGATAAAGAAGACAGCCGTTTTAACGAGCAGATACAGTCCGTTAAGCGTAAACTTGCCAAGATAGCGGAACTTGAAAAGAATATATCCGCTATCAAGGGTACAAAAAAATGCCCTCATTGCGGCGAAGAAATAGGCGTTTTGGCAGAGGTCTGCCCCAAGTGCGGACAAACCATAGTTGAAGAGGTCATTGAAACGGAGCGTATTTGTCCTGCCTGCGGTGCAAAAGTTGCCGAGGACGATAAGACCTGCTTAAGCTGCGGCCGTGTTTTAAATTGATATTTTGTATTATAAAAGCCCGTTTGACATTGTCTTACGGGCTTTCTTCTATTATTATGGGCAGGTCGCTGCGTTCCTCGGCCTGTTCTTTTGTGATAAAAACGGGGATATCCAGATCTTCCTCCGTATAGTGCAGTATATAGATATCTTCCTGCTTTTTGTATACGATAAATGAGGTCTCGGGAGTTATCATATCCGGTGTGATATTCTGCATCTCCCTTGCGGGCGGCTGCCAGCCAAGCTGCACCTGATAAAGGCTTGTGGCAATAACAAAGACAACAGAAGCCGTTACAAGTCCCGCTGTTATGACAATGCTGTGTTTTTTGTTTGAAGCAAGTATTTTAAAACGCTTGAACATAAATTTGTCCGTGGAATTGATAAGCGGTTCTATAATAAACGGGTCGGTATCGGAGGGATATATTATCTCCGATACTTTAAGTATACAGCGCATATAGGCGCTTTTTTCGCTTTTGCTTAATTTGCCCGCAGCACATCTGTCGGTATATATTTCAATGTTTTCGTTAAAATAATGCGCGAACAGATGAACAACGGGATTCCACCAAAAAACGGCAAGCATTATATCCATAACAGCACGCATATGATTAGTGTAATACTTAAAATGCGCCAATTCGTGCATAAAAATATAACGCAGTTCCTCATCGGTATAGTTATAGCCGTTCAGAAAGACGGTCTGACCAAAAAATCCGTATTCGGCAGGAAATTCCACGGTGTTTGTCTGTATCAGTCTGACATTGAAATCACAGCCCATTTCGCGCATGGTGGTTTCAAGTATGTCGCGGGCATGATTTTTTTCTTCGGGTATACATTTTACTATTCGGTCAATTTTAATGATATTATAGAAATATCTTGCCAAAAGCAAAATACTTACAGCTGCCCATATTGCTTTGAATATCAGCGAGGGAGTAATGCCGGTGCCGTCTTTAAGCGGAGTGTTGGCAATGGCATAAATGGCGGGCAGAGTGGTGTATATGTTGTAAATTTTAGTCATTTTCGGAAATTCGGCAGGTATAAACAGCCTCAGACCGACCAGAACGACCGAAAACATTATTGCCTGCACGGGTATTCTCGGTATTGTTTTTAAACTGCGGGTAAGCAGAACAAGAAATATCAGAAATAAACAGCCTGCTGCGTTTACCCACAAAAAAGAGGTTATATTTATATCCAATGATTTTTATCCCTTTCCGTTTTCTCTTACAACTACATTTTCGCTGCCGAGTTTTCGGTTTAAAAGCGAAATAAGGTCGTCGTTTATATATGCCCTGTAATTATCTGTCAGATGCCTGCGCTTTTTGACAGCCTCATCATAGATGATAACGGGAGAAAAACCTTTATGCGTACTTATTATATTGCATATACTGTCAATGGTCTCGCTGCTGTTCGCAGTCAGTTTTATCCAAAGAGTTGTGTTCTCGGCTTTTATTTGTTCCACCGATTTTATTTCGTCTGCAATAAGCGAATTTCCGCGGTCATCGGATATGCTTGCGTGACCGCGTATAAGTATTACCGAATCCGTGCGTAAAATCGGCGATGAGATGGCATATATCTTGGGGAAAACAAGTACATCCGCTGTAGAAGTAAGGTCTTCAAGCGTGATAAATGCCATTTGCTGATTGCTTTTTGTTATTTTTATCTTTATTTCGCTTATTATACCGAGGACTGTCATTCTCTGTCCGTCTTCAAGCAAAGGCCTGCCTTTTTCATCTTCCATATCAAAATCAATAAGTTTGTTTGATACGGCGGTATCTATCAGCTCCGAGTACTCGTCAAGAGGGTGGGAACTTAGATAGATGCCGAGGACTTCCTTTTCGTGTGCCAAAAGCTCGTGTTTTGAATATTCGCCCACGGGCGGAAGTTCATCTTTATAGGCGCTTTTTTTATCTTCGTCAAAATCCGCGAACAATGACAGCTGACCGTCCAGACTGTTTTTCTTTGTCTGTCCCAGTCCTTTGTATACGATATCGTAAATGCTTGCATATTGCAGTCTTGTACCGCCGAACGAGTCGAACGCACCGCCGTATATAAGACTTTCGAGCATACGCGAATTGACATTTGAGCCCATGCGGTCAAGAAATTCCGTCAGAGAAATAAAATTCCCGCTCGTTTCACGTTCTTTTACAAGATATTCTATATTCTGCTTGCCGACGTGTTTCATTGCCGAAAGTGCAAAGCGTATATCATTGCCCGAAACACTGAAATTGCCGTAGCTTTCATTTATATCGGGCGGCAGCAGACGAATTTTCATCCTGCGGCATTCCTCCATATAGACCGCCATTTTCTTTGGTGCGTCCATAACGCTTGTAAGGAGCGCCGCCATAAATTCAACGGGGTAGTGGGTCTTAAGCCATGCCGTTCTGAACGCAACAACCGCATAAGCCGCCGCATGGGATTTGTTGAAAGCGTACTTTGCAAAGTCCGTCATTTCGTCAAATATCTCGTTTGCGGCTTTTTCGGGTATGCCGTTGGCAAGACAGCCTTTTATCTTGTCGGTTATACCGTAAATAAAATTATGGCGTTCTTTTGCCATTACGTCCTCTTTTTTCTTGCTCATGGCACGGCGCACAAGGTCGCTTCGTCCAAGTGAATAGCCCGCAAGTTCACGTACTATCTGCATTACCTGTTCCTGATAAACTATACAGCCGTATGTTGGTTTAAGTATGCTTTCAAGGGCGGGATGGGTGTATTTTATATTCTGCGGGTCGCGTTTGCCCGAAATATACTTAGGTATAAAATCCATAGGACCAGGGCGGTAAAGCGATATACCCGCTATAATATCTTCCATGCAGGTCGGGGCAAGTTCTTTCATAAAGTTTTGCATACCCGCACTTTCAAGCTGGAATACGCCCGTTGTTTTGCCCTGACATATAAGTTCGTAAACAGCGGGGTCACTGTAATCTATATCCTCTATTGTAAGGGGCTTGCCTTCGCGGTTTCTGTTTATCTCTTCAAAAGCATCTTTTATTACCGTAAGTGTACGAAGCCCGAGGAAGTCCATTTTAAGAAGCCCGAGTTCCTCACAGGTCGTCATGGTAAACTGTGTCGTGATAAGGCCGTCGTTTGTGTTGAGCGGCACATATTCCATAACGGGCTTGTCACAGATAACGACACCCGCCGCGTGTGTTGATGAATGGCGGGGCAGCCCTTCCAGCTTCATCGACATATCTATAAGATAACGCACATCATTGTTTGTGTCATAGACTGCCTTTAATTCGGGATTCATGGAAAGCGCTTTGCTGATAGTCATTTTCAGCTCTTCGGGTATCATTTTGGCTATTTTATCCACATCTGCGTAGGGCATATCGAGAACGCGGCCTACGTCGCGGATAGCATTTTTTGCCGCCATTGTACCGAAAGTGATTATCTGTGCAACGTGGTCTTCGCCGTATTTGCGGTTTACATATTCTATAACTTCCTGCCTGCGCTCGTAACAGAAGTCGATATCTATATCGGGCATGCTGACACGCTCGGGATTTAAGAAACGCTCGAACAGCAGGTCATACTGTACGGGCTCAATATCCGTTATGCCAAGGGTATAGGCGGTTATGCTGCCCGCCGCAGAACCTCGCCCGGGGCCCACGCTTATGCCGTTGTCCTTTGCATAGCGTATAAAATCCCATACTATAAGAAAATAGTCCACAAAGCCCATCGTTTTAATGACGTTAAGCTCGTATTCGAGCCTTTTGTCGAGTGCGGGGTCGTGTTTTTCGCCGTATCTGCGCAAAAGTCCCGCATTGCAAAGCTCATTGAGATATTCAAAAGCCGTTTTTCCGTCGGGTACGTCAAATATCGGCAGTTTATAGTGATTGAATTCAAAGGTCACATTGCATTGTTCGGCGATCTTTGACGTGTTTTCAACTGCTTCGGGTACATAAGAAAACAATCGGGACATTTCCTCGGGGCTTTTTACATAGTACTGTCCGCCCTCATAGCGCATACGATCCTCGTCTTTAACGGTCTTGCCCGTTTGTATGCACAAAAGCAGGTCATGAGCCTCGGCATCATCTGCCGAGATATAGTGCGAGTCATTTGTGCAGACAAGGGGGATGCCTGTTTCTTGGCTTATGCGTATAAGCGCCTGATTGACAGTCTTTTGCTCGGGTATGCCGTGATCCTGCAATTCAAGATAAAAATTGCCGTCGCCCATTATCTCGTTATACATAAGGGCGACTTCTTTTGCTTTGTCATAGCCGACATCAAGCACGGCACGCGCAACGGGTCCCGCAAGGCAGGCACTCAGCGCGATAAGTCCTTTATTGTACTGTTTTAAAAGGTCAAGGTCTATACGGGGCTTGCGGTAATAACCCTCGGTAAAGCCGTAAGACACCATTTTTATTAAATTATGATAGCCCTCGTTATCCTTGCACAAAAGTACAAGATGATAATAGCCGTCGCCTTTTTCCTTGCTGAAACGGGAACCCGTAGCTATATATGTTTCACAGCCGATTATAGGCTTTATGCCCTGTTTTAAGGCTTCCTGATAAAAAAGGATAACGCCGTACATCACACCGTGGTCGGTTATGGCTATGGAGTCCATGCCAAGCTCCTTTGTGCGCGCTATAAGTTCCTTTATCTTGGCGGAACCGTCAAGCAGGCTGTATTCGGTATGTACGTGCAGATGTGTAAAAGACATATTCCGCCCCTCCTTAAACGATGTTTATATATAATAGATTATAACATATTTGCGGAGCGGTTTCAATATTTTTCACATAAGGCGAAGTATCTCTTTTTTCAGTCTGCCTATTATCCGCTTTTCAAGTCTTGAAATGTAGCTTTGGCTTATGCCGAGCATATCGGCGACCTCTTTTTGTGTTTTTTCGCCTATGCGCCTGTTTAGTCCGAAACGCAGTTCTATTATCTCTCTTTCGCGTTCGTTCAGCTTGCTTAACGCTGTGTTTAGAAGCTGTTTATCGACCTCCCATTCGATATCTTTATAGATGATGTCCACATCCGTGCCGAGGATATCCGAAAGCAAAAGCTCGTTTCCCTCCCAGTCAACATTAAGCGGTTCGTCTATTGAAATTTCGGTCTTGCGCCGTGAAGTGCGCCTCAAATACATCAATATTTCGTTTTCTATACATCGTGAGGCATAGGTGGCAAGTTTGATTTTCTTGTCCGTTTTAAAGGTGTTTATTGCCTTTATCAGACCTATAGAGCCTATGGAGATAAGGTCTTCCATATTGATACCCGTGTTTTCAAATTTTTTTGCAATAAAAACCACAAGTCTTAAATTCTTTTCTATTAAAATCTTTTTGGCTTCATCGGCATTTTCGCCCGAAAGCTGTGAGATAAGCTTTGCCTCTTCTTTGGGTGAAAGCGGTGCAGGCAAAGTGTTTGTGCCGCCTATGTAATATATACCTTTTGTTGTGTCGATACCAAGAAGTTTAAGTATTATTTTTATCAGCATTTTTCTTCTCCTTTATAAAATATCCAAATTGATAAGTGCGTTAAAACCATCGTTGATAGGTGCTTGGCTGACCGCAACAACGGTGTTTGCGGTTTTGCCGTTTGCAGTCATATCGGCATAAAAACAGGTCAGTTCGCTTTCGCCCGATATCGTTTTGCACGGCGCAGTAAAAAAATCGTCTATGTATGGCAATATCGGTGAAAGGGCATCTTTGTCCACGGCAACTACAGCTTTGCCGTTTATTTTCAATTTGTTGCCGCTGTCAACAAAGGCTGTCAAAGCAACAGTATGTCCGTTTGCGGTCAGGGTTATGGGATATATCCCCGACAGCTTGTTAAGATAAATGCTTTTGTCCGCACGGTAGGTCACAAAAAGCAAAATACAGGCGGGAAACAGCGCCGCTGTGCCGCTCGTATCAAATACCGCCATTATCCCCAATGAAAGACTGCCAAGCAGAAAACCGAGTATAAGCACCGTGGCAAGCATACCCCAAAACCGCTTTGTATCCTTTGGGGCAAGACCGAAAACAACTGCCGCCGCAAGCAGCAAATAAGGTGTAATAAAATTTATCCCCACAAAATATACTGCTGCCATATAAATAAAATTTATCAGTATACACCATAAAAACGGTCTGCCTCGTCCGCGCCACATTATAGATGCGCTTTTAAGCACGGCATAATCGGTCACAACATTGTATAAAAAGAAAATATCACCGTATAAAGTCATTTTTAACATCCTTTCATATCGTCTGTGATATTATGTTAAGACTTTTACAACAAATTTTTTGTAATAAGCGGTAGAATCTGGACCGAAAATTTTACGACAAAAATATATGTCATACAAGCTTTGCCGAATGAATATATATTGGATATGCAGAACAAAGGAGGAATGTTGATGAAAGGAAAACTTTATAAATATCTGCCCGAAAAAACAGCGGATGAGATACTTGAAAAAGGAATTGAAAACGCGCTTGAGATAAGACTTCGTGCGGGAAGAAAAATTTGTATAAGATATCCCGAAAAAACGGAAGAAACGACCGAAACGGCAACGGTCGGCCTGTTGAATGATATCCTGCAAAAACTTTGCGGCAATTCGCTTTACGCTTACGCGGATGATATGTCCAAAGGCTTTGTGACGGCGGGCGGCTGGCGTGTGGGGATAGGCGGGGTATACCGTGACGGCATAAAAACAGTTTCAAGTCTTGATATCAGAATTTCAAGGCAGATAAAAGGCTGTGCGGACAGGCTTATCCCGTATATAAAAAACGGAGACAGAATTTATGATACCCTTATCGCTTCGCCGCCGGTCTGCGGAAAAACTACGCTTTTAAGGGATATTTCAAGACTGCTTTCGGACAGCGGGATAAATATTTCTCTTATTGACGAGCGTTTTGAACTGGCAGCCGTGGGCATGGACGGACAGGCCTGTTTTGATGTCGGCAAAAATACCGATATAATAAGCGGATGCAGAAAATCGGAGGGGGCGGTCATGGCGCTCAGAAGCCTTGCGCCGCAGGTCATTATTTTGGATGAGATAGGCACAAAGGACGATATGCGCGCGATATTCGATGCGGGTTCGGGCGGGTGCGGCGTTATTTGCAGCGCCCATTGCTATGATATGGACGATCTTAAAAAAAGACGTTTTATTTCTCCGCTTCTTGGACTTTTCGGTCGAATAGTACTTTTAAGGGGCAGAGGAAAAATATTTGCGGTATATAACGAAAAGGGTGATGATATATGGCAAGGTTGACAGGGATCTTGCTTGTGGCGGCAGCGGCGGCTGGTTATGCGTATTTCGGCTTTGCCGCGCTTGATGAAAGACTGAAAGAATTAAGGAAAATGATGCGTGCTCTTATATATATTTCATCGGGCGTAGGGTGTATGCAGCCTTTGGAGAGCATATTTCTGCATCTGTCAAAGACCGAAGGCAGTATATTCGATGTGTTTTCGGCGGATAAAAGCGCGGAGGAAATATGGCGGGAATGTGTTGACAAAACAGCGCTGAATACTGCCGAAAAAAATATGTTTTATCCGCTTGGCGGCTGTCTTGGCGGTGCGGATAAGACGGCACAGTTAAAAACCATAGAAATGATACTTAAAAACGCGGAAGTTACCGAAAGGGAACTTGAACGGGAGATAAAAAAATATCTTTCGGCGGATATGAAACTGCGGCTGACAATGGGGATAATGGTGATAATTTTATTTATCTGAGGTGAGAAAAATGGAGATAAACATAGTTTTCAGAATAGCGGCGGTAGGTATACTTATCGCGGTGCTCAATCAAGTGCTTATTCGCGCGGGGCGTGAGGAACAGGCCATGATGACGACCCTTGCGGGGCTTGTGGTGGTGCTTTACTGGGTAATAGACTACATAAGCAGATTGTTTGAGGCGATAGAAACGCTTTTTAACTTGTGAGGATGAATTATGGAGCTGATAAATATTGCGGGTTTTGTTGTATGTGCCGTGATAATAACATCCGTCGCCGGCAGGTATTCGCCGTGGGCGGGGGTACTTATCCCCGTGGCGGTGAGTGCGGTAAGCCTTTTGTATCTTATGCCGCAGATAAAATATATAGTCGATCGGTTCGGACAGATTTTTATTTACACGGACTCAAAGTATGTGATGCTTTTGCTCAAAGTGGTGGGAATATCTTTTCTGGCGCAGATCACGGCACAGATCTGCACGGATGCGGGACAAAAGGCAATGGGCGATAAAATAGAGACCGCCGCACGCATAATCATAGCTGTTTACACCCTGCCGCTTATTTCGGATATGATAGCGCTTATAACAAGCTTTATAGGAGAATAGCGATGTATAAAAAACTTATGATACTGCTGTTTGTCGTGTGGCTTTTGTCTGCGAAAAACACTTATGCGGCACAGACCGAGGAAGATTATTATGATATTTTTGAAATGGACAGGCTGGAGGAATACGGGGATTTTAAAGGGATATTTACGGATGTTTTAAAAGGCGATACAGATAGGCTTATTAAACGTTTAGACCCAAGAAATATCCTGCTTTTGCAGATACGTGACTGTGCTGGTATTTTAAAAGGACTTATCATAATTTGTATGATAAACGGCCTTGCGGCAACGCTGAATTTCGGCGAAAGCAAAAATACGGAGTATATGGCTTTTATGCTTTCGGGAGTGATGGCGGCGGGGCTGTGTTTAAGGGCGCTAAAAGATGTGCTTGTTGTGCTTGGGGATTTTGCGGGAATGTATCTTGCGATAGTCGGGGCGGCTGTGCCCGTTACGGCGGCGGCTCTTACCGTCAGCGGGAGAGTATCTCTTGCGGGCTCGTCAACGGCTTTGATTTATGCGGGGTGCAGTATTCTGGCGGCGGCGATAGATAAGATAATAATTCCGTGCATAAGTTTTTTTGCCGTCTGCGGGATAATAAATTCCATTTCGCCGAGAAGTATGCTCACGAAGCTTGCGGCACTTATCAAAAGCTTTGTTTCTGTCGGCATAAGGGTATGTGCTATGATTTTTGCTGCGCTTATCGGCTTTGAACGGGCTGTGACGGCAGGCGCGGACGGTGTTATTCAAAAAACGACACTTTCGGCGGTAAAAGCCGTGCCCGTGGCGGGGGATATTTTTGCGGCAGGTGCGGAGTCGGTAATGGCGGTCATACAAAATGTAAAAAGCGGACTTGGCGGCGGGCTTATAATTTTTATGCTTGTAAGCTGTATGGTGCCGCTGATAAAAACACTTGTAATGACGGGTATTTTTCGCGTGTGTGCCGTCCTTGCGGAGCCGATGGGCGACAAACGCATAGCCGATATGATAGAAAATGCGGGTATAGCAAGCGGTCTTGCCTTTGTGGTCATGCTCTGTCTTGTGCTGGTGTTTATGGGGGCGGCCGCAATTTTGCTTTTTGGTATGGGAGGTTAAAATGGGCGAGTATATAAGAAATATCGGTTGTCTTATGGTGCTTGCGGCATTTGTGCAGATGCTTGCGGGCGAAAAATTCCGTAAGGATATCGGTTTTATGCTTGGGCTTATGATGCTTGCGGCAGTCTGTGCGCCATTAAGAAAAACGGAGTTTGAGCTTCCCGAAATAGAACTGCCGAAAACGCAGACTGCGGATAATTCATCTATGCGGGAAAAGATACTGCGCGAGGGAGTGCAGAGCGGGCTTGAAGACGAGATAAAAAAACGGACGAATGCAAAGAGGGTAAAAGCGGTGCTTAACGAGGATTATTCGGTAAAAGAGATATATATTTACGGCGCAGACAACAATGCCGCAGATATTGCGGCGGAGCTTTGCGGCATAGACAAGGGCAGGGTGAAAGTGATTGAATAAATTTTTAAAATACAAAAAAGAACTGATATACATAGCCTTTGCGGCGGGGATAATGCTTTTGCTTGCAGGGCGGTTTGAAACGGCGGAAATACCCGCAGAGGAAACCGAAGTCAGGCAGAGTGTTCCCGATACACAACAGCAGCTTGAGGATGCATTGCGAAGCGTAGAGGGGGTGGGCGAGGTAAAGGTGGTGATATATTATGCGGGAAGCGAATCGAGGACGATAGCGCACGACAAGGTGGAGGAAACGGATGATACGGGCAAACGGTATGAAGAAAAGGTCGTTTTCGGCAGAGACAGCGAGCCCGTTGTACTGCGTGAAAACTCTCCCGAAATAAAGGGCGTGCTGATAGTGGCACAGGGCGGCGGCAATACGGCGGTAAGGGCGCGTTTAATTTCTGCGGCACAGGCATTATTGGGTGTTGAAGCGCATAAAATAGAAGTGTTAAAAATGAAACAACAGGGAGGATAATTTACATGAAATTAAAGAAAAATCAGATAGTGATAACGGCGCTTGTGGCAATGATAGGCGCGGCGGGGTACCTGAATTACATAGACACTCACCCCGAAACAAGCGAGGTCATGCTGACGGATGAAAGCGACCTTGCAATGGTGTGGGACGACAATATCGAAGTTGATGACAACAACGAGATAGCGGCGGCGGAAGATACAAAAGAGACAGCAGCGGCAAAAGATACAAACGAGATAGCTGCCGCAGACCCCGATACCGCGGGCGAAGCCGTTTTTGTGAACAGCACGAGCGACAGCAGTTATTTTTTGCAGGCGAAGCTTGAAAGGGAACAGGCACGCTCAAAAGAAAAAGACCTGCTTAATGAAATGCTTGCAAATGAAAATGTGGATTCGGGGCAGAAAAGCGATGCCGCAAATGCCATGCTTGAAATTCAGCAGCGCATAGAGCGAGAGACCGCCGCAGAAGCCATGATAGAGGCAAAGGGGTTTAAAGAGGTCTATGTGCGCATAGATGACGACACCGTTGATGTGGTAGTGGACAGTCCCGAACTGACCGAAGCCGAAGTTGCCAAAATAGAGGATATCGTTAAGCGAAAAACAGGTTTTTCGAGTGATAAAATAAGGATAAGCCCGCTTAAAAAGTGATAAAAACGCACTTGCACCGACAAAAAATGTCGCTGTGAGTGCGTTTTTTGCATTGAATGTATATCGCATAGGAACTTAACAGGCTTCATAAAATTTGTTTGACGGAATTGAGAAAATTTGCAGTGATAATTTCAAAACAGAAAACTATACGACTTTTGCACAAAAACGACCAATAATAAAATACAGAATTTGTACAAAATATTTTTTAGCATTAAATTCAAAGAAAATTTATGTGTAAAAATGATGCTTACACATTGACATTTTGTAAAATTTTTGTTAAAATTATTCTATAACAGATGTTTCGGAAAATGTTGCAGTAAAATTAATTTGCGAAAGTTCTTAAAACGAAGGCTTGATAAGTTATGAAAAACGTATATTTGTCAACGATAGGAACTGCGCCCCTTTTTAAGAAATGAGTGTTAAGATGACCGTCAGTCCGCAATGTTGGAGCAGACGGTTTTTGGCAAAAATCAAACAAAAAGGAGGATGATGTGCTGTGAAGGAAAACATTATTATCGTAAACTGTAAGGTAGCGAGCGAGGCGTACCAGATATTAAGTATGCTCAGGCAGGATCATGAAGAAGACGGCTTTTCGGTTTCCCATGCCGCTGTTGTCAAAATGGACAACGGAGACATTTCGCTTGAGGACGGGTTTGTTGCGGGTGATGCTGTAAGCGGACACGGCTGGAAAGGCGGCCTTATCGGAAGTCTGGTGGGCTTGCTCGGCGGTCCGCTCGGTGTTTTATTCGGCGGAAGTGTAGGTTCCATTATAGGCAGCTCCATGGATATGGACGAGCTCAAAGACAAATCGGTATTGATGGGGAAAGCGGGCGAATGTCTTGTTGACGGAGAAACGGCTCTGCTGCTGATGGTACGGGAAGAGAATGAAAACGCTCTTGAAAAAAAACTGAAAGATTTTCAGGTATCGGTTACCGAAATGGATGCTGCGGAAATTGCCTCCGAAATCGACAACGTGAAAGAAGAAAAGAGCAAAACAATACTTGAAACGATCAAGGATTTTGCAAATGAGGTTTTGGGGAAAGTTGCAGATCAGCATGATACGAATAAAAAAATTGCGGGCGATTACGACAAATCACTTGCGGTAAAGTGCGTAAACGGTACTTTTGTCGGCAAAAAGACGGAGAATGTTATTTCTTACAAGGGCATACCTTTTGTCGGAGAACAGCCTGTCGGAGACCTGCGGTGGAAAGCACCCGTGGATTTTGCCGAGGATGACGGCGTATACGAGGCATATTATAACGCAAAAAGCGCCTGTCAGAATGAGGAAATGAGCGATTATCAAGGCGAAGACTGCCTGTATCTGAATATATGGAAAACGGATGAAGCTCCCGCGGAGAAAAAGCCTGTTATGGTATGGATACACGGCGGGGCTTATATGGCAGGAGGAACAGGCGTGCCGCTGTTTGACTGTCACGATTTTATGAAAGAAAACCCCGATGTTATCGTTGTTACCGTTGCATACAGACTTGGTGTTCTGGGCTTTTTGCATCTGTCGCACCTTTCGGACGGCAAGGATTATAAGGATTCGCAGAACTTAGGACTGCTGGATCAGATGATGGCATTGAAATGGGTACACGAGAATATTTCGGGCTTCGGCGGCGACCCCGACAATGTAACTATCTGGGGTGAGTCGGCAGGTGCGGGAAGCTGTACAATGCTTCCGCTTATCGAAAGTTCCCACCAATATTTTAAACGTGTTATTGCGCAAAGCGGTGCTCCCACACAAACAATATCTCCCGAAGAATCCATCGTTTGTACGAGTGATCTTATGGATGCCCTCGGCTGTAAAACCGTTGAGGACTTGAAGAAAGTTGACAGCAAGAAACTTGTGGAGGCATCGGCCATTCTCACGGTACGTTTATTCCCCGAGAGAGACGGATATATTCTGCCGTCCGATCCTCTTGAGGCTTATGAAAACGGCGCAGCCAAAGATATAGCGTTTCTTCAGGGCTGCAACAAGGATGAAATGAACTTCTTCGTTTCCGTTTTGGGCGAAACGGATTTCAAACTATGGGCGGATGACCGCAAAGCAAATAAATTTGACAAGCAGCTCACAGATGAAGAAAAAGCGCTTGTCGAGGAGTTCTGCAAAGAGGGACAAACGGAGAGCTGGGCACCCGACAGCCGTTTATTCAGCCAAAGCTGGTTTATTGCACCCGCCGTAAGATTGACGGAAAATCAGACAAAAGCAGGCGGCAAGTCCTACACCTATTTTTACAGGGTAGAATCTTCCGCGCCGATATTGAAAAGCGCACATGGAGAGGAACTTCCGATAGTGTTCAAACATCCCGAAATGACCGATGTAAGACCCTATGACGAGACCTTCTCAAAGACCATGCGCAAAATGTGGGTACAGTTTGCAAAGACAGGCGACCCCTCGCTTACAGCGGAGCAGTCACCCGACGGCAAGGCAAAAAACTGGCCGCTTTACGATATGGAAAACAAAACTGTTATGGTTTTGGACGAGTTTGACATCCATACGGAAAAGGAAACAGATATAAAGATAGTTGACAGAGAAAGATCCTACTTCCTGACAAAGTATTATATGCTTTGACGGGTATGGGCATATGCAGTGAAATTATAAGATACGTTATTTACGGAAAGGAGAACAACTATGAAAGCAGATATGATTATCAAAAACGCAAAAATATTTACATCGGATAAGGAGAAACTTCAGGCGACCGCTCTTGCGGTAAAGGACGGCAAATTCGTCTATGTAGGCGACGAAGCGGGTCTTTCGGAGTATGAGGGAGCAGTCACAGACCTTAACGGCAAATTTATTATGCCAAGTATCATTGACAGCCATGTTCATGTGACTATTCCCGTTGGATTTGAGTATGCCGATATGGGAGAGCGCCTTGAACCGAACGGCAAACAGGAAGCGCTTGACCTTATGGCCAAATACATCAAAGAAAATCCCGGACAGGAACGTTACAGATTTATTCTGGAGAAAAAATTCCTTAACGGAGATGATATCGTAAAAGAGGATCTTGATGCCATATGTCCCGATGCCGAGCTGCAAATTCAGGAGGGCGAAGGCCACAGTATATGGGTAAACTCAAAGATACTCGAAAAACACGGCATTACCGACGATACGCCCGATCCCATCCCGGGACTTGCCATTTATGTGCGTAAGGACGGCCATGTGACGGGTAATTGTATTGAAGGCGCAGCGGAAATACCCATCATCTTCGACAGTTCGATGGAGCTGACCGATGAACAGGTCGATGCAGCACTTCAGCGCTGGATAGATTTTTCGGTTGAATACGGCGTGAGCTGCGTTTTCGACTCGGGTCTTCCGGGCGATCCGAAATTCCATGAAAAGGTATATAAACGCCTGAAGGCTCTTGACGAACAGGGAAAACTGCCCATTTATGTTGACGGCAGCCTTGTTATCAATGCAGAGAGGGATGCCAAAGAGGGTCTTGAAGAAGTGAAGCGCTTACATCGCGAGTACAACACGGAGCATTTGAAAGTCCATACCATGAAGATATTTATGGATGGTACTCAGAAGATACACACCGCAGCTATGGTTACGCCTTATGTGGATGTCAAGACCGTTGGAGCTACTGCTTTTTCGGCAGAGGGAATTTGTGAACTTTTAAAGGGCCTTAATGAGGCAGGATTGGATCTTCATCTTCATACTGTCGGCGAACGTGCATCCCGCACGGTACTGGACGGCTATGAAATGGCCAAAAAGGAAATGGGTGATAGCTTAAAAGTGAGAGTTACCTGCGCACATCTGGAGGTACAGGATGATGCGGATCTTAAGCGTTTTGCAGAGCTTGGCGTAATAGCAAATTATACACCGCACTGGCATGCGGGAGATCCAAGCTACAGCGCTACATGGCTCGGCGAGGAACGCTCCAAAAAGCAGTTCCGCTGTAAAACCGTATGGGATACGGGCGCTTTGGTGGCTTGGTCAAGCGATAACATCGTTTTCGGTGATTTTATGACATGGAATCCGTATCTCGGCATGGAAATAGGAATGACACGCAAGGCGACCGCAAAGACCAGGACGTATGAATATGCAAGATGTGATACGGTGTTCCCTCCCGAGGATGAGAGGATGAACATTGAAGAGATGCTGCTCGGATTTACGATCAACGGAGCAAAACAGCTTGGCATTGAGTCTCAAAAAGGTTCTATCACGGTCGGTAAGGATGCTGATTTCTTGGTATTTGACAAAGACCTGCTTACGGCGGAGCAGGAGGGATTCAGCTACAACAAGCCTACCGATGTGTATTTTGGCGGAAAGAAAGTTAAATGACACCGGTTTCCGTGCCGCTGAGGGAGAACGGTCACGTAAAAGAATGGCCGTTATACGACCTCAAGGACAAGTCTGTGATGGTTTTTGACGAGTTTGACATCCGCGTGGAGAAAGAATCCGCAATGAACATCGTCGATTGGGACAGAACTTACTTTATGACAAAGTACTATGTAGGTTAAACGGACGAAAGCCGTTAACCGGAAAGGAGTACCGATATGATAGCTGATTACATTATAAAAAATGCAAAAATTTTCACGGCTGATAAGAAACAGCCTATGGCGGCGGCACTTGCGGTAAAGGACGGCAAATTCGTCTATGTGGGTGATGAAGCCGGTCTTTCGGCGTATGAGGGTGATGTTGCCGACCTTGGCGGCAAGTTTATTATGCCCGGTATCCTTGATACTCATGTTCATGTTACAACAAGCATAGGCTTTGAGTATGCCGATCTTGGCGTTCGTTTTGAATGTGACGGCAAACAGGGCGCTTTGGATTTTATGGCAGATTATATCGCTAAAAATCCGGGGCTCATGCGTTACAGGTTTATGTTGGAACAAAAGTATCTGAATGGAGAGACCCTAACCAAGGAGGAACTTGATTTTATCTGCCCCGACAGCGAACTGATAATTCTGGAAGGCGAATGTCACAGCGTATGGGTAAACTCCAAGATACTTGCGGCAAGGGAAATCACGGATGCAACACCCGATCCTGTGCCCGAACTGAGTTATTATGTACGCAAAGACGGACATATAACGGGCAACGCTTTTGAGGGTGCGGCATGGCCATTCCTTTTCGATTTGGACGTTCTGACGGACGAACAGATAGTAGAGCCGCTCCTGCGCTTTATTGATTATTGCGTAAAAACGGGTGTGAGTGCGGTTTTTGATGCGGGCTTCCCCGAATATGAAAAATTCCATGAGAGAGTCTACAAGCTTCTGCGCAAAATGGACGAACAAGGCAAACTGCCCATATATATCGACGGATGCTATATGCTTACAAATCCCGCCAAAAAGAACGAGGCTCTGGAAGAACTCAAGCGCTTTAACCGTGAGTTCAACACGGAACATCTGAAAGTCCATACATTAAAGATTTTAATGGACGGCACACAGAAGATACATACCGCGGCTATGGTCACACCGTATGAGGACACGGGCAAATCGGGTGCAACCTGCTTTGATGCCAAAGGGCTTGCGGATGTCCTTAAATCACTTAATGATATGGGAATGGATCTTCATATACATACGGTAGGCGAGCGTTCGTCACGCACTGTATTGGACGGCGTTGAACTGGCAAGAAAAGAGCTGGGAGAAAAATATCGTATAAAGGTTACCTGCGCTCATCTGGAGATACAGGACGATGCGGATATGGATCGCTTTGCCAAACTTGGCGTTATCGCAAACTTTACGCCGTATTGGCATGCGGGAGACCCAAGAATTCTGAGTCCCTTGCTTGGCAAAAAACGTGCCTCGAAGATGTTCCGCTGCAAAACACTTTGGGACAGCGGCGCACTTGTAACATGGTCAAGCGATAATGTTGCCTACAGCGATTTTGTGACATGGAGCCCCTATCTCGGCATGGAGGTCGGAATGACACGACAGATCACCTAAAAGAGCCGTGCTCCCGAATACATAAGAACAGACGAGGTATTCCCTCCCGTTGAGGAAAAAATGGGTATTGAGGAAATGCTGCTGGGATATACGATAAACGGAGCAAAACAGCTTGGCGTTGAAGATAAAAAGGGTTCCGTAGAAGCAGGCAAAGATGCCGACTTCCTTGTATTCGACAATGACCTTCTTACAGCTGAGCATGAGGGATTCAGCTTCAATATGCCGAGTGAAGTGTACATCTGCGGCAGGAAAGTGAATTGATATTGTCATTGAGGAACTATGTTTATTCTCTCAATTCCATCAATGATATAAAGATTTTTTACCGGTAAAGACCGAATGGTTTTCGGTTAGGCAAAAAGGCAGTGCATCTTTATGGCACTGCCTTTTCTGCGGTTGAGATCGCGGAATTTTGATTTGACCGAATAGGTATATATGTAATTGGGAAAGTGTCTTTTTAATCATAATTTTACAACGCTCAATATTAAAAAATAAGTAACACTTTTTGCTGCTCTAAATACTATGGTTATGAAACGATAATAAAAAGGAGTTGGCAGATATGCCGGCATTTGATATTTTAAACAGCAGCTGCGGCTGCGGAAACGGCAGCGAAGTCGGCGGTGTTTCGGGCACAGCGGGCAACCGGACAAAGGACGAATGTATAATCGCGCTTAAGATATACGATTTTTGCAGAATGCAGGAATGTCTTACATCCGATAATTTCGGGCCTGCGCGTGCGGCAACGGATATTTCCTACGGGGACAGATCGGTCAGCGAGGGCGATATAATAGTACCGCCCACGGGCACAAGTTCCGTTACGATAGAAAATTTAAGGGTACAGCGTGTTATTATTGTAAATAAAACGCCTAACCCGTTCAAGCCCGGTTACTGGGATATCGACCTTAAGTATGTTTTTGCATACAGGATAGTGTTCCACGACAACAACGGCGACGAGATAGTAAGCGTAAACGCACAGAATTCCTACACAAGCAGAATGACGATGTTTGGCTCCATCGCGACCGAAACACTTGTTTCAAGCGACCTTCTTGGCGGTACGGGCGCTTCGGCGGACTTACCCGCAGACCCCTTTGTGCTTGTCGAAAGCAAAGGTGTTGCACTTGCGGCGGAGATACATTACAACCGCTGCTGCTGCGATGACGACCCCGATATGCTTGACAATGCGGATATCCATGTGACGATAGGTCTGTTTGCGATAGTCAAGCTTTTCAGACTTGTAAATCTTGTTGTTGAGAGCAAGGGCTTCTGCATCCCCGAGCAGTGCGAGGATATTTCATCCGTTGATGCCTGCGAGTTCTTCAACAGCCTTGATTTCCCCATGGATATGTTTGCACCGCCTCAGCGTGCGGAGTTTGTTGCGGGCGTAAGCGCAAATATCCCCGCTGACAACGGCAATAACAACAATAATAATTCAAACCGCGGCTGCGGCTGTGGATGCGGCAGATAAAAAATTTGCGGGGCTGAAATTTCGGCTCCGCATTTTTTCGATTTTTTAGTCGAAAAATATTGTTATAGATATCAAAAAGTGTTATAATTAGAAAAAGACTACATTTCGGAGGGTGATGTAAGTGTCTGCTCTTGGGTATGAAAAATTTAAAAAATTGAATAATCTGTTCGGAAAAGAATTTGATACACAGTTTAAAAAGGTGACGTATGACGGCAAAGACGAGATTTTTATGTACTTTGACAACATCTACAGACTGTGGTATTACAGTGCGCTTTTTCATGAGGCGTTTGCTTCGCCTGCAATTTTTGCCGATATCTGGTTCAAGGAGGGCGGGGTAAATGTCTGCGTGCCAAAGTTAAAGGGCAGTGAATACTATTTTGAATGGCAGCTTTACAACGTGAATGATCACCCGTTTATAAAGGACCTTGCGGCGCTTGCGGAGATCGCAGATGATATGGCAAGTTTTGACCGCATTACACACGAACTTATCCCCGCCGATTTTGAAAAATATGCACATAGTTTTACACTTAACGACAATATCTATATTTCTTATCTTGTAGAAATGGCGCTTGAAATGGGGCTTATTAAAAAGCTTCCGTCCGTGCATATAGTCAAATATAATTCTACGGCAAAGGGGCGCAGCATGGAACAGCTTAAAGGCAAAGCCGCACTTGAAATGGCGGTGGAGTGTGCGGCAAAAATTTTCTGCCGCAAGTTTTCGGCCGTACTCGGCGCACCTGTCGGGCTGAATAAAAATCTTGTTTTAAAATGGCTCAACAATACCTATCTTACGGATGATATTTATGCGGATATCTACGATCTGGTAGGGATAGATATAATCGACCTTTGGAAAAATGACAGACACAAAGACGATCTAGACGAGATAGACAGAGTCGCTCTTTCATCCGTTTATCCCATAGGTAGAATGATAGACCGATATTTTCTGACACCTTACGGACGTTATATGCAGCTTATCCAGCCTATTTATTATATGCCGCTTTCGTTTGAACACGAACTTGAATATATTTTTGACAGCAGTGTAAGGGATGATTTCGATAATTCAGCAGCGGCATTTGCACCAAGCAGTATTTACAGACTTACAAATATAGGCAAAAAAATTCTTTCACATAATAAAAAGGAAGTGCCGCTTAATCTTTCGGAGATCGAAATGGAGAATTACCTTGCACAGCTGATGAAATACTACAGATAATGGGGGTGTGGAAATGGCGGCATACAAGTGCATGATATGCGGCGGAGACCTTGCCAATGACTACTTATTGGGTTCGTGTGTTTGTGAAAACTGCGGCAACAAGTGGTCATTGGAAGATTTAGAGCCAACATACAAGCAATATATACATATAATAGAAAAACTGAATACCGCAAATGACCTTTTGGCGGGAGAAAATGCGGGTGTGAAGCAGGCCGAACAGGCGGTCTTGTTATACAAAAGCGCTGCGGCGGAGTGTATAAAGCATACGACCGACATAGGCAGCGACCTTATGGAACTGTGCAAAAACGGACAGGAGCGCGCGGGGCTTATAAAGGCCTATGCGGGAGCGAAAAATCATTTTGATAAAAAGGCTTACGACAAGGCGCTTGCGGAGTTTGAAAAGCTGAACGGCTACAAGGACTCCGAAGAAATGGTGACAAAATGCCGCGAGCAGATAGTTCTTGCAAGAAAACGGCGCATACCTTATGCGGCCATAGTCGGAATGATACTTCCCGCGATACTTTTCTTTTTTATGAAAGAAAAGGGGGATGTGTCCATAGCGTTTTGCCTGCTTGTGTTTATTGCGGCAAGTGCGGGGCTTGGCTATGCGGTATATCTTAACGGCGCACTTTCGGTAGTAGTGGAAGTGCTGTCGCTTATAATGCTGGTGCCGCTGCTTATTTTTGCGGTACTGGTCTATGTGTTTCATATAAGTACGGGGCTTGCTGCGGGTCTGGCCGTGGGCGTTCCGTTTGTTATAGTTGTGTTGATAATGATTTTTGCGGAAAGGCAGTGAAAAAATGGAACTTATCAGTGTTATAAAATATGAGGGCGGGAATGACGTTTTTGTTTACAAACATCCCACAGAGGATTTTAATTTAGGCTCACAGCTTATCGTACACGAGTCGCAGGAAGCCTTGTTTTTCTGTGACGGCCGTGCGCTCGATCTGTTCGGTGCGGGCAGATATACGATAGAAACACAGAATATCCCGCTTTTGCGCGATCTGATGAAGCTTGGAACAGGCGGAGAAAATGTCTTCCATTCCGAGGTATACTTTATCAATATGACCACACAGATGGGCATAAAATGGGGCACGGACAGCAAAGTCAGACTGTTTGACCCCGCATCGGGTCTGCATATCGAGATAGGTGCAAGCGGCAATTTCAATCTGCGTGTAAATGATTCCCGCAAGCTTATCCTTAAGATAGTCGGTACGGAAAGCGGACTTTTACAAAACGATATGCTTGGCACTTCGGCGGCTGCGGGCAAGTTCAAGGCTCTTGTTATGAACAAGGTAAAATCAAGCCTTGCAAGGGTGATAAAAGAAGAAAACCTCAACATTCTTGAAATTGATGCGTATCTTGATATTTTATCCGAAAAATTACAGGCTATCATTAACGAAACTCTTGACGAATACGGCCTTGTGATGCCCGAATTTTACATAACAAGCGTGCTCACACCCGACGACGACCCGAATTTCAAGCGCCTTAAACAGCAGTTTGCGGACAAGACTTTAAAAGTGCGCGAGGAAGAGATAAGACGTGCCGAAGCGGAGGCCGCACAGGGCAGAAAAATAGTGGAAGCACAGACGGCGGCACAGCTTAAAGCGGTCACGGCACAGGGCGAAGCGGCCGCAACTAAGATAAAAGCGGAAGCGGAAGCAGAGGCATACAAGATGCAGGCTTTTGCAGAGGCGGAAGAAATGAAAGCCAAAGGCTATACCTATCAGCAGGAAACTGCGCGCAAGGTCGGTATGGAAGCTATGCAAAACGGCATTACAGGCGGCTCGGGCAGCACGGGCGGCGGACTTGGCGACATAGCGGGTCTCGGGGTCACACTCGGAGCAATGGGCGGCGTTATTAATATGACAAAGGATGCGCTTAACCCCATTATGGACAATTCCGCACAGGTCGGCGCAGGCTTCGGAAGCATAGTGCAGGGTAATGTACCGCAGGGAACAACTGCTGCTACGGATAAGTGGGTCTGCTTAAAATGCGGTCAGTCGGATATAAATACCAATTTTTGTCCGAACTGCGGCGCACCCAAAACGGACTCCATTGGCGTGGGCTGGGAGTGTGCCTGCGGCAGAAAGGGCATAACAAGTAATTTCTGCCCCGACTGTGGTGCCAAAAAGCCCGAGGAGCAAAAAGGCTGGGACTGCGAATGCGGTATAAAGGATATAAAGAGCAATTTCTGCCCCAACTGCGGCAAAAAGAGACCTGCGGGAAGCTGGGACTGTGCCTGCGGCGAAAAGAACATAACAAGTAATTTCTGTCCTAACTGCGGTAAAAAAAGGGGTGAGTGATCATGGATAACAAAAAGATAAATTCGGTTTTTGCCGTTTACGGTATTATTCTTGTCGCTTTTGTACTGTTGTTTTTTGTTATACCGTTTAACAGAAATGCCTGCACTTATGCTTCGTTTGCATTTGGTCTGGCTTCGATACTTGTCGGCTGCGGCATGACCTACCGCGCACTTACAAGGGGCGAAAGTGTGCGCTCCAAGGTCTATGGCATACCGATGTTTCGTATTGGCTATACCTACATGGCGGCACAGCTTGTGCTTTCGTTTATATTTTTTATCGGCAATATCTCAAAGGAGATACCCGCATGGATAAGTGCGGTTTTGGGTATACTTATGCTTGCGGCGGCACTTGTCGGCATGATAGCCGTTGAAAATGCGGCTGATGTGATAGAGGCTGTCGATAATAAGATAGAAGAAAAGATACAGCAGACAAAGACATTCAAACTTGATATTTCGGGGCTTTCGGACAGCTGTTCCGCCCCCGAAGCAAAAAAATTGCTTGAAAAATTATCCGAAAAACTTAAATACAGCGACCCTGTTTCTTCTCCCGCCCTTGCGGATGTTGAAAGTAAGATAGAGCAGGGGATAGAAGAGATAAAAGGCCTTATTTCTTCGGGCAATGCGGATAAACTTTGCGAAAAGATAAAGGCGCTCGATATGCTTGTTGATGAGAGAAACAGACAATGTAAGGCGGCAAAATAATTGATAAAAAGAGACAGGGGGACGGTTCTATCTGTCCCATACGGGACAGCAGAACCGTCCCCCTGTCTCATACCCTTTCTTTCACACAAATCTCTTAGTATTTTACCTATATCTGCTTTTATTTTTCCATATATCACTTGTCTGCGATATTTTGGCGCAAATACTATGTGATACTTGCATTCCCACTTCGTATGTGCTAAACTGTTATTTGATGATTTATTCACCGTTTTACCTCCTATTCTTCGTGGTGTGGCTGTCGAACCATCATCATCTTAGCATAGGAGGCTTTTCTTTTCAACTTGAAGCTAAAGCATCTGGGAACTCACCTGCATAGCAGGTGGTTTATTTTTTTACGTTTGCACAATTAAAAAAGGAGCTTGAAATTCAGGCTCCTTTTGTTATACAACTGCTTTCCCTTTCCATTTTCCGCTTTTATATCTTATCACAAAGCAGACACTTCTTGCCGCCCAGTCCATTATCATGGCTATCCATACGCCAAAGACACCAAGCCCGATGTTTCTGCCGAGGATATAACTGAATACCACGCGGCATATCCACATGGAAACTATAGCGACTATCATAGCAAATTTTATATCGCCCGCGGCTCTGAAAACAGAGGGCAGGGTAAAGCTCAAAGGCCATATCAAAAGCGCGCTTCCGCCGTGAAGATACATTATTCTTCGTGCGGCTTCGGTTGCTTCGGGAGAGAGGTTGTAAATTTTAAGTATAGGCGGCATAACAAGCCAAATAAGAATTACCGAAAACAGCAGCCCCGCCCAGGCAAAACCGTGCAGTTTGCGGGTGTAGTATCTCGCCTGGTCGTAGTCGTTTGCACCTATACAGCGGGAAATCACCGTTGTTACCGCAAGTCCCGCAGCCATGCCCGGGAGTATCTGAAAGCCCGCAAGCACGTTGCAGACGGCATTTGCGGCGATAGCATAAGTGCCGAAAGTGGAAACAAGGCTCAGCACGAGTATTTTACCAAGCTGAAACATACTGTTTTCCATGCCGTAGGGCACACCTATGTACAGAATTTTTTTGATTATGCCGAAATCGGGCTTATAATGCAGCGTTTTTTTGATATGCAGGGTCAGTTTGTCGTTAAGCAGCAGAATTATAACGGCAAAGGCGGCGTACATCCTTGAAACAAGGGTAGGTATCGCAACACCCTCCGCACCGCGGTGGAAGCCGTAAATAAGAATTGCATTGCCTATCACGTTTATCATATTCATTTTTATTGAAATGGACATAGGCGTTTTGGAGTCGCCCATAGCACGGAAGACGGCAGAACCGCCGTTATAAAGCGCAATAAAAGGTATGGATGCCGTAACTATCAAAAGATAGACACGGGCATAGCCGCGCACCTCGTCCGTTATCTGACCGAATACGTTAAAAAGCAGGGCATTGCGGTAAAAATACACCAAGCCCATGACAATGACCGACAGAATAGTGATAAACCATATAAGCTGCTGCGCGGATTCCGTGGCGCGTTCTCTGTCCTCCGAGCCGAGCCATTGACCCGCGACCACCGCACCGCCTGTTGCAAGGGCGGTAAAAGCGTTTATCAAAAGCATCATACAGCCGTCTACAAGCGATACGCCTGAAACTGCGCTTTCGCCGACATTTGCTATCATTATGGAGTCGGCAAGCCCGACAAGCATTGCAAGCAGCTGTTCTATGATAAGCGGGATTATCAGGTTTACCAGAGCCTTATTTGAAAAAAGCAGTTTTTTCTCTCCCATGTTCATACCTCATCAAACAAAAACCATAAACAGATAAAATAAGGGACGATGCTTTAACATCGTCCCCGTAGTTTTGACTAAGAATTACTTTAAAGTTACCTTAGCGCCAACTTCTTCAAGCTTCTTCTTGATGCTCTCTGCTTCTTCCTTAGCAGCAGCTTCCTTAAGAACCTTAGGTGCGCCGTCAACAACTTCCTTAGCTTCCTTAAGACCAAGACCTGTTACTTCACGAACAACCTTGATAACCTTGATCTTCTCTGCGCCTACTTCTGTAAGCTCTACATCAAACTCGGACTTCTCTTCGTCAGCACCGCCTGCAGCACCTGCACCGCCTGCAGCAACAACAACGCCTGCAGCAGCAGATACGCCGAATTCTTCCTCAGCAGCCTTTACTAAATCGTTAAGTTCAAGAACAGTAAGTTCCTTAACAGCTGCGATAATTTCTTCAATAGATAATTTAGCCATTTTTATTTCCTCCATAAAATTTTAAGTAATGTTTCTTTGTAGTTTTGTGATAAATCACAAGAATCAATAATATGTTGCCAAAATCTGACTTATTTAAAATTTCTTAACGCTACGGAGTTTTTAACAAGTTAAAAATCTCCTCAACGCTAAAATTTTACCCAAAGGGACATAAGTCATATTTTGTCTTTGAATAGAATTCCTTGTGATTAAGCTTCAGCTGCCTCAGGCTGCTTGTCTGCGATAGCCTGAATAACTCTTGCAAAGTTGCCCATAGGGCTCTTGAAGCTGCCAAGCAGCTTGGAAAGAAGTACTTCTCTTGAAGGGATATCTGCAACAGCAGCCATGCCCTTTGCATCGTAGCAAGTACCTTCGATAACACCTGCCTTGAATTCAAGTGCCTTTGCTTCTTTCATGAACTTGTTAAGGATGCCTGCTGCAACAGTGGGATCCTCGTAGCAGATAGCGATAGCGCTGGGGCCTTCGAAGTAGTCCTTAAGACCCTCGAATTCTGTGCCCTGTACTGCAAAGTTCATCATAGTGTTCTTGTAAACCTTGTAATCAACGCCTGCTTCTCTTAACTGCTTACGAAGCTTTGTGTCCTGCTCAACTGTAAGACCGCGAGCGTCAACTAAAACTGCGGATGTTGCCTTTTCAAGCTTTTCCTTGATCTCGTTTACAACGACCTGCTTTAATTCTACCTTAGCCAAAACTTACACCTCCTTATTGTTGTACACCTCTTAAAATTCATTTTTTGCATAACGTGATAATTTTCTCAATAGCTGCGTCAAACGTCATTGAAATAGCTTTTTCTGCTATTCCTGCGGACGATTTCCTTGCTCTTGAAAAAATTCTCTGTGTTATGCTTCAAAGGAATTTTTTTCGGTGTCCTATAAAAAATGGAGCCGTTTAATTTGAATATAAAAAACCTCCCGGCCGTATGCAGAGAGGTGAAATAAACAAATCTTACATCCTCGGCAGGTTGATCTACGTTACGTCTTTCGACACCTGCTGTCTACGGCACAATGAATATTATACAACATATATATTGATGTGTCAAGCATTTTTTTTAATTTTTTTATTCTATTGAAATATTGAAATATGCTTTGGTATCTGTTATGATAATACCATGATGTTATTATAATGTCAAGTGACAGAAAATAAGGAGAAAACTATGGATATAAATGTTAATGAGCCGATAACAAACCCGAAACTTGTGGAACTGCTTGAAATAAGACAAAATGCAAAGACCGAGGACGAACTGCGGGATTGCATGAACAAGACAGCACAGGAGATAGCGCTTAATGCAAAATTTTTGTCCGTAATAAATGTGGACGAGGCGGATATCGAACACGGAGAAGACGGCAAAGCGACCATAAAAGAAAACAGCAAAATCGGTTTTGTAAATTTATCGGGGCCCGAGGGCAAGCCTTTTATCCCCGCTTTTACCGATTGGCAGGAACTGCGCAAGTGGGAGACATTCAAAGACGGGGATGTCAGTACATGGGTAATGACTTTTGAGGACTATTACGCTATGTTAAAGGGCAGTGAAGCGGGGCTTGTGATAAACCCGTTCAGCCATAATCTTATAATGACAAATGAAGATGTAATGACCCTTAAACGTGTAAAGGATGTCAATACCACGGGACATAAAGAATTTGTGATAGACAAGGAAACGCAAGTCCTGCTCGGAGATCCTGCGGAATATCCGAAAGAAATGGTCGATGCCGTTATCGAATACGCAAAAGGTGTTAAAAACATAAAGGCTATATGGCTTAAACTGATGCAGAGAGACAATGAAAAAAGCTTCCTGTTTGCCGTTGATTTCAGAGGAGACAGAAATAAGGTCTTTGCGGGCATAGCAGAGGTTGCACAAAAATTCCTGCCGCCCGATATGTTTTTGGATATGGTGAACTGTAAGGATGGTCTGGGAAAAAAAGCCGCCGAGGGTGAGCCGTTCTATAAAAGCAAAAAGAAATTTTTCGGGTTGTTTTAAAGTAAGCAAATTAAATGATCGGTCCTAAGCTCGTTTGAGTACAATTATTTATTAGCCACATCATATCGTGAACGTCAAAATATTTTTGACGTTCACGCAAGTTTTGACCGTTCGGGTCTTTTGCGGGTCTGCCAAAGTGGCTGCAATAGTTGTCTTTGACAAGCTCGTAAATAAATTTGAAAGAAATTGCGGAATTTATTAATTTTAGTATATGCTTTTCCGGAATTCTGTGGTATAATGTTGAATAGAAGTTATAGTAAGGGGGTGTCGCGTTAAGCTCCACCCTCTGGCAAAAAACAGGTTTTTTGCCAAATTTGCAGTCATACTGCGCGCCAGCAAGCTGTCACTTGATGCCTGTAAGGTTTGAAAAATCAAGTTTTTCTCCTCGGCGAAAACGCGGTTTCCGCCTGCGGCTTAAAGTCTGCGACGCTGATAATGTTAATAGAATTGTTAAAAGGGGCTTAATCGCTGATTTTCAAGATAAATTTTAATGCGACAGCCCCTTATTGAAGAGGCACAAGGAGGAATAAATTATGAATATGTCTTTT
Source organism: Bacillota bacterium (assembly GCA_017460805.1). Taxonomy (GTDB): domain Bacteria; phylum Bacillota; class Clostridia; order Lachnospirales; family CAG-274; genus RGIG4310. The sequence goes on along the minus strand of JAFUAF010000009.1, from coordinate 22,382 downwards.
GCTTTATTGAGTGGTGATGCAGTGGCTTCTGCCGAAACGGCGGGAGGAATGTTGAGTTCCTATATCATTTCCATTATCGTGTTGGTATTTGTATTCTATCATTTACTCTATAATCCCGAGAAGAAGAAATGGAAGAAACGGCAGGAAATGCTCAAAACAATGAAAATTGGAGACGTGGTGTTGACCACCGGTGATTTTTATGGTGTGGTCGTAGACATAACCGGAGAAAATGTGATCGTTAGATTTGGAGGCGAGAATAAAGGCTGTTGCATACTTATGAAGAAGAGTGCAATAGCTGAGGTTACAACGGCGGAAGAATAATCCTAAGGTGAGGACGGACGGTTCTGTGTATGACTTACATTCATCATATAGTGAACGTATAAATATTTCTGATGTTCACGACAGAAAAAAGCCGACGCATTTTTGGCAGCGTCGGCTTTTAAATTATTTAAGCGGTATAAAATTTCTTGTAAGGTCTTCAAAAGTATCGCGTTTTCTTGTAAGTACGACTTCGCCGTTTTCGCGGATAAGAATTTCAGCGGGGCGGAGGCGGTTATTATAGTTTGAAGCCATTGAGTAGCCGTAAGCGCCTGCATCAAGTACGCCGATGATGTCGCCCTCGGTCACTTTGGGAAGAACTCTGTCATGTGCGATTATATCACCGCTTTCGCAGATGTTTCCGACAACGGTTATTTCCTCTGTTTCGGTGCTGTCGTTGTAAACTTCTATATCATGGTGAGAGTCATACATAGCGGGACGGATAAGCACATTAAAACCAAGGTCGGTACCTGCAAATTTATGTACATTATTCTGTTTTACGGCGTGAACTGTGCCCAGAAGTACGGAACACTCGGCAGAGATATAACGGCCGGGTTCTACCTTGAATGTAAGCTCCTTGCCGTATTCCTTTGCGAAGTCAAAAAGTATTTTTGAAAGTTTCTCGCCTAAGTCTTTCAAATCAAGACGGGGCTGGTCGTTGAGTTTCTCGTAAGGAATACCGAAACCGCCGCCAAGGTCTACAAATTCAAGGTCATCAAACTGCTTTGCAATTTCAAGTATAGCCTTAACGCCCTCGATATACTTGTCGCCGTCCATAAAAAGCGAACCGATATGCTGATTTATGCCGACAAGTTTTAAATCATACTTTTTGAGTATCTCCTTAAATTCGGGGATGTATTCGGGATTGATGGCAAATTTTGTCTTTTTGCCCGCGGTAACGACTTTTTCGTGGTGGCCTGCACCGACACCGCCGTTGAAGCGTGCCGCAACTTTGCCGCCCGGATTGAGCTGACCGTACTGTTCAAGCTGTGAAAGCGAGTCAACACTCATTGTTATATTACGGTCTATAAAATACTGCATCTCTTCCTTTGATACATTGTTGCTGATAAAGAAGATCTGCTCGGGCTTGAAGCCTGCAAGCATTTCAACGTGTGCTTCGCCGGGGCTCATTGCATCGACATTAAGACCCTCTTCGTGAACTATCTGTAAAAACGCAAGGTTGTTGTTTGCTTTGGTGGAGTAGTTTACCGAAAAATGGGGATAAGAAACAAGGTTCTTTATCTCGCGGCATCTTTCGCGAAGAATTCTTTCATTATATACATATAAGGGGCTGCCGTATTCCTCGACAAGCTTTTTGGGGTCATTGCCCTGAAAAAAGTTTACGCTGTCCGTTACTTTTGTGTTTATTCCTGACATTTTTACTCTCCTTTAGTTATAAAATTTTTTAATATTATCCATTTTTGCCGACATATTCATAAGCAGAAGATCGACAAGGGTGATCGCTGTCATAGCTTCTACGACAATGACCGCACGGGGTACGACGATAGGGTCGTGTCGGCCTTTTATCTCTATTTCTATATTTTCGTTTTTGCTGTTTACGGTTTTCTGCGGCTGCGCGATAGATGGGGTGGGTTTGAACGCCGCTCTTAAAATAAGCTCGCTTCCGTCCGATATGCCGCCTAAAATGCCGCCCGAATTGTTGGTCAGCTTTTCGACTTTTCCGTCTTTAAAAGTGAAATTGTCGTTATTTTGGCTGCCGTAAATTTTGGCCGCTTCAAAACCAAGCCCGAATTCAACGCCTTTTACTGCGCCTATCGAGAATATCGCCCTGCCCAGACTTGCATCCAGCTTGTCAAATACTGGCTCGCCTATGCCTGCGGGCAGACCCGTCACACAACATTCTATCACGCCGCCCACGCTGTCAAGGTTTTTGATAGCGGTATCAAGCAGCGCCTGCGCATTTTCCGCCGCCGCCTTGTCGGGCATAACAACGGGATTGTTGAATCTTTCCGCCAAATCAAAATTATTCCTGTCTATTTCTATTTCGTTTATCGAAACGGTGTAGGCATCGACTTTTATATTCAGTTCGGCAAGAATTTTCCTGGCGACAGCACCCGCCGCAACTCTTGCAAGCGTTTCTCTTGCAGAAGAACGTCCGCCGCCGCGGTAATCGCGAAAGCCGTACTTTGTTTCAAAGCCGTAATCGGCATGACCCGGACGGTAAACATCACAAATAGCCGAATAATCGCGTGAACGCTGGTCTGTGTTAAGCACCATAAGAGAGATGGGCGTGCCTGTGGTCTTACCCTCAAAAACACCTGACATTATCTCTATTTTATCGGCTTCGCTTCGCTGGGTGGTGTAGCGGGACTGACCGGGCTTGCGCCTGTCCATGTCGCGCTGTATATCTTCCTCACAAAGCGGTATGCCTGCGGGACAGCCGTCTATCACAACGCCCAAGCCCCTGCCGTGAGACTCTCCCCAGGTGGTTATTTTAAAAATATTTCCGAATGTGGAGCCTGACATATAAACACTCCTTTTTGTTATTGAAAAAAATGAAACTATATGGTAAAATAAATACAGTTAACAGTATATCACGTTTTTTGTCGTTTGACAATGGTAAAATTAAAATTTTGCAAGTTTTAAGTGTAAAAAATTCATATTCGGAGACGGACAATGTATATAGAAAGTTCACAAAACAAGATAATAAAAGAGATAAACAGCCTTAAACAAAAGAAATACCGTGAGCAAAAGGGACTTTTTATAGTTGAGGGCGAAAGGCTTATAAGCGAGGCAGAACCCGTGTATGTGCTTGCAAGAGAGGACTACAGGGGCGATCTTGGCGGGTATGAAAGGGTGTATACCGCAAGAAGCGATATTTTTGATAAAATTTCCGATACGGTAAGTCCGCAGGGAATACTGGGTGTTTGCAGGATACCCGAATATGATATAAACGATATGAAAAACGCGGGCTTTGTCGTGCTGCTTGACAGGGTAGCAGACCCCGGAAATTTAGGCACGATAATCAGAACGGCAGATGCGGCGGGTGCAGATGCGGTTGTGCTGTCCGAGGGCTGTGCCGACCCCTATAATCTTAAAACGATAAGAAGTACAATGGGCTCTGTCTTTCATCTGCCCGTGTACAGAAATGTAGATTTGATCGAGTTTTTGAAAAACACGGATATAAAAACTCTCGCCGCACATCTTAAAGGCAAAAAAAGCTGTTTTGAAGCCGATATGACAGGCCGTGTCGGCATTATAATAGGCAACGAAGCAAACGGCATAAGCGACGAGGTATCGGCTTTGGCATCGGAACTTGTTATTATCCCCATGCCCGGTCGGGCGGAGTCTATGAATGCCGCAGTTGCCGCGGGGATAATGATATATGAAGCGGTAAGACAAAGAATATAATAAATTTGGTTTGCATAAAATTGTTGACATTAAAACTCCGATGTGTTAAACTTATTAAAAAGGTTTTATACGAAAAGGAGCGATAAAAATGGGAATGTTTTTTTCAAATGTACATATAAAAAAGAACGATAATTTTGATATGCAAAAACTTAATGAAGTTATTGCGGCAGAATTTGGCAAACAAGGTTTTGAACCTGACGAAACGGGTTTTATATCTGCGGCGGTATATGCGCCTGCCGACAGCGATTGGGTAACGGTCGCGTCGTCTTTGCTCGGTATCAGCGACCCAACGGGCAAAATATCGCCTGCCGAGCCTTTTTCGGCGGCATTTGATACCGATGTATTGGCTTTTACCTGTGTTGACAGCGATTTTCTGTTTATCGGTCTTGTAAACAGCAGAGAAAAAATAAATGCCTGTGCCGTGGTTGGACAGGTATACGATATGGAGATACCGATAGAGACCGATTTTTCGGCTTGGGAAAAGAAGATAAAAAATATTGATGCTTTTAAAAACACCGTGAAAGAAGATCATGTTTTTGCCGAGGAGGCGCTGACGATCTTTGAAGATGAATTTGATCTTCCGTATGATCAGGCGGTTTTCTCGGAAAACCATTTTGAAGACCCCGATGATGTGACGGAACTTTATTTTTCGGGCGGAAAAGATATGCCTTTTGATATTGGTATGTTTTGATCGGTATAAGATCATAAAAGTATAGTTGAGAGGGTGGAACAAATGGCAAGAATAAGCTGGGATGAATATTTTATGAGTATGGCGGAATTGGCGAGCAAGCGTTCTACCTGTATAAGACGGCAGGTGGGGGCGGTTATAGTCAAGGACAATCAGCTTTTGGCGACGGGCTATAACGGCGCGCCGAAAGGCCTGCCAAACTGCTGTGACCTGAACAGTTGTTTAAGGCAGGAAATGGGCATACCGAGCGGCCAAAGACACGAGCTTTGCCGTGCTGTACACGCCGAAAACAACGCCATTACCCAATGTGCGGTAAACGGCGTAAGCTGTAAGGGCGGTACTTTGTATGTGACCGACAGCCCATGCAATATGTGCCTTAAACAGATAATAAACGCAGGTATCGTGCGCATAGTTGCGGGCAAAATGTACCCCGATAAATTAAGCGAGGAACTTTTAAAAGACAGCGGCATACAGTTTGAGGTCTACGAAAAAGAATAAAGTTTATCACACCTGTTTTATCGGTCGTATAAAGGCGGATAAAACAGGTGTTTTTATTTTATTTCCTGCTCGAGCCGACGAAAATAATCGGTATCAAAAAACTCCGCAAGCTCCATCTCCGCACCGTCACAAATCTTTTTGATTGTTGAAACTGTGGGTCTCAGGCTGTTTTTGCTGACTATATTGTTAAGGGTAGATTGCGTTATACCGCAGATAGTCGATAGTTTGTTGAGTGTGATATTTTTATTATCACAAATTTCGTATATTCTTTTTATGATTGCATCGTTAAGTGTCATAATATCCTCCGCGAAACACCTTTACGGTGTTTTTGGACGGTTTTTTGTCTCCGCCGGTAATTTTATATTTTTCATAAACACATCTCTTTCAGCTCTTGAGTAAAACATTTATTTACAAAAATTATAGCATATAACACATAAAACTGCAACAAGTTTTCTTGAAACGACGCAAAATACAAAGAAAAATGATTGATAATAAAAGTTAAATATGTTATCATATTTATAAATCAATTTACGGCGGTGTATTTATGGCAAGGTCAGCAAGAAACCAAAGCAGTACCAATATCTATCATATAATTTTAAGAGGAAATAATAAACAGTAAATTTTTCTTGATGCGGAAGATCACACTATTGTATCGGAATATAAAAGACGATATGATTTTATGCTGTTGGCATATTGTCTTATGGGAAATCACATACATTTGTTGATAAAGACGGACGAAACGCCGCTTTCAACAATAATGAAAAGCATTGTGGTCAAGTTTGTATAGTATCGGAAGATAACTCTTCCTCAAACCTTCCCAATATCGTCACTAATGTGACGATATTGCTCAGATAAACTAATCGAATTGAGAAAGCGAGCTTTCTCCCTTCTCATAGTTTATATTATTACAATGTAAAATATCAAAGAGTCGGACATCTCTTTCAAGATAGATTTAAAAGCGAACCTGTCGAATCGGAAACATATCTGCTGCAAGTTGCAAGGTATATTCACAAAAACCCAATTAAAGCGGGAATTTGTGCGGATTATTCCGATTATAGGTTTTCGAGTTATAGTGAATACTTTGGTAAGAGTGTTTATGCCGATACGGAATTTTTGTTTGATATTATATCTTTAAATAATTTTAAGGCGTTTCACGAAGAAAATGTTGACGATAAAGTTATGGATATAATTGAAAATAGAATTCGTGTAAGCGATAACGCCGCGATTGAGATCATAAATAAAATTTATAAAAGGAAAGCAATAACAAACTTGCCCGAAATGCCAAGAGATGTACAGATAAATGTCGCTGCTGAACTAAGAAATAAAGGCTTGTCTGTCAGGCAAATTTCAAGACTGACGGGAATATCAAAGAAAATTGCGGAAAGGAGTAAATAATGGAATGGGATATAGAAGAATTGAGGACAGGAGACAAAGAACCGTCCCTTGTCTCTTACCAACAAGAATTCCTGGAAACAGGGGGTAAAACTAAATATGGATGAATTATTATTCAGGCACGCATTGAATATAGTGAAATTATTAAGAGAAAAAAAATATAATGAATTACAAGAAAGAGGATGTATAAAAAACATTTCTGCAAATTCAATAAATTTTATACTTGAGGATTATGGTGGTGAGTTTTCTGAAATAGACGAAGATGAGTACAAAAAATTCTTTAGATATATAAAAGTTAAGAATATAGAATGTTATGTTACATACTTGGATTTAATTATAGATAATCAGAGAAGTGATCTAACATTGATTTGTGAAATATCTATTTGTGGTGATGATATTAAAACTGTTATTGACGATTTGCATGTTTTGTGATTATTTAAGAGCTGGCTGTCTGAAAAATAAAAGGATCTTATGTGTGGGACGGGTGACGGTTCTGTGTCACGGTCGCTGTTTAAGCGGATTACACCTATCTTACAGGAAACGGAGATATGCGCGAGCGATAATCTGTAAATCTGTTAAGACATTCCGTTATTACTCGGATGAGTGCTTTTTATAATCTCATTCATAAATTTTATTTCAAATTATTATAAGAATTATATTTTACCGAAGCTTGCTTCGGTCACAATGGGTGGTTCGAAGGAGGGCAACGCCCGCCTCGCAAGCTCCGAAGTGAACGCATTTGGCGTTCACTTTGGAGCTTGCCATACCGACGACACAAATTTTACTTGTAAAAAGCGGTAGACCACCTATGCGCAATGTTGTAACGGTAATATTGCGCTTGTGTCGGCGGTATGTGAAATGGGCGGAAGAAATGTTATTTTGTACGGAAATATATCGCAAGACAAAAATATTGTCTTTGCGGAACACTTCAACGCCCATTTCCAAAGCGGCAGGAATAGAGAAAATATTTCTCCGAAAAATTCTCTGCCGAAAAAATAAAATAGTCCGATCAGCAGAAATCCGCAGCCACCCAAGCTACGGATTTTTCTGCGCCCAAAATCGGACAAAACAAAAAGCACCTGCAAGAGATGATCGCTTCATTCCTGCAAGTGTTTTTACTGTATTTTATTGAAATGTCGATATTTGGCTGCTTTTATTGGGTTACTATTTGGTTAGTTGAATACCCCGGGTTTTAGTTGCCCGGGGTTTTTATTGCATAAGTTTTAAACTGTTTTTCAGCGTGGCTTCGGCCACGTTTTTTTTATCCGCACCCGTTATTTCGCAGAAATTTTCAAGGGCTTTCCGGATAGTCAGACAGCTGCCCGCAAGTATGCCGTTTACGCTGACCGTCTGCCCGTCAAACCATACTTTTTTATTGCAAAAATCGTATTCGCCCGCGGCGCTTTGCATGGCGCTCATGGCATCTGTTACAAGAATGATATTTTCAAGACCTATGGTCTTATAGACCATTTTTATCGTGTCGGGACTTAAATGGTGCTTGTCGCATATTATCTCGCAGGGCAGACCCGAAAGCAGGGCAGTCTGCGCAATAGAGCCGTTTCGGTGATGTACGCCGCGCATAGCGTTAAAAAGGTGGGTAAAGCCCGCAGCACCCGCTTTTATGGCTTCACGGGTCATTGTGCCGTCATCATCGCTGTGTCCGAGGGTCACAATGCCGCTTTTTTCTGTAACATAATTTATAAAATCAATAGAGTTTTCGCTTTCGGGCGCTATTGTAAAACGCAGTTTAAGTCCGTATTGTGACAGCACATCAAAATATTTTTTGTCACAGGGGATAATATTTTCCTTGGGCAGAACACCGCTTTTGTTTTTGCTTATAAAAGGACCTTCTATATGTACGCCGATTATCTCTTTGCAGTCTGCTTCGGCTATCGCTTTTATCCTTTCTTCAAGAACAGGAAGAGTGTCGCCCACAAGGGTGGGAGTCCATGCGCATACCCCGTCTTTTTTCAGCTTTTCCGATAAGATCTTTATTTCGTTTGGATCGGCTTTCATCAGGTCAATGCCGTATCCGCCGTGTATATGTATATCCGCAAGTTTCATGCCGTTCACTCCTTTTATAAAGCGATTATATGTTAAAAATACGTTGCTGTCAAGCTTGATTATTGTACTCTGATATGGTATACTTTTAATAATATTAAGATTTTATGAGGTAGCAAATATGAAGAAAGTTGCGTTTTTAACACTTGGCTGCAAGGTCAATCTCTACGATACCGAAGCTATGCAGGAACTTTTTGCACAGCGCGGTTATGATATAGTGGATTTTGATTCTTTGGCAGACATTTATATAATAAATACCTGTACCGTCACAAATTTCGGCGATAAAAAATCCAGACAGATGATAAGGCGCGCAAAACGTCAAAATCCCAACGCCATTGTTGCGGCAACGGGATGTTATGCACAGGTCGCACCCGATACTGTGGCAAATATAGAGGGTATAAATATCGTGGTCGGAACAAAACACCGCTCGCAAATAGTGGATATAATAGAAGACTATGACGATGAAACAAAGGTGCTTAATGCTGTTACCGATATAAGGCATGAGACCGAATTTGAGCCTTTGATGATAAGCAAACTGCGTGACCGCACCCGTGCGTATGTAAAAATTCAGGAGGGCTGCAACCGCTATTGCAGTTACTGCATTATTCCTTATGCGCGGGGGCCTGTCAGAAGCCGCCGACCCGAACAGGTTGTCGAGGAGGTGGAAAGGCTTGCAAAAAACGGCTTTAAAGAAGTTGTTTTAACGGGTATACATGTTGCAAGCTACGGTCTTGACCTTAAATGCACCAATCTTATAGATATTGTAAAACAGGTGAATAAAATTGACGGTATAGAGCGTATCCGTTTTAGTTCTATGGAGCCTACTGCCGTTACGGACGAATTTGTGTCCGAGATGAAAAAAATGCCTAAGATATGCGCGCATTTTCCGCTTTCGCTTCAAAGCGGCTGTGACAAGACGTTAAAAGCCATGAACCGCCGATACACTGCAAACGAGTATGCTCATGCGGTTGACAGGCTGCGCGCGGCTTATCCCGATGTTGCAATAACAACGGATATCATTGTCGGTTTTCCGGGCGAGACCGAGGAAGATTTTGTTGAAAGCATAAATTTTGCAAGACGGGTAGGACTTTCAAAGATACACGTTTTCCCGTATTCGCCCAAAACGGGTACGCCTGCGGCAAAAATGCCAAACCAGGTGCCGCCCGATGTGAAAAATGACAGGGCGGCAAGGCTTATTGCGGTAAGTGACGAATTGAACAAGGCTTTTACGGAAAAATTAAAGGGAAGAACTATGCCCGTACTGTTTGAAATACGCAATAAGGACGGCTATTTTGAGGGGCATACAGAAAACTATATAAAGGTGCTTGTAAAGACCGAGGACGATTTAAGAAATCAAATTTTAAATGTTAAAATAGGGGAGTACTGTGGAGATGAGACCGTTTACGGAGAACTTTAAAAGAATATTTTTTGCGGCGGCGGTGCTTTTTGCTTTTGCGCAAAGTGCTTATGCGGGCGATATTGTTATAAACGGCGAAAGAATGACAAGTGAAGTCGAGCCGTATATCGAAAACGGAAGAACGCTTGTGCCACTCAGATTTATAAGTGAAAATTTGGGCGCAGAGGTGGATTTTGACGACGAGACCCGCCTTGTAAGCGTAAATAAAGATGATGTAAGCATTGAGCTTACGTTGGGGAGCAATGCGGCTTTTGTGAATGACGAAGAGATGATGCTCGATGCGGCATCAAGCATAAAAGACGGCAGAACAATGGTTCCTCTGCGTTTTATTGCCGAGGCTTTTGACTGTAAAGTCGATTATGAAAAAGAGTCTAAGTTGGTTTTTGTTGCCGACAAGGATTTTAACGAAGAATTTATAACACCAGACAATATACCCGAATTTTCGGGAGAGCCTGTTATCAGCCTTTATTATAACGTGCCGCTGTTTGAAAATGCGGATATTATTGCCTTTGAGGACTACAGCCCGCTTGACGAACTTGGACGCTGCGGCACGGCAAATGCCTGTATAGGCAAAGAACTGATGCCGACCGAAAAACGCGGCAGTATAGGCAATATCCGTCCGAGCGGGTGGAATATATCAAAATACGATTTTATAGACGGAAAATATCTTTTTAACCGCTGCCACCTTATTGCTTTTATGCTTGCGGGCGAAAACGACAATGCACTTAATCTTATAACGGGCACAAGGTATATGAATACCGAGGGTATGCTGCCGTTTGAAACAGAGGTCTGCGATTATGTAAAACGCACGGGCAACCACGTTATGTACAGGGTAACGCCTGTTTATACAAATGATGCGCCCATTGCCGACGGTGTGATAATGCAGGCATATTCAGTTGAAGATAACGGAAAAGGTGTTAGTTTTGATATTTTTGCATACAACGTCCAGCCGGGTGTAAAAATAAATTATGAAAACGGCGAAAATTCCGAAGATACGGAGATCGCCGAACAGATAAGAAACGGCACTTACGGCAAGACCACAGAAGAAACGACCGAAACCACAACGCAGGAAACAACAAAAGCAACGGCGGAAGAAACAACGGAGCAGACGAGTGAAAGTATTATTGCTGAGGAAACAGTCAATATTGAACTTCTGCCCGTTGACGGCAACGAAAAGGATTTTGATTACATAGTAAATACGCATACTTTAAAATTTCATTATCCAAGCTGCAAAGCGGTTGAGGATATGAGCGATAAAAACAAGGCGGGCTTTAACGGCGACCGTGAAGAGCTGACAGAAAACGGCTATGTACCCTGCGGGTACTGCAAACCGTAAAAGGAGAATATTATGGAAAGAATGAAAGAACTTGTTGAACTGCTGAACAGAGCTTCAAAGGCGTATTATCAGCAGGACAAGGAAATAATGAGCGACAAGGATTATGATGCTTTGTATGATGAATTACTTGCTTTGGAGGCCGAAACGGGTATCGTCCTTTCGGACAGCCCGACACAAAAGGTCGGCTATACCGTTTTAAGCAATCTGACAAAGGTCGAGCATCCCTCGCCGATGCTTTCTTTGGACAAGACAAAGGAAACGTCAAGGCTTGAAGAATTTTTGGGCACACAGACAGGACTTTTGTCCTATAAAATGGACGGCTTGACCGTGGTGCTGACCTACCGTGACGGCGAGCTTAAACAGGCACTTACCCGCGGCAACGGCATTATTGGCGAGGATATAACGCATAATGCACTGACATTCAAAAATATCCCGCTTAAACTTGATTTTAAAGGCGAGTTGGTTTTAAGGGGCGAAGCGGTAATTTCTTTCAAGGATTTTGAGCAGATAAACAGCCGTCTTGACCCCGAGGACGAATATAAAAACCCTCGTAACCTTTGCAGCGGTACTGTAAGACAGTTAAACAGCGAGATATGCGCACAAAGAAGCGTCTGTTTTATTGCGTTTTCACTTGTGACGGCGGAGGGCATGGAGTTTTCAAAAAAATCCGAGGGAATGGATTGGCTTGACAAAAAGGGTTTTCAGACCGTTCAAAGAAAATTTGTAAACGCCGAAAATGTAGAAAAAACGGTAAGGGAGTTTGAAAAAAATATCCCGAATAATCCCTTTGCAACGGACGGCCTTGTGCTGACTTATGATGATATAGAATATTCGCGTTCTTTGGGTACGACCGCAAAATTCCCGCGTGATTCCATTGCCTTTAAATGGGCGGACGAAACGGCGGAAACGACTTTAAAAGAGATAGAGTGGAGTGCATCGAGGACGGGGCTTATAAATCCAATAGCGGTCTTTGACCCCGTTGAACTGGAGGGCACGACCGTGGAACGTGCAAGTTTGCACAATGTGAGTATAGTTGAAAATTTACAGCTCGGACTTGGCGATACGATAACGGTTTACAAGGCGAATATGATAATCCCGCAGGTAGCGGAAAATCTTACAAAATCAAATAATGCCGAAATTCCCGCGGTCTGTCCCGTCTGCGGCGGCAAAACGCAGATAGTCAGCCTGCGTGACGGAAAGGCGCTTAAATGTATAAACACGGACTGCCCCGCAAAAAAACTTATGGGTTTTGTTCACTTTGTAAGCCGTGACGCAATGAATATAGAAGGACTTTCCGAAAGTACGCTTGAAAAGTTTATAAATGCCGATACTTTGGTGGATTTTGCCGATATATATTCACTTTCAAAGCATAAAGACACGCTTGTCGGGCTGGAGGGTTTCGGCGAAAAATCGTTTGAAAACCTTATGTCTGCAATAGAAAAAAGCAGGAATGTCGGTCTGCCCAATTTTATATATGCGCTCGGCATAGAAAATGTAGGGCTAAGCAATGCAAAACTTTTGTGTAAGTATTACGATCATGATATTGACAAAATACTTGCTGCAAAGGCCGAGGAACTGGTCGGTATAGACGGTTTCGGCGAGATAATAGCGCAGTCGGCGGAGAATTATTTCAAGGACGAAAAGCATGTTGTTCTTATAGAAAAACTGCGTAAGGAGCTGACATTCGATATTCCAAAAGCGTCAGAGGGCGAATTGCCTTTAAAAGATAAGATATTTGTTATCACGGGTGATGTTCATCATTTTAAAAACCGCAAGGAATTGCAGGCAAAGATAGAGGAGTTGGGCGGCAAAGCCACAGGCAGCGTTTCCGCAAAAACAAGCTATCTTATAAATAACGACATTACTTCCAACAGCTCAAAAAACAAAAAGGCAAAGGAACTTGGCGTACCGATAATAAGTGAAGAGGATTTTCTTGAATTGATAGAATAAAGATGTGTTATTAAGGCTTCCGCAGAACAAATGCGGCAGCCTTTTTTATATTCATTCTTCAAATTTTTATTGAGAAATTTGCATGATCTTTAATTATATAGGTTTCCTTTATACAATTTTAATATCAGCGCAAAAATCTTAATCTCTCTTTAATGCCGTATGTGTTATGATAAATATACATAGGGCGGTGGAAGTATGGTTTTAAAAAACAAATTTCATTTATCAACTTTTCAGATAATAATATTGAGTTTTTTTATATTGATAATGACGGGAACATTGCTTTTGATGCTGCCTGTTTCAACAGCAGCGGGAAGAGGTGCATCGTTTTTGGATGCAATGTTTACCTCTACATCTGCGGTATGCGTAACGGGGCTTGTGGTGCGTGATACGGCAACATACTGGTCAAATTTCGGCAAGTTTGTAATATTGGTTTTGATACAGATAGGCGGTATGGGCGTTGTTACGGTATATATCATTATGTCGGCTCTGCTTGAAAGAAAAATAGGGCTCAGGCAGCGCACGATCATGCAGGAGGCGGTCTCCGCGGCGCAAATAGGCGGTATTGTCAAGTTTACATATTTTATTGTAAAGACTGTTGTCATTACGGAAGTATTGGGGGCAATACTGCTGTTTCCGACTTTTTTCGCCGAATACGGTCTTTTAAAAGGCGCTGCATATTCGGTCTTTCATTCTGTTTCGGCTTTTTGCAATGCAGGCTTTGACCTTATGGGCGATAAAGGCGAGTTTTCGTCACTTACTTCTTACAGCGGGCATATTTCCGTTAATTTGACAATAATCATGCTTATATTGATGGGCGGCTTAGGTTTCGGCACGCTGGAGGACATAAAGACGGACAAGCTTGATTTTAAAAAATACAGACTTCAAAGCAAGCTGATATTGGCGGCAAGCGTTGTTTTGCTCGTCCTGCCGTTTATATATTTTTTCTTCGGCGAGTTTGATGCTTATCCGATAAAAGAACGAATACTGCTGTCCGCATTTCAGACCGTTACACCCAGAACGGCGGGCTTCAACACCGTCGATCTGACAAAACTGAGTGAAAGCGGAATTTATATGATAATAATGCTTATGCTTATAGGCGGCGCAACGGGTTCAACGGCGGGCGGAATAAAAATAAATACCGTTGCGGTGTTGACTATGGCGGCATTTTCGACTTTCAGCCGAAAAAAAGAAGCGGCCGCATTTAACAGGCGCATAGCATCCGAGATAATACACAGCGCATCGACAATATTTTATATTTATGTTATGGCGTTTGTAATATCATCGCTGATAATAAGCAAGACAGAGGGTCTGCCGCTGCTTAGCTGTATGTTTGAAACGGCATCGGCAATAGCAACGGTAGGGCTTTCGCTCGGTATAACAACAAAACTTTGCCTGCTTTCAAGGTGTATACTTATGTTTTTGATGTTTTTTGGCAGAGTAGGCGGGCTGACACTTATTTTTGCTGCTGTCGCGAAAACAGAAACATCGGAAAAGAAATATCCTTTGGAAGCGGTAAGTGTAGGATAAAAAGAGGTAATGAGCATGAAATCAATTTTGGTTATAGGTCTCGGAAGATTTGGGATAAATACGATAAACAAACTTAATGAGCTTGGGCATCAGATAATGGCGATAGATGCTAAGGAAGAAAAGGTAAATGCCGTTTTGCCATACGTTACCGATGCGCTGATAGGCAATGCCGCAAACGAACAGTTTTTGCAGACATTGGGCATAGATCATTTCGATCTTTGTATTGTGGCGATAGGCGATAGTTTTCAAAACTCACTTCAAGTGACTTCGCTGCTGAAAGAAATGGGCGCGCCTTATGTTGTGTCGCGCGCTTCAAGCGATGTACACGCAAAATTTTTGCTCAGAAACGGCGCCGATCAGATAATCTATCCCGAAAAGCAGCTTGCGGAATGGACGGCGATACGATACAGCTCCGACCATATTTTTGATTATATAGAGCTTGATGAATCCTGTGCGATTTTTGAGATAGAGCCGCCCGAAAACTGGGTCGGAAGAACGATAGCCGAACTTAATATAAGGCGCAAATATAATCTTAACATAGTCGGCATAAAGATAGGCGGCCGTGTAATGATAGAGATAAACCCCGATATGCAGCTGCATAAAGAGGACAGGGTATTGGTTGCGGGAAGTATTAAATCCATAAAAAAATGTTTTAAATAAGGAGGGGTCACCATGAAAAAGGAAGAAAAACGTCTTACTGTTGAAAATATCGGGACTTTGCTTGCTATGAAAGGAAAACACGTCATTGCCGTTTCACAAACCGTTTCCGAAAACGGGGGACCCGTCTATGAAATATTTTTAGGCGATCCCGAAAAGGACGAAAACAATCAATATATAACTATGACGGCAGGAGAAATAACCGAACTTAAAAATATTTTAAACAGCAGAGAAAGCTGGACAGAGGAATAAAAAATTGTTATAATAAACACGGTGAGAGAATTGTGAAAGAATTAAAATTCAGCAAAATAAATTTCAGGCAAACTGTTTTTTCAAATATAGTCATTACGGTATTTATGTTTTGCCTTGCGACTTTTGTGGGATATGTATTCAAAAAAATGGGATTAAGCGATGCTACCATAATAATGGCTTATATTCTCGGCGTTTTGCTTACGGCGGTATTTACCGACCACCAGATTTACAGCATGGTTATATCGGTAATAAGCGTTATAGCATTTAATTTTTTGTTTATTGAACCGCTTTTTTCGCTTAAAGCGCAGGCGAATGAATATCCCGTAACATTCCTTGTTATGCTTATAGTTGCCTTTATCACAAGTTCGCTTGCGGCACAGTTAAAAGTTCAGTCAAGGCTGTCTGCGGAAGCGGGCAGTCTTGCACAAAAGGAAAAACTGCGCGCCGATCTTCTGCGGGCTATATCGCATGATCTCAGAACACCGCTGACATCAATATCGGGCAATGCAAGCAATCTTTTGACTAATGAAAAACACTTTGATGAAGCGGAACGAAAACAGCTTTACAAAGATATTTACGACGACTCGCTTTGGCTTATCGATCTTGTGGAAAATCTGCTTTCCATAACCCGTATAGAGGACGGGAAAATGGATATAAATATCTCGCCGCAGCTTGTTGAGGAGATAATCGACGAGGCAATGACCTTCCTGAACAGAAACAAAGGCAAGCATAATATTTCAGTAAAATATTCCGAAGAGATGATACTTGCCAAAGTCGACCCGCGCCTTATAATACAGGTAATAACAAATATCGTCGGAAATGCTGTAAAATACACTCCCGATGGTACGGATATATTTATTTTTGCCGAAAAACAAGGGGATAAAGTGTGCATATCCGTTTCGGACAACGGGAACGGTATATCCGATGAAATGAAAGAACGTGTGTTTGAAATGTTTTACAGCGGCAATAAACACACTATGGACAGCAAAAGAAGTCTCGGGCTTGGACTTGCGCTTTGCAGATCTATAATAGAAGCGCATGGCGGGAAAATATGGATAGAGGACAACAAACCAAAGGGAAGTATTTTTAAATTTACATTGCCTGTCGGAGAGGTGAGTTACAATGAGTAATACATTGATATTGGTCGTAGAGGATGATTTTTCGGTAAGAAATTTAATGAAAACCACTTTAAAAGCAAACGGCTATCGTTTTTTAATATCCGAAACGGGTAAAACGGCTGTTATGGAGACTGCATCTCACAAGCCCGATATAATGCTGCTCGATCTTGGTCTGCCCGATATGGACGGGGTCGAGGTCATAAAGGAAATACGCACATGGTCGAATATGCCAATTATAGTTATAAGCGCAAGAAGCGAGGACAGAGATAAAATAACCGCACTTGATGCAGGTGCGGATGATTACCTGACAAAGCCTTTTTCGGTCGATGAACTGCTTGCGCGGTTAAGGACTACCGAGCGTCGGCTCGAATTTATGATTAACAGCCGAAGTGAGCCGCGAGTTTTTGTAAACGGCGATCTTACGATAGATTATCCTGCGGGCTGCGTTTATTTAAAGGGCGCCGAACTTCATCTTACACCCATTGAATATAAACTGCTTTGCCTGTTTTCAAAAAATGTCGGCAAGGTACTGACTCATACCTATATCACACAGCAGATATGGGGAAGAACTCTTGACAGTGATATTGCCTCACTTCGTGTATACATGGCAACATTAAGAAAGAAGATCGAAACCGCAAATGATGCAAATGCCTACATTCAAACACATATAGGTATAGGATATCGTATGTTTAAGGTCGATCCAAAGTAATAAAATAATACAGATCATAAAAAAGTGGCCGCAAAACAGCCACTTTTTGTATTAGGGAAACACTGATTTAAGGTCGAAAAAATAAAATTTACAAAAATTATGGGCACTCACATTCGCCTAAAGCCGCTTTTCAAGCGGTTTATACGGCTGGTTCGTTATAATTTTTGCCGCTAAAGCTATAGTGAACGTCAAAAATATTTGGACGTTCACTATAGGATGGAGCTCATAAATAATCCGCCTTAAGCAAGCTTAAGTCCGATTATTTAATTCGCTTACTATAAATTTTATTTTTTCTTTTTGAATTAATCAGTGTTTCCTTAGTTTTTAAAACTGTGAATAGGTGCGGGAATACGTCCGCCGCGTTTAATAAACGCTTCGCAGCCGAATTTATTTACGGGCATTATCGGCGCATAGCCGAGAAGTCCGCCAAATTCCACCGTGTCGCCGACATCTGCGCCGAGTACGGGGATGATCCTTACTGCGGTAGTTTTGTTGTTTACCATACCGATAGCCATTTCGTCCGCAATAATGCCGCTTATAGTAGAAGCGGGAGTATCCCCCGGAATTGCTATCATATCAAGGCCTACGGAGCATACACAGGTCATGGCTTCCAGTTTTTCAAGGGAAAGCGCACCCGCATTTACCGCATCTATCATGCCGTGGTCTTCGCTTACGGGAATAAAAGCACCGCTTAAACCGCCGACATAGCTGCTTGCCATAACGCCGCCTTTTTTCACATTGTCATTTAAAATCGCAAGGGCTGCGGTCGTACCCGGAGCGCCTGCGTGTTCAAGCCCCATTTCGTGGAATATCTCGGCTATACTGTCGCCGATGGCGGGAGTGGGAGCAAGCGAAAGGTCGATTATGCCGAACGGCACACCAAGCCTTTTGGATGCCTCGAGTGCTACAAGCTGACCTACACGGGTGATCTTGAATGCCGTCTTTTTTACGGTCTCGCAAAGTGTCTCGAAATCAGCGCCGCGAACGTGTTCAAGCGCCGCTTTTACAACACCCGGGCCGCTTACGCCTACATTTATAACTCTGTCGCGTTCGCCTACGCCATGAAAAGCACCCGCCATAAAGGGGTTGTCCTCAACTGCGTTGCAGAATACAACAAACTTTGCACACGCCATAGCATTGTTGTCTTTTGTTAAAAAAGCCATTTCCTTTATGATCTCGCCCATTTTGCGCACGGCGTTCATGTTGATGCCGTTGCGGGACGAGCCGACATTAACGCTTGAACAAACTCTTTCGGTAACAGAAAGGGCTTCGGGGATACTGCGTACAAGGTCGATATCGCCTTTTGTGCTGCCCTTTTGTACAAGTGCGGAGTAACCGCCGATAAAATTGACACCGACTTCCTTTGCCGCCTTGTCAAGTGTCTGAGCAACTTCGATACAGCCTTTCTGACCGTGACCGCTTGTTACAAGGCTTATGGGTGTAACGGAAATTCTTTTGTTGACGATGGGCACACCAAACTCGTTGCCTATCTCGTCCCCGACTTTTACAAGGTCTTTTGCGCTTGAAGTTATCTTGTCGTAAATCTTTGTCTTTAACTTTTCGGTATCGCTGTCCATACAGTCAAGCAGGCTGATACCCATTGTTATTGTTCTTACGTCAAGATTTTCATGCTGTATCATTTCATTGGTCTCAAGGACCTCATGATGTGTTATCATTCCTATCCCTCCAATGTCAGATGCGGTGCATACTGTTGAATATGTCCTCACGCTGCAAACGTATGTCAACGCCTATTTCTTTGCCAAGTGCAATAAGGTCGTTCTCTACCTTTTCAAACTTGTGACCCGATGTGGATAAGTCAATTATCATCATCATGTTAAAAAATCCCGATACTATCGTCTGTGAAATATCAAGTATATTTATTTTTTCGTCTGCAAGATAGGTGCATACCTTTGCTATTATGCCCACGCTGTCCTTGCCGACTACGGTAATTATACCTTTCATTGTGTTTCCTCCTTGGGGTTTACATAATCAAAAGTATTTTATCACAGTTTGATGTACATTTCAATAGTTTTCTGGTTTGGACGGGATATATATTTCTTCTTTCGGCAGTTTGGCGGTTATGTCGATGCCGTCATTTTTCATTGAATCAAGTTCTTTTACAAAGTCCGTGATGTCGGTTATTTTTCTTGTCCATTCGTTTACATATCTGTAAACGGACAAACCGCGAATGCCTATCTGTATCGAGCGATATTCAAGCGGGTTTCCGTAAATATCGCGTTCGGGATCCCATTGCACACGAACCTCGGATGTCTGTATCAGTTCTTTCCATTCTTCCCGCGTTATCCCAAGTTCGGGCTTATAGGATGAAACTACGGCGTTATTTATCATATAATCAAAGGCGTTTCTGTCAATGTCTATTGCAAGAACACGTTCCTGTCCCGATTTTTGCGCCCAGCCGCAGCGATACATCATCCATAAAAAAGACGGTTTTATCCATGTCATTCTGTTAAGGCTGAAATTGCTGCCGAATTTCCCAAGCTTTACGGCTTCGCTTGCAATGGCGGGGCAGTAGGCCTGATATACTCTTATTGTGTTTTTGTCGTATACGGCGCGTATTTGTTTAAATTCCATTTTCTCTTTCCTCGTATTCTGAAATAACTTCTTTTATGGTTTCTAACATTTTATCGTATTTATGCAAAGAAGATTTGTTGGCTTTGGTTATCTCCTTCAATAAAAATCTGTTTGCATCAAGAGAGAATTTTTCAAAATGCTCCTTATATTCATCCTGCGCAAGCTTGTCGGGGTGAACATAGTTGAGCCAATAATCTGCCGCCATGACACCATGCTTTTCACTCATCTTTGAAAACCTCACTGAATTTGTCAAGATTTTTGCCTTTGGGGATAGCGTATACAATATTTTTTATATCCGACTTTTCAAAGGCTTTTTTGAAAAGCTTGGCGGTTTCTTTCGGATCCTGTCTGAAAACACCGCAGCCGAAAGCACCTAATATAAGTGTGTCACAGCCTTTTTGTTCTGCTATGTCACGAACAAAGTTTATGCGGCTTTCAAGGGCTTTGCTGTTTTCTTCGGGTGTGAATGCGTGGTACCTTACGCCAAGGCTGTTATTGGGTGCGGCACAGGTTATCACATTTATTTTTTTTACTTTGCCGTCATGTTCAAATACCACATCGGGGCTGTATATTGCGGCGTTTTCGTAAAGACCTTTATGTTTGTTTTGATTGTTGTAGTCGTAATAATCTTTAAAGGTGCTTAAAACATTGTACAAAAAAGACTCGTGGCAAAGTGCTTCTTCCTGCGCCATAGCTCCGCCGATAAAACCGCCTCCGGGGTGCTTGAATGATGCGAAGTTGAGCAGCGTAACATTGCCGTCGGCCATAAAAGCGGCTGAGACCGTATCGGCATCCATTACTGAAATATCAGCCTTTCCCGTTGGAGCTGCGGGGCTTATCTCTCTTATGACCTCGGATGCTTTGATACATTCGTCTATTTCGGCTGCATATTTTTTTGCCATATTTTTTGTGTGCAGATTTGCTTTTACCGTCAGTTCAACTGCGTTTGTCCAATTTGATCTTGCCATATTTATACCTCATTTCTGTTTGTAAAGTTTGCTTGGTCTGTGTGCTTCGCCGCTTGTCATTTTTTCGGTATCTGTGATAAGCGGCTCTATCTTTTTTCTGAAATTGGCTTTGTAAAGCGGCTTGTCAAGCAGTATCTCATACACCCGCTGAAGCTGTGGCAGGGTAAATTCCTCCGATAGAAATTCAAAGGCGATATTGCTGTAATTTACCTTGTTTTTTACACGTTCGCGCGCATATTCTATTATTTTTTTGTGGTCAAAGGCAAGACTCATTTCTCCTATTTCGTCAATGGAGTAGAGTTCTGCCGTTGTGTCCAGTTTTTCCTTGGGGACAAGAGCAAGATAACTGACGGAGATTATCCTCATACGCGGGTCTCGGTCAACAGCGCCCCAGGTGTAAAGCTGCTCAAAGTATATGCCGTGCAGGCCTGCTTTTGCGGCAATACCGCGTTTTAAGGCATCATCAAGACTTTCTTCTATGCCCACAAATACGCCCGGCAGCGCATACATATCCTTAAAAGGGTGCTCGCTTCGTTTTACAAGGGCACATTTAAGCGTGTCCTCATCTATCGTAAAAAGCACCATATCAACTGCGACCGACGGCTTTTCATATTCATCTGCCGAATACTGCTCTAAAAACTGTTTTTCGTTTATATCATTGTTGTTCTTCATGGCGTTCTCCTTATTAGTATTGATTTACTACTAACTGTTTTTATTATAGTATACTTTTACTACTAAGTCAAGATTTTTTTGTAAAAAAAATAAAGCCCGTTCGGACTTTATTTTATAAATTTGATTTTAATATCGTTATCCAATCACGGCGGGCGTAAAGGAAACGAATGACGATTATTGATTTTATTTCTTCGTTAACTGTGTAAAAGATAAGATAATTATTTATAGGTGCGATGTGTATACCTTGACTTCTGAGTACAATATCATTGCACAGATCGGCGGAATAAGGAAATTCGCGCAGTATATTTATTCTTTTGTATATCGCATACATAAGTTCTTTTGATGCTGACGGATTTTTCAATTCCTGCTTGATATAGTTTAATGTGTCGGTTATGTCGCTTTCGGCAGGGGCGGTAATTATTATATTATACTTCATCATATTTACCTCTTAATTCTTCAAAAAATTCTTCAAACGACCTGACCTTTCCGGCTTCTTCCGCAGCAATGCCTTCTTGTATAAGGCTGTACAGTTCTGTTTTTGCGTTCAGTTTATCATAAGCTTCAATACTCATAAGCACAAGATCGCCTTTGCCGTTTTTGGTGACAAAAACAGGTTCATTATATTTGTGACATTCTTCGGATATTTTGGTATAGTTGTTTCTTAAATCCGCACTTGGTATTATTGTTGGCATAATATCACCTCACATTCTTTTATATCAAAATTATATCACAATTATTATATAATTTCAAGAGTATTTTTATAGCTTGTCAAGCATTTGATTATGTTGTATAATTGGATAAAGGGGTGTGGAGGATGAAAAGCCAAAAGAAGAAAGCCGTTATTATTATTATTAT
>JAFUAF010000076.1 GCA_017460805.1 Bacillota bacterium | reverse complement strand
GGTGAATAAGCCCCGAAAGAAAGCACCCTTTCGACGCCGCGAGCGGCGCCACTTTCCGCTGAAGCGGCACAAGCCTAAAGGGACAGCTTTTTATACTGCGCACACGTTACATCATTCTCCGCGTCAAATTCCAATTTTTCAGCATACTGTATCACAGTCGGTAATATATGCACAAGCCGCTTATTTAGCGTTTTTATAGATATTCGTTCTCAAAAAATGGGGAATCTCAAAAAAATTTGGGCTTTTTTGACTTTCCCCTCTTTTTTTTGCCGAATATTTTGACAGCGGCTTTTGTCTGTCAAAGCCCGATATCAGGCCTTATTATATAAACAAAATGTTATGTCCCGAAAAAGGGGCATATAAAAAAAGGGATTTCAAATCTTTTGTCGAATTCTTTTAAAACAGGTAAAAAAATACAAGCGGGAGGGGATATCATGCAGATAACAATAAGTTACAACAAAGGTAAATATGATAATTTCAAGACCAAAGCGCTTGAAAAGGAATTCAGGCACGCACAGGAACTTTCCGATATGCTTTGGTTTGACGAGTCTTTCCGCATTTATGAGGATCTGGCGCAAAAGAATTATATGCCCGCAGTCTATGAGGCGGCGCTTGCGTATTACTACGGCGAGGGTGTGGAATGTGATGACGAATCGGCGCTCAGGCTGTTTGAAAAAGGTGCGGCAAACGGACATCTGCCCTCGGCAAAAATGGCAGGCGACTGTTATTTAAGGGGTTACGGCACGAAAGTTGACGAGCGCAGAGCCTATCTCTACTATTTAAAAGCCGCAAAGGAGGAATACCTGCCCGCAATGGAAGAGACTGCGCGCTGCTGTGTCAACGGCCGCGGCACAAAGCAAAATCCCGGGCGCGCCCTTTCATGGGTAAAAAAGATGATCGCTCTCGGCGATAAAAACGCATATATTTTGCTTGCAAAGCACTATGAACAGGGTCTTGGCGTAAAGCCGGACAACGAAAAGGCCTTTGAGTGCTATATGAAATGCAGTGACGATCCGCAGGCGCAGTATGAAATTGCACAGTGCTATGAGTACGGCCTTGGGGCAAAACAGGATACAAAATGCGCCGTAAACTGGTATAACAAGGCCATCCTCGGCGGATACGAGCCCGCGCTTGTCAACCTTGGCGATATTTTTGAAGCGGGCATCGAGGTAGAACAAAACCTTGAAAAAGCCGTAAACTACTATGAAAGAGCCGCAAGAGCGGGCATTTCCGCAGGTCAGCGCAAATATGCCGACTATCTGTATAAGGGTATTGTCGTAAAACAGGATCGGGAGCTTGCACACAGATTATATACCTACGCCGCCTGCAAAGGCAATTCCATAGCCAAAGAACGCTTAAAAGCACTGTATAATGAAGATGCAGACGATTTGAAATGATATAACGTACATAAAACAAGGGATGAAGCCTTATCGGGCATCATCCCTTTTTCTTATACTTTTATCTCGCCCGAAACTATCTTTTTATAGTCCTCGAGGTTTTTTCTTAACAGGTCGGGTATCGGGAGTTCATAGGGGCAGCGCGAAAGGCAGGCACCGCAGTTGATACAATCCTCTATCTTGAACATTTCTTTCTGCCATTGTTCGGAAAGCCACGAAGCGGACGGCGAGCGGCGTATCATCTGTGACATTCTTGCGCATTGGTTGATAACTATGCCGACGGTACAGGGCGCACAGTAACCGCAGCCGCGGCAGAAATTTCCAAGGAGCTCCTTTCGGTCGTTTTCTATTACCGCCTTTAATTCGTCCGTCATTTCGGCGGGCTTGTCAAAGAATTCAAGCCATTGTTCCAGTTCTTCCATGCGCTGAACGCCCCATATTGGCAAGACGGGATGTTCACTCATAAAAGCCATGCAGGCATCTGCATTGTTAAGCAGTCCGCCCGATAAGCCTTTCATGGCGATAAAACCCATATCTGCCTTTTGACAGGCGTTTACAAGCGCGATATCACGCTCTGTCGCAAGGTAGGAAAACGGGAACTGCAAAGTCTCGTACAGTCCGCTTTTTACTATGTCCTCGGCAATGCCTATCTTGTGTGCCGTTATGCCGATATGCCGTATCTTGCCCTGCTTTTTGGCTTCGAGCATTGCCTCGTACATACCCGTGCCGTCGTCGGGCGCATAGCACTGACCCACACAATGAAACTGGTATATATCAAGATAGTCTGTGCGCAGATTTTTTAATGTGGTATGCAGGTCATCCCAAAATTTGTCGGGGGTCTTTGCCATCGTCTTTGAAGCGATAAAAATTTTGTCCCTCATGCCGTCAAAGGCTTTGCCCAGCTTTTCCTCGCTGTCGGTGTAGGCGCGGGCGGTGTCGAAAAATGTCATGCCGCCCTCGTATGCACGGCGCAGTATCTTCACCGCCGCCTGCATATCCACCCTCTGCACGGGCAGCGCACCAAAGGCGTTTTGCGGGGTCGTTATGCCCGTTTTGCCAAGTGTGATGTTTTTCATTGAATTACCTCCTCTTTAAGGGCAATATGAACTTCCATACCCTTATTTTATAAAAAGTTAATAATGCAGATTCTGATGTTTTTTGTAATATGCTATGTTATAATAACAGTGTTGTCATTCCACCATTCCGACAACGGAAAGGGGGGTCTCACAAAGTGCAGCATCTAATCGAGTTTATAATGTCTGTTACGGCAAGTGTAATCGGTAACTTTATAACAAAGTTTATCACTTACATACGCAAATGGCTTGACAGATAATTAAGCAATGACAACAAGCCTGCGGTACCCCAACCACCGCAATAAAACGGAGGGTGCAAAAGAGAAAAGCGGGGGTAAACGCTCATAAACCCTCGCTTTTCTTTTTCGCATCTCACAATGCAGCATCTATCGTTGTGGTATTATTATACATCCCCACTGTCGATTTGTCAAGAGTTTAAAGCCAAAACCGCCAATCAGCTTAACCGATTATTTTTTCTGTAAACTGCGGGGGAAACGCCGTGGGCGCGGCGGAACACGTCCCCAAAGTAGTTACTTGAGTTAAAGCCGCATTTTATGGCTATTTCGGTTATGGAAAGGTTGGTTTCCACAAGCAGCTGCGATGCCTCTTTAAGCCTTACATTCACAAGGTATTCACGGCAGCCGAAGCCCGTGGCGCGTTTGAATTTTTTGCTGAAATAGGTCGGGCTTGTGTTGACGTGTGACGCTATGTCCTCTAAAGTGAGCGGCAGGGCAAAATTTGTACGGATGAATTTTGCGGCCTCCTGCATAAGCGAATCGTCGGGGTCGTAGGGCATTGGCGAAGCCTGCAATTTTTTAAGCCGTATAAGAAAAATCATCATTCTTTGGATAAGAGCCCTTGCGCTGTCGTCCGAAAATTCGTCGGGGTTTTCGTACTCGGTGCGGATATTGCGCAGAAGAAGCTGCAAATAATCCCTGTGTACGGGCGCAAGCGAAAGCACGGGGCTGTCCGCAAAGACCCTCTCAAACTCCGCCTTGACAGACTCACAGTCCAGAAATTCGCTGCGGAATTTACAGTCTATGCGCTCGTGCGCTTTTTCGTTGTTGTAGGTCGTGCGGTGGATAGTGCCCTTTAAAATGACTACTACATCGCCCTTGTTTATCGTGTAAATGGAGTCGTCTATAAAATACCGCCGCGTACCGCCCACAAGATAGTATATCTCGTGAAAATCGTGTACGTGCGAGGTGTCCATCTCAAAATAACTTTCACGTTTTACGTGTGTCACACGAAATTTGTCCATTCGCATATACAAGCCTCCTTTTAGATGATTATATAATACCCGACACAAAAAATCAATGGTTTTAAACTAAAATGTCAATTTTTTTGTAGAAATTACATATTTTATAAGCTATACTTATACCATAGTTTATAGTTTGGAATGGTCGGTAAATGATAATTTGACGGGGCGTTGATGACAAGGACAGCGGACTTCTACACGAAGTCCGCAAACCCTTCCACCGCAAGCGGTCCCCCTACCCCTCCCGGGCGGAGCCCTCCGGGCGTGAGCCTAAAAGGGCAGGCAAGGACGACAGCCCGTTCCTTCAATAG
>JAFUAF010000008.1 GCA_017460805.1 Bacillota bacterium | reverse complement strand
AGAGAAAGCAAGCCATGCGCGAGGGTCAATATGTAGCCGCAAGAGCAATATACGGATATATCAAAGACCCGAATGACAAGCACAAACTTATTGTAAATCCCGACACCGCATCTATCGTCAAAATGATATTTGAAAGTTATGCGGACGGGGATTCGATAAGAAGTATTTGTAATAAACTGACCAATGACGGGATACCGGCACCGAACAGCTATGATTACAAAGGCGGGTTAAAAAGCTCTGTATCAACGGTTTGGTGCTCAAAATCACTGAGGAATATCTTAGAAAGAGAAATATATATCGGAAAGCTGGTTCAAGGAAAATCTGCAAAGTGCAACCACAAAAAGATCTCTCAAACCGCCGATAAATGGATAACAGTTGCCGGCACCCATGAAGCTATTATATCACAGGAATTGTTTGATAAGGTACAGCAAAGACTTATAACGGCAAAAGAGGAGTTTGGTAAAAAGCAGATAGATACCTATACCGAAAATATATTTAAAGGTAAAATAGTATGCGGCTACTGCGGCAGGATCATGCTGCGGGGCAGAAATCACCGCACGAAAACAAAGGACAGGTACAATTTCTTTTGTGCCTCAAATCAGATTCGTAATAATTCCTGCGAAACCGGCAAAATATACGAGGATGAGATATTTGATGTTATCCTAATTGCTCTCGGTTCTCAATTAGACATACTTGTCGAGAACAAAAATAAGCTGTATGACCTGCTTTATGATAAATCGAGAATAACCGAGCAAAACAAGGAACTTCAAAGGCTGAAAGCATATATTTCTCAAAACCGTAATTATTTAAGCACTTTATACGAAAATCTTGTAAATAATATCATTACAGCCGAAGAATATAGGGACTTGCGGGAATCTTATGCACAAAAAATATCGGATGCCGTTCATTCGGTAAACGATATTGAAAACAAGCAAAACAGGCTTAAGCAGGAGTATGATAAGTTTTGTGAGACCGAAGATATGGTATCGGAGCTTTTAAAGAATGAAAACTTTACAAAGAAACTTATTGATACGCTTATTGATAAGATAACGGTTTACAGTGATAACCGTATAGAAATAAAATATACATTCGACAATGAGTTTAATACGGAGGTGTGTGACAATGACTGATTATACAGTGGCAATATACCTTCGATTATCCGTTGACGATGTAAGAAGCGAGAGTATCAGCATAGAATCCCAAAGGATGCTGCTTACAAAATATGCCGAAAATATGCCAATGCCAAATGTGAAGATCGTTGAATATACGGACAACGGCTATACGGGAACAAATTTTGAAAGGCCCGCAGTGCAAAGGCTTTTGTCGGATATACAGCTGAATAAGATAAACTGCATTCTTGTCAAGGACTTTTCAAGGTTTGGCAGAAACAGCATAGAAGTCGGCTATTTCACCCAACAGGTTTTCCCGCTGTTTAATGTTCGCTTCATTTCCGTAAGCGATTGTTTTGACAGTGATGAGCATAAGGGCGATACGGGCGGGATGAATATAGCGTTCAAATATCTGATAAATGAGTATTACAGCCGCGATATATCGGTCAAGGTAAAGACTGCAAGACAAATAAGGATACGAAACGGCGAATACTGCACAGGCCAATATCCTTACGGTTATAAATTTGATGAAAACAAAAAACTCATAATCGATGAGGAAGTAGCCGATAATATCAGAACAATATTTAGGCTGTATACAGATGGAATGCCCAAAACGCAAATAGCAAAGCACCTTTCCGACAAAGGCATACCCACGCCCATGCAATACAAAACGCAAAAAGGCTTAAGCAGCTGTGATATTTCAAAATGCAAGTTTTGGAAATCGGAAACGATAGCAAATATACTTTCAAACGAAATATATATGGGCATGTATGTTATGGGCAAAAGACAGGTTACGGATGTCGGAAGTAAGCGGCGGGTTTGGAAAGCTGAGGATGAATGGGTAAAGATCCCGAATCATCATCCCGCAATAGTTTCGGAAGAAATGTTCCAAAAAGCAAAAGATACAAGGCCCGTATACAAGAAAAAAGGACAAAACTTCCGCATATATCCGCTTCGTTCAAAAGTGTTTTGCGGTTGCTGTGGCCACTCTATGGAGTACATAAAAGCCAAAAATTCCCGCTTTAAATGCAAGTATACAAGGCTGTACAGTGATGAGCCATGCTATAAGCTGAGCATATCGGAAGAAGCCTTGCACAAGCAGATTTTTGATATGATCATGCATCGTAAAAAGGCACTGGAACAGCAGGAAGATAGCGGCATTGCAAGCTGTATAGAGCAACTTACCGCAATAGATGAAAAAATAGACATGTGCCAACAGCAGAAGCAAAGCCTTTATGAAAAATTTGTATCGAATGAAATAAGTGTCGAAGAATTTAAGACACTTAAAGACCGGTGCAATGCCGAAATGCAGCAATTCGAACAGCAAAAGCGCATAGGCTTAAAATCTGCCGAAACAGCAAAAGCACATAATGCTTCAAAAGCAAGACTGAAAGATATTTTAAAAGACCTGAAAAATGAAACTACCTTAACACAAGCATTATCGGATGCACTTATCGAAAAAGTGTATGTATACCCCGATAAGAGTATTAAGGTCGAATGGAAGATACGGGACTTTGAGAGCTAAGCCCGTAAATAAAAAAAATTAAAATATTTTTTAGTTTTTGCTTGACATACGGGTGCCTGAGGTCATGGATACGAACCCTTTTTACCCCGCTTTTCTTTGCTCCCCTGTCCATTTCGTGATGCAGATAGGCTTTGGAAATAGGAAACACCCTCTCGTCTTTTTCGATGCCGTACATCATACTTATAAAATCCTGCATTTCATCACAAAGGAATTTCGGCATTTTAATAGTACGGTTTGACTTCGGCGTTTTGGGCGAAGTGATAACATCTTTGCCCTTTAAACGCTGATAAGATTTGTTTATCGTCAAAGTCGATTTTTCAAAATCGAAATCGGCGGGTGTGAGGGCAAGAAGCTCGCCGAGCCTTATCCCCGACCAATACAGCAGTTCAAAAGCATAGTACGAAATCGGCTTATCCATAACTGCTTCCGCGAATTTCAGATACTCCTCTTTTGTCCAGAATAACATCTCCTTGCGGTGTTCCGAACCCATTGTCCCTGCTCTTGCCGCAGGATTGACTTTCAGATTGTAATACCTGACAGCGTGATTGAAGATCGCACTCAGCTGACTATGTACAGTTTTCAAATAGTTCTCCGAATAGCTTTTACCCCTGCTGTCTTTAGCTTTCATCATAATGTTCTGCCATGCAATAACATCTTTCGGCTCTATCTCGTCTAACTTTCGCTTGCCAAAATACGGCAGTATCTTTGTTCTTGCGATATGCGCCTTTGACTCCCAAGTGTTTTCTTTGACACGCATACGCTTGTCGTGTTCATAAATTTCATAGAAGCTCTCAAAGGTCATATCCAGCTTGCTGTCCTGTTTTAGCATCTGCTCATGTTCCCACTGTGTCGCTTCTTTTTTAGTGGCGAAACCGCGCTTGCTGGTCTGCTTGCGATCGCCGTTCAAGTCCGTATAGCGATATAAAACCCGCCATGTTCCTGTTTTGTTGTCCTTGTATACCGACATATTCATTCCCCCTCGTACATAAATTTCTTCTCGAAAAACTTGCGGTTTACCTTGCCCGAAACGGTAAAGAAACCCATCTTCC
Organism: Bacillota bacterium; assembly: GCA_017460805.1. Lineage (GTDB taxonomy): Bacteria > Bacillota > Clostridia > Lachnospirales > CAG-274 > RGIG4310. The sequence goes on along the minus strand of JAFUAF010000008.1, from coordinate 47,361 downwards.
TTAATTCCTCGTTCAAGTTCTGCACTATCTTGTATGCGCAGGACATTGACACGTTCAGCTCCTCTGCCACTTCTGCGGCTGTAATAAACTTTGACATAGAATCTCTCCCCTCTTTTTTAAATCATTCCTCATTATAAATGTATCTTTTCTCAAAAAACTTTCGGCTTATCTTGCCCTGTACAGTAAGATAGCCCATTTTCTCCAACTCGGCGTTAAGTTCCTTGACTATCTGCTGTGATTTAGTCCTGCCTACACCGAGTTCTTTTGCCACATCAGCGGCACTCATAAAATTTGACATAAAATCTGCCCCCTTTCGTACTTATTTAGCCTAAACATATTTGTTTAGTTGTGTGATGCTATACATTATACTAAACATTTTGCGTTAAGTCAAGTGGTTTTTTAAAAAATCTTAACTTTTTTGTTTAAGTTTTTGTTGCATTTATATTTTAGATATGTTACAATAGGTAAAACAAATATGTTTAGAGGTGGAAAATATGGCAATCGGACAAAGAATCAAATATTTCAGAAATTTAAAAAGTATGACCCAAAAAGAGCTTGGTCTTGCGGTCGGTTTTACGGACAAAACAAGCGATGTGCGTATCGCCCAGTACGAATCCGAGGCGAGGGTTCCGAAAGAAGATATGCTTAAAAGCATTGCCGAGGTGCTTGATGTCAGCCCCGAAGCTATCAATGTCCCCGAAATAGACACCTACAACGGCCTGATGATGACATTGTTCGCACTTGAAGATATGTATGGATTGAAAATAAAAAATATCGACGGTGAACTCTGCCTTACGCCCGAAAAGGTCTTTAATGACCATTACCCTGTTCTGTTTGAAAAATTCCTTGCATGGCAGCAGATGTCGGAGAAGTGCCTTAATGATGAGATAACAAAAGAGGAATATGATGAGTGGCGTTATAACTATCCTCAGTCTGCTATTAGTGATATCGACGAAATTTTAAATTCGTGAAATTGAAAAAGACCCTACCGACAAACTTAAATGTCGGTAAGGTCTTTGAAATTGAATTATTGTTGCCATTTTGTTGCCAAAACGGTGTTGTCAACTTTGAAACTCGCTGTTTAAGCAGCTTGCAAAGGTTCGTAAATTATTCCCACTCAATAGTTGAAGGTGGTTTTGTGGTTATATCATACACTATTCTATTGATATTTTGGACTTCGTTTACTATTCTGCTGCTGATTTTTTCGAGGACATCGTAGGGGATGCGGGCGAAATCAGCGGTCATGAAGTCGGTTGTGGTAACACCGCGGAGGGCGAGGGTATAATCGTAAGTACGGCTATCGCCCATTACGCCTACGCTGCGCATAGAAGTAAGGACAGCGAAATACTGGTGGATATCGCGGTCAAGGCCTGCGTTGGCGATCTCTTCGCGGAAGATATAGTCGGCATCCTGGAGGATGGATATCTTTTCTTCTGTGATATCGCCGATAATTCTGATTGCAAGACCCGGACCGGGGAAAGGCTGGCGCCATACAAGATAACTTGCAAGGCCAAGCTCTGTGCCGAGCTGACGGACTTCATCCTTAAAGAGCAGTCTTAAAGGCTCTACAATATCTTTAAAATCAACGTAATCGGGCAGACCGCCTACGTTATGATGGCTTTTGATAACAGCGGCATCGCCTGCGCCCGACTCTATAACATCGGGGTAGATAGTGCCCTGTGCAAGAAAATCTACCTTGCCTATTTTTTTGGCCTCGGCCTCAAAGACACGGATAAATTCCTCGCCGATAATTTTTCTCTTGGTTTCCGGATCGGAGACTCCCGCAAGTTTAGACAAAAATCTGTCTTTAGCATTTACTCTGACAAAATTTATATCCCACTTTGCAAACGCCTGCTCAACCTCGTCGCCCTCGTTTTTTCGCATAAGGCCGTGGTCTACAAAAATACAGGTAAGCTGATTTCCGACAGCCTTTGCAAGAAGTGCCGCAAGCACGCTGCTGTCAACACCGCCCGAAAGCGCAAGCAGAACTTTGCCGTCACCCACTTTTTCGCGTATATTTGCGATAGCTGTTTTAGCGTAGTTGCTCATGGACCAGTCGCCCGAGCAACCACAGACATTATAAAGGAAGTTATGCAGCATCTGTGTACCGTTTTCGGTGTGCATTACCTCGGGGTGATACTGAATGCCGTAGAGTTTCTTTTCCGCGCAGGAGATACCCGCCGCCGGACAGCCGTTTGTATGTGCCGTGTAAACAAAACCTTCGGGCAGTTTGCTTATGTAATCGGTATGGCTCATCCATGTGATGCCTTTTTCGGGCAGACCCTTAAAAAGCAGGTCGGATGTATCAAAAATCGTTTCTGTCTTGCCGTATTCACTGTTGTTTTCGGCAGCACTTACCTCGCCGCCCATGACATAAGCCATAAGCTGACAGCCGTAGCAGATACCGAGCACGGGTATACCAAGTTCAAATATCTCCTTTTCAATTCGTGGCGAGTCGTCAAGATAAACGCTGTTCGGGCCGCCCGTGAAAATAATGCCCTTGGGGTTGATCTTCTTTATCTCATCTATTGGGGTCTTAAAGCTTTTGACCTCGCAGTATACGTTACATTCACGCACTCTTCGCGCGATAAGCTGATTATACTGCCCGCCAAAATCCAGAACTATAACTGTTTCGTGCATAGCTTTTCCTCCGTAAAAATTTAATACTTATCTATTATTCATTATATCCCTAAATCATCAAATAATCAACTGTTTTTTTACTGTATTATTCAAATTTTATCAGCATATAAACTCAAAAACACTTGCAGACTATGAGTAACTATGATATAATAGTAACAATTCAAATAACAGAAAGGTGTTTATATGAATCCGTTAATTAAATGGCCTGGTGGTAAAACAGGCGAAATAAATATAATTAAGCCATATATCCCCAATTATAATAGATATATTGAACCCTTTTTTGGCGGTGGAGCATTGTTTTTCCATCTAAAACCCGATATTGCTGCTATAAATGACATCTCATCTTCTTTAATTGAGTATTATAACCTAATAAAAACACAGGATAAGCAGCTATATAATTTGCTTTTATGTTATAACAATAGTTTTACTAACCTTTTAAAAGTGTGTTCGGATAATTATGATGAAATATTAAATGTATATCGCTTATTGGAGAAATCTCAAATCACAAAGGAAGAAGTAAACAAATTTTTAGTTGAATTTACAAAAACTATTTCAAAAAAAATAAACTCGGGTTTTAGTGAAAAACTCTTGTTGGATGATGTAAAATTCAATTCACAACTTATCCGAATGTCCTCTGATAAAATGCAGCGAACTATCAAAAACAATAAAAAGAAACCCTTTTCCAAAGAAGATTTAAAAGATAATCTCATTACCGGTTTTACAAGCGGATACTATATGTATTTCAGAAATGTTTTTAATGATATAAACCTTGGCAGAATAAACGCACCCTCTATTCAATATAAAGCCGCAAATTTTTACTTTATGCGTGAATACTGCTATGGTTCTATGTTCAGATATAATGCCAAAGGAGAGTTTAATATTCCTTATGGTGGTATTTCTTATAATACAAAGAATTTTAAAGCAAAAATAGATAATATGTTTAACAAGGAAATAGAAAATATTTTCAAGAATACGGATATACATTGTTCGGATTTTGAAGAATTCTTTAAAAATTCAAATCTCACCGAAAATGATTTTATGTTCCTTGACCCACCTTATGATACTGACTTTTCAGACTATGAAGGCAAGGATTTTACCAAAAACGACCAAGAACGCCTGGCTTATTCACTAAAAAAAACATTGGCGCAGTTTATTCTTGTAATAAAAAACACCGATTTCGTTTATAATCTTTATAAAGACGATTTCAATATTCTTTCATTTGACAACCGGTATACATATAATGTTCGCAGCCGTAATGAACGTAATGTCAAACACTTATTAATAACAAATCTCCCCGTTGATAATTAACAGGGAGATTTGTTGACAGCAGGCTTTAAAAGCAAAGTTTTCATAAGACATCATATTACATGGAAATTTTTTTGACAAATAAGGTTTCTGCACTTTTATTCATACATAGACTTATTTGATCTGGTTGTCGAGAGACTAAAATCAAATTCCACCATATTAAACGATGGACGAACACTTTTTAATCATTAAACGAATTTTTATCATCAATATTTAAAAATTACCGTTAAAAATCTATAGGATCCTTTTCTAATATTTCTTTACTCATCACTTTTATCTTCTTATAAAGCATCACGAATTCTTTTTCTCATAATGAATTGATATTCCTTACTGCAATTAACAAGTTCCTCCTCCCAATATGCTGCAAATTCAGCTGCCTCGGGAGATACTAAGAACTCAATTTCATATCCAATTAGTGTGATTGGTAAATGTTCATACGAATCTATATCTTCATCAAAATCAATTGCATACAAACCCCAGTGTTCTTTAATAAATGGATCAATAAAGGAATAGATAAATCGCAAAGTTTCTAACGATGCACTTGTAGTTGTTCTGTTTGGAATTATTCCAAAGTGTTGCACGCTATTCCTCAAGCGTCCAAAAGTACGAAAAACATCCGCATTTTCAAAGTTGCAATTTGTAATAGCTTTAAACACTTTTGGTAACTCCGCCCACTCAATGGTTCGTCCTTCTTCCGCAAGTTTATCGATAGAAAGTGTATCCTGATTACTGATTGATGGTAAATTCGAAAAAATAAGAAGCGGATGCTCTTTAGCAATTCTTGCTTTTACTAAAAGTTCTGCAGCATGTGCAGCTTGAATCACTGACAATTCTGCCCATTTATCATTTATATCATTGTTGTATCCCGCGTGATAATTCGCATGTGAAAGAGCCCCCAAACCTAAACTAAGCATATCGTATGCAATTGTATCAAAAAACATTATATTATCCATAAATATTAATCCTCTCCTTTGCTGCTTCAAAATAAACCTTATCGATTTCACATCCTACAAATCTTCTGCCGAGTTCCTTACAGGCAACACCTGTAGATCCCACTCCCATAAAAGGGTCGAATACTATATCATTAGGATAGCTCGCTATATTTATGATATGCTTTAAAAGTTTTACCGGCTTTTGGGTCGGATGCTTTGGATTTCGGAGACGTTCCGGATACATACAGATTGGACTTTGAAAGAAATTGTGCATTTCGTTCTGTGTAGTAAAATTCCACTTGTGCCCTTTATTCCACATACAAATAATCATTTCACAGCTATTCAAAAAACCATTTTTATATATTTTGGGAGCGGGATTTGTTTTATGCCATATAAAAAACTGAAAAGTATCAAATTCCGGATCAAAAACCTCGTGCCATTTTCCTATAAGATTATAGCTTGTGAAAATAAAAATATTTCCGTTAGGTTTTATAATGCGTTTAAAATCCTTGATAAAGTTTTTTGGTTCTAAAGGTATATTATCCCAATTTGCGATGTTATTGTTAAGAGCTTCTCTTCCCGGAAGTTTAATATTGCCTGTTGAATACTGTGCTATATTATACGGTGGATCAGTAAGAATTAAATCGATACTGTTATCGGGAATTTTTTTCATATAATCAAGGCAATCGCCGTTTATCAATCTTGCCATCATTATTAGCCAATACAATCGCTTATCATACAATTTATTCTGCTGTTTAAGTCGATTTCATCTAATGCTTCGCGATATAATTTTGTAAAATCAGTAAACATGATTCCATTAGGCAAAATGCGATTCCAAAAATCCGCCCCTATTAAAAACATTGAAGGATAATGTAAATGTTTTTTTACTGCTCCTTTCCATGCGTTACCTTCACCATCTTTATTATACAACGTTGCGAAATACGCATTACAATTTTCAATACCCATATCAACATAAATTGTAAGAAGCTTTTCTACATTTGAAGGAGCATTTGAACTGTCAAGATCACCGCCCGCCTTTAATTCCATTATATTCCACATTTTTCCGTCAAAAAAAGCTAAATCGACCGGTTTAGTATAAATGTTATCGGTTTCATATTTTTTTGATAGCGGCAACAATGTATTCCTTACGTTTTCCATCGTAACCCCGCTTTCAACTCTTGTTTTTCCCATGCCGCGCGCTTCGTTGTTTGCTCTGAAAGCTGCTATTTCGCCCCGCAAGTCACCGTTATGTGTATCAACATCCGTAACAACAACCTGACCGGTTATCGTTGAAGCATCTATGTTATGCTGCAAATTCCTCGGATTTACAATGGTTGGTACATTTTCGTCGCCAAATTTCAGGCGAGCGATTCTTTTAGCGCATGTTTCAATAGCAAATCCACTTTTTGATTCAAAACTACTTACAAATACCATACTTGCAGTAATTCTTTCATCCATTTGGCTTAACAAAAAATTATTGACCTTGCGTTTAAAATTCGATTGAAAATCCGCTTCAATAAGTTTTATAAGCTTCGAAAATTCATCAATAACTATATTTCTAATAATCTCTTTCATTACAATTATACTCCTTTAAATAATTCTGATAATGAAACTTCCAAGCCATTTGCTATCTTTTCAATATTAACAATAGAAATATTACGCTTTCCAGCTTCAACAGAAGCAAAATAAGTTCTATCCATCTCTATTTTAAGAGCAAATTTTTCCTGACTTAATCCCGTATTCATCCGTAGTTCTCTAATACGATTACCCAGTCGTTCTTTTATCATAAAATCACCACCTTATAGCATTATATCGGTACACGGAAAATATAACAACGGACTATAAGTAACACAATCAAGCTTTAAGAAAGTTCTTCAAACAAAAATACCTTTATCCTACCAAAAATTTTTTAATTTGTCCATTACAAAACAAAATCAACAGGTTTTTAATGTTTTTGCCGTATTATTCAAATTCCCGCTTGACTTTTTTATGGGTAATTGATATACTAATAATGATTTGAAATTTTAAAAACTATGAAAACGCAAAGTAAGTACCGAATATCTTTTCAGAGAGTCGGGGTCATCGGCTGCAAGCCCCGTCAAGCATATCGGATACCGAAATTTCACGTTGGAGTTTGGTCTTTGAATTACAGTAGGAGACCACGGCAGGAACCGTTACATTCCGCAAGAGTGCCCGTTTTTACGGGAATTTGGGTGGTACCGCGATATTTCGTCCCTGTGTTTTACAGGGGCGTTTTTTATTGCAAAAGCCGAAAACTTGCTTTTGCCTGATCGGAAAACACAAACAAGCCACAAACAAATATTAAGGAGGATAAAAATGAAAGAAAAGCTCAGCCAAATAAAAGAATTGGCAGCAAGCCGCCTTTCACAGGCAGCCGACCTTAAAGCGCTCGACGCGATAAGGGTTGACATACTTGGCAAAAAAGGCGAATTGACACAGATATTAAAAGGAATGGGTGCATTGAGCCCCGAAGAAAGACCCAAAATGGGTCAGATGGTAAACAGCGTTCGTGCAGAGATAGAGTCGATGCTTGAAAAGTCTGTTTCCGAGCTTCGCGCAAAGGAGCAGGCAGCAAAACTCAAACTGGAGACCATTGACGTTACAATGCCGGGCAAAGTGCCCGAAATGGGTCATCTTCATCCCATGACAACGGTAATAGAAAACATAAAGAGCATTTTTATCGGCATGGGTTACGAGATAGCCGAGGGTCCCGAGGTTGAGGAAGCGTACTATAACTTTGAGGCGCTGAACATCCCCAAGGAGCATCCCGCGCGTGACGAGCAGGACACATTTTATATCGAGGGCGAGGGCGATTTTCTGTTAAGAACACAAACTTCACCCATGCAGGTGCGTGTTATGGAATCGGGCAAGCTGCCTATCCGTATGATTGCTCCCGGCCGTGTTTACCGCTCGGACGAAGTTGATGCGACACATTCGCCCGTATTCCACCAGTTAGAAGGTCTTGTAATTGACAAGGGCATTACAATGGGCGATTTGAAAGGTGCGCTTGCGGTATTTGCAAAAGAGCTTTTCGGCGAGGACACAAAGGTTCGTTTCCGTCCTCATCACTTCCCGTTCACAGAACCGAGTGCAGAAATGGATGCAAGCTGCTTTGCCTGCGGCGGCAAGGGCTGCCGTGTATGCAAGGACAGCGGTTGGATAGAAGTTCTTGGCTGCGGTATGGTACACCCCAAGGTGCTTGAAATGAGCGGCATTGACAACAAGACATACTCGGGTTTTGCTTTCGGTATGGGTCTTGAACGTGTTGCCATGCAGAAATATGCGATTTCCGATTTGAGATTATTATTTGAGAACGACACCAAGTTCTTAAAGCAGTTTTAATGGAGGTGAGCAAAAGTGAATTTACCTATCAGTTGGTTAAAAGAATATGTTGATTTAGACTGCACAACGCAGGAATTTATGGACGAGATAACCCTTTCGGGCAGCAAGGTGGAAAGCCTTACCGTAATGGGTAAAGATATTGACGGCATAATCACGGGCAAGGTGCTTGAAATAGAAAAGCATCCCGATGCCGACAAACTTGTTGTAACACAGATAGATGTAGGAAACGGCGAGCCTTTGCAGATAGTAACGGGCGCACCCAACCTCAAAGTGGGCGATATAGTGCCCGTAGCTATGATAAACAGCAATGTTTACCACGGCAGCGAGCTTGTTAAGATAAAAAAGGGCAAACTGCGCGGCGTAGAGTCAAACGGTATGCTTTGCTCTATCGAGGAACTCGGTTTTACACGTCACGACTATCCCGAAGCACCCGAATACGGCATTTATGTATTTACCGAGGAAGTGCCTTTGGGCGCAGATGTAAAAGAGCTTTTACAGATAAATGACGAGGTAGTTGAGTTTGAGATAACATCAAACCGCCCCGATTGTTTCAGTATTACGGGTCTTGCGCGCGAAACAGCCGCAACATTCCGCAAGCCTTTTAAATTCCCCGAGATCAAAGTTGAGGAAAAAGGCGAGGGAAACGCAGCGGACATGATCTCCGTTGAGATAAAAAACCCCGAACTTTGCCCAAGATATATCGCAAGAGCGGTAAAGAACGTAAAAATAGGTCCGTCACCTTTATGGATGCGCCACAGACTTACGGCAGCCGGCGTTCGTCCCATCAACAATATCGTAGATATAACAAACTACGTTATGCTTGAGATCGGCCAGCCCATGCACGCTTTTGACATTGACTGCATAAAGGACAGAAAAATAATTGTAAGAAATGCAAACGAGGGCGAAAAGATAGTTACCCTTGACGGTCAGGAGAGAAACCTCGACCCGTCAATGCTTGTAATTGCGGATACGGAAAAAGCCGTTGCCGTTGCAGGCGTAATGGGCGGCGAAAACTCCAAGATAACGGAAGGCGCAGAAGCGATCTTATTCGAGAGTGCAAACTTCAACGGCCCGAATGTTCGTATCACGGCAAAGAAACTCGGTTTAAGAACGGATGCTTCCGCAAAATACGAAAAGGGTCTTGACCCCAACCTTTCCATAATTGCCGTAAACCGTGCTGTTCAGCTTGTGGAAATGCTTGGCTGCGGCGAGGTTTGCCCGGGTATGGTAGACTGCTATCCCAATGTACGCACGGAAAGAACGCTTGAATATTCTCCCGAAAGCATCAACAAACTTTTGGGCACAAACCTTTCAAGCGACGAAATGATAGAATTATTCAAGCTTATAGAAGTAAAGGCTGACGGCAGCAAGGCTGTTATTCCGACATTCCGTCCCGACCTTGAAGCAGAGGCCGACCTTGCGGAAGAGATAGCACGTTTCTACGGCTATGACAAAATAGAAAGCACACTTGCTTCGGGTACACCGACAGTCGGCAAAAAGAGCTATTCACAGCAGATAGAGGACAAGATAAAGAATACTATGGTGGCTGCGGGTCTTTGCGAGGCCATGAACTACAGTTTTGAAAGCCCCAAGGTATTTGACAGGCTTTCTATCCCCGCCGACAGTCCTTTAAGAAACACGGTCAAAATCTCTAACCCGCTCGGCGAGGATTTCAGCATAATGCGCACCTTAACTTTAAACGGTATGCTTACAAGTCTTGCGACCAACTTCAAGCGCCACAGAAGCGAAGATGCGGGTCTGTTTGAGATAGGCAAGGTATATCTGCCCAAGGCTCTGCCCCTTACGGAACTTCCCGAAGAGCTTCCCAAGCTTACGATAGGTATGTTCGGCGCAAAGGTGGATTTCTACACAATTAAGGGTATAGTTGAGCAGCTTTTGTCCGTACTCGGTATTGAAAGCGGCGATTTTTCGGCAAACACAAGCTTGCCTTATATGCACCCCGGCAGAACGGCGGATGTTGCAATAAACGGCACAAATATCGGCTTTGTCGGTCAGCTTCATCCCGCAACGGCAGATGCTTACGGCATCGGAACGGAAGTTTATGTCGCTGTGCTTGATATTTCGGAACTTACAAAGGCATCCGATTTTGACCATATCTACAAGCCGCTGCCCAAGTTCCCCGCAGTTGAAAGGGATATTGCAATGCTTGTAAAAGACAGCGTTCCCGTTAAGGATATTGAAAATGCGATACGCGCAAAGGGCGGAAACTTCCTTGAAAGCATTAAATTATTCGATGTTTACAAGGGCAAGCAGATAGAAGAGGGCTTTAAGTCCGTTGCTTTCAGCCTGTTCTTCCGCGCTCCCGATAAAACACTTACAGACGAGGAAATAAGCAGCCCCATGAAGAAAATTCTTGCGGAGCTTGAAGAAAAACTCGGCGCTAAGTTGAGAGAACAGTAAACAAACGAACCGCCTGTCCGTGTGGACAGGCGGTCTTTTTGTACACAAAGCCCTCCCTCTGTGCTAAAACTGTTTATTCGGCATCTATGACCTGCTTTGCCATGTTTATAAAATCGCCCTTATCTATTTGCACATCCATATCAAGCAGGCAGTATGTCTTTCCGCCGCTTTCCCACAAAAGCGACTGCATATTCTTCAACTCAACTTCCTGTGAGCCATAGCTTATTTCAAGCTCCCCTTTTTCCTGTAATTCCTTATCTTCATCCGTCAAAGTGTAATCGGGCGGAACAAACTTATAAAGAATGCTGTGATAAAAAACTTCTTTACCCTTGTAGTCAAACTTTTCGTCATAGGCTTCCTGCTGCATAGGTTTTGGGTCGATATCAAGCGCAAGTATACCCTTATCGGTCTTGTAGTTGAAACTGATACCCGTATAATCATCGGCTTTTATACCGTCCTCATCAATATCACTGCTGTGTACCGGTCTACAGCTTTCAAACTCATATTCGCCAAGCTTTTCCGTATATGCGGGAACAAAACCCGCCATTTTTTTTACTTCTTCCTCGGTCGGAAATTTTTTTACTTCTTCAAGCGATGAAGAATGTGATTCCACGCCGACTATCTTTCCTGCACCTATTGCACCGACAGAAAGTATGCCTATTGCAAGTGCGCAGGTCAATACAGCTTTTATGGGCCTTATTTTTTTCATTTTCATATCCTCCTTGACGGAGAGATTTTTTATGCTATACAGCATATCCTCCGACGGGGATATATCCTTTACCGCCTCGTTAAGTGCGTTTTTTATTTTGCTGTCGTCCATTAAAAATCCTCCTTAAACTCTTTTTTTAAAATTTTTCTGGCAGTATTAAGTCTTGATTTCACTGTTCCCTGTGGACATTGCATGATGCGGCTTATCTCCTTTACCGTAAGCTCATTGTAGTAAAAAAGTACAACGGTGCTTCGCAGTACGGGTTTCAGCTTTTTTATGCAGTCAAGTATCCGTGGATTTTCCGACGGGTATGTATCGTATACCGCTGTATCGGCTTTATCGTAAATATCCTCTGCGGGAACAAAGTGCTTTTTGTGTTTTATAACTTTATATGCCGTTCTTACAAGAACAGTATAAAACCATGGCTTAAAGGCGGCATTGTTTTTAAGCGTTTTTATCGACTTTATACATTGTATAAAGGTTTCCTGCAAAACATCCTCCGCCAGATAATGGTCGGAAGTGATCAGGAAAGCGGTGCGCAGCGCGTTTTTTGCATAAGTATTGTATAAAAGATCGACCGCCGACATATCGCCGTCCTTTAACGCCTGTACTGTGTTTTCTTCATCCATTGGTATTCCTCCGCCTTATTTTTAGAAGCTTCTGTATATAAGAGCATAAATTTTCAAAAAAGGTTCAAAAAAATTTTGTTCTGCACAAACCCCTGTGTTATTTATTAAATCATATACCTATATGAAAGTAAAATCAAATTTTTTATACAAAGAATAAGTAAACAATATTTTTAAAAAACCTTGCTTTATATGTTGATTTTTTATAAAATATTTGATATAATGAACTAAATATAGTTAAAATCAACTATTATCCATTAAAATAAAGGAGGAAATTTTTATGGGACTTATTAATGCTTTAACATCCGCAGCGGGTACGGTGCTCGCCGATCAATGGCGTGAATATTTCTATTGTGAAGCGATACCCGAAACGGTACTTGCGGTAAAGGGCTCAAAGAGAGTGAACAAAGGCTCTAACACAAAGGGCAATGACAACATTATCTCAAACGGCAGTATTATTGCCGTTGCAGACGGTCAGTGTATGCTTATCGTTGAGCAGGGCAAGGTTGCCGAGATATGTGCAGAACCCGGCGAATTCGTATACGACAGCTCCACAGAACCGAGTGTATTCTACGGCGGTTTCGGCGAGGGTCTTAAGGAGTCATTCAAAAACCTTGGCAAGCGTTTTACTTTCGGCGGCGCAACAGCCAACGACCAGAGAGTTTACTACATAAACACAAAGGAACTGTTAAACAACAAGTACGGCACACCAAATCCTGTGCCTTTCCGTGTTGTTGACAACAATATCGGTCTTGATATAGATATTTCGGTACGCTGCTTCGGCGAGTACTCTTTCCGTATCGTTGACCCTATCAAATTCTACACAAATGTATGCGGCAATATCTCCGACAACTACAAGCGCGAGACTATCGAACCGCAGATGAAAACTGAATTTTTAACGGCTTTACAGCCCGCTTTCGGCAAGATAAGCGAAATGGGCATCCGTTACAGCGCAGTTACAAACCACACTATGGAAATGGCTGATGCTCTTAACGAGGTTCTTTCCGCAAAGTGGCATGATATCCGCGGTATAGAGATCGTTTCCGTCGGTGTGTCTTCTATCAGCGCATCACAGGAGGACGAGGAGCTTATCAAGAAGCTTCAGCGTGATGCAACATTCCGCAATCCTACCATGGCAGCAGCTCACCTTGTCGGCGCACAGGGAGAAGCTATGGTCGGCGCAGCCAACAACCAAAACGGCGGCATGGGCGTTATGGGTGCATTTATGGGCATGAACATGGCTCAAAATGCAGGCGGCATGAACGCAGGCAACCTCTTCCAGATGGGCGCTCAGCAGCAACAGGCACAGCAGGCAGCGGCACAGCCCCAGCAGGCGGCAGCGGCAGCAGGCTGGACTTGCAGCTGCGGACATTCGGGCAATACGGGCAAGTTCTGTGCAGAATGCGGCAAACCCGCTCCCGTTCCCGCAGAGGGTTGGACTTGCAGCTGCGGCGCAGTAAACAAGGGCAAGTTCTGTTCGGAGTGCGGTAAGCCAAAGCCCGCAGGCGCACCTCTCTATAAGTGCGACAAGTGCGGCTGGGAACCCGAAGACCCCGCTAACCCACCTAAGTTCTGCCCCGAATGCGGCGATCCTTTTGACGACAACGATAAACAGTAATTTATTTGGGGATGTTGCACTTACAGTGCTTCATCCCTTTTTTTGTGGTGGTTGAAATAAAATTGGAATTTGACGGGGTGTTGATGGCAGGGACAGCGGACTTCTATCCGAAGTCCGCAAACCCCTCAGTCAGCCGTTGTAGTTTTTTGTCAAAAGCCGATAAAATGGCGGCTGACAGCTCCCCTAACGAGGGGAGCCAAGAAACGCGCACCGCAGTTACCGGACTATCGGGAACCACGAAACTCTCGCCGTGGCTATTGAAGAAAAGGGTGTCGTCCTTGGCGTCCCTTTAGGGAAGCTGGCGCGCGAAGCGCGACTGAAGGGTGGAAAAGCCCCGAGGGAAAGCACCCTTTCGGCGCCGCGAGCGGCGCCACTTTCCCTAAAGGGACAGCTTTTTATACTGCGCACAGACCTACATGATTTCGCCGTTAAATCACAATTTAACCACAACCACCTTAACGGAGTTATAAAATGAAAAAAGTTTTAATTGCAGTAGCAGGCATTATTTTTTTAGTCATTCTTTTTAATGCAGCTCATAAAACATCAAAAACATATCTCGAAAACAAACAGAAAACCGAGTTTACGGAAAGTGCAACAGCTTATCTGGAGCAGAAATATGGGATAAAAATAGAAAGCTGTACCGATTATTTCCCCGGGGATATAAGCTACCATGCACCCGCGCTTGGCATAGACGGCGGGTATTTCAGCAATGCCGCCATGCACGGCACATTTATCGACAGCACGGGCAAAGAGATAAAATGCACATCAAGGGACGGCATTTTATCCGACGATTACGAGGAAGATATTCTTTATAAAAATTTTTATGACTACCTGTCCGAAAAACTTGGTGTTGAGGTAAAGTACGTTAGTTTTGACAACTGCGGCCATGAAGTGGTTTATGTTGACGGCAATGAGAATTATGTGGATAAAGACGTATATCTGTTTCTTGAAAGAAGCACAAAAAGATATGCAGCTATGGAGACAGAGATTTTCTTTAATGACCTGCTCGGCTATTTTGACGGCGGCAATATGAATATTTACGCCCTTGAAACCGATGAAACACAGGATGTCCTTATGCAAAACACAGAAACCTTTAAAAACGGCACAGACCTTAATGGTGTTTATGTATATATGTATGATAAAAATACAAATTTAACCCCCGAAGGCAAAGTATTTGACACAAACTATTTGTATAAATATAAATATTGGGTCATCTGCAACGGAACAGGCACAAGAATACTTGAAAACGAAAGATAGTGTGTACAAAAAATAAAGGAGACAAAAAATGAAACGAAAACTTGTAGGAATAATGTTGGCAATGCTTTTGCTTAACGGGTGCACATCTAACGGAGCGATTGTTGAAAATGATTTAAATAATAAAAATTCTACACCAACTGTTTCTGAGGAAAAAGTAACTCATACAGAAACCCCGTTAGAAGCGGATAACACTGAAAGCGGGTTTGATTTTGAAAGGGTTTTGGATAATATCTATTATGATAATGACAAAATTGAACTTATGACAACTATAAAAGATTGGGACAAAAAATATAATCTGGAATTTATGTTTGATAGTGAAACAGAAGGGATAAAAAGTGATGTTGCCACTCTTTATAATGAAACTGTTAAGATTGGAACAGTTTTTTTAAAAAAAGATAATGCGTCAATAAACAATGAGACAATATATTGTATTTCGTTCTATAATTTTTATGATACCTTTGCAAAAGTCAAAGTTGACGACATTACGGAAGGAATGGAGTATTCCCAAGTTGTAAACAAATATGGTGAACCGGATGAAAAAAATGTGACGAAAGAAGAAACAGAGTGTTACTATAGAGTAGATCAAAATCATTTTTTGCTTATAAAATTTAAAAACAATATAGTTAGCGGAATCAGCGTATATAGTGCAGATTTTAAGTAAAGAAGAAAAATCAATGGACGGTTTAAATTCAAATGGGTATTCGGCAGAAATTCAGAAAGAAATACACACATTAATGGGGGTGGCATAAAATTGGGAAAAAAATAAAAATAATAGGATCAATTTTAGCGATTATTTATATTATTATGTTATTTGATACAAATTCATTAATAAAAACCGTTAAAGACAATATGAATCTTAAAGTAAATAAAATTGAATCTTCAAACAATTTGGTATGGTTTTATAACTCAGGCAGGGAAAGTTACAAACACGAGAAAATTTTAAAAACAGAAACTTTTGTTTTTAGGCTTTTTATAATTCACAATTTTAAAAATGGTCATATGTGGGTAATATATTCAAACAAAGTAAAAAACGGAGATGATAAAATTCTATATGGGTCTTCATTGGTTTTATCTCATTGGAAAATTCACAAAGAAAATGGTGAATGGCAAATATCGGCAATATATGAAGAACCATAATGTAAATCTTACAGGAGTTACAGATAAGCCGCAACGGCATACAAAAACGGGCTTGACAAATCAAGCCCGTTTTGTATTTTAAACCTTCTCTGTTATGTCAATCAAAAATCAGCAATCGTCACAAACATCATTTCCCGAGAGATATTCGCCCACACGGATATTTGCGGATGCTCTTGCTTTTTCCACACTTGTGTGCAGAAGTTCCTTTACCTCTTTTGGATTTTTGACATTTCTTATTTCAAGATGCGCATTTGTTTCGTCGGCGGAGTGTACGATAATACTGCCCACACCGAAAATTTTCTGCCCGAAGCTTATTTTAAGTGTCAAGTCCTTAACGCGATAAAGATTTATTTCTTCATACTTAACATTCAACAGACCCGTTTCCAAAAATATCCTGTCTTCACTCAAAGCATATTTTGTAAACGAGATAGGCAGCCCTAAATGCCTTTTTCTGTCCTGCCATAAGTAAGTTATATTAAGTGAATTTTTTGCCATATTAAAACCTCTTAAGCAAGAATACTGTCAACAAGCGAAACTATACCGTTTTGCGCCTTGGCGATCTTGCCCTCAACTTCCTCTATACTGCTGCCCTTGCTGCCGAAGTAGATCTTGATCTTGGGCTCTGTACCGCTGGGGCGAACACAGAACCATGTGCCGTCTTCAAGTATATAATAAAGCACGTTGCTTGACGGAAGACCCGTAGGCTTTGTCTCGCCTGTTGTAAGATCGACGATCTTATCCTCTTTATAGTCGCGCATTTCGATAACCTTTACGCCGTCTATCTCCTTGGGAGAGTCTTCGCGCATTTTGCTCATTACCTTGGCGATATTTGCAACGCCGTCAAGACCCGGAAGAGTGATGGAATGGATAGTTTCCTTATAAACGCCGTATTTTTTGTAAAGTTCAAGCAGGCCGTCATAAAGGCTCATGCCGCGTGACTTGTAGTAAGCAGCCATTTCGCAGATAAGCATTGTAGCGCAAACGCCGTCCTTGTCGCGTGCGTAAGTACCCGACAGACAGCCGTAGCTTTCCTCAAAGCCAAACTGGTAAACATATTCGCCCGAAGCCTCAAATTCTTTTATCTTTTCGCCGATATACTTGAAGCCCGTCAGAACGTCAAAATATTTCATGCCATATTCCGCACAGATAGCCTTTGACATATCGGTAGAAACGATAGTCGAAACAACAGCGCCGTTTTTGGGAAGCTTGCCCGCTGCTTTCTTCTGTGAAAGGATATATTCAAGAATAAGAGTACCTGTCATATTGCCCGTAAGCACAGTATAATCGCCCGAAGTTGTTTTTACAACAGCACCAACGCGGTCTGCATCGGGGTCTGTACCGACGATGATATCGGCGCCCTTTTTCTTTGCAAGCTCGATAGCCAGGTCAAAAACAGCCTTGTTTTCGGGGTTGGGATAACCAACAGTGGTAAAATTGCCATCGGGTTTTTCCTGCTGAGGTACTACATAAACATTTTTAAAGCCCGCCTTTGCAAGAGCACGTCTTACAGGCTTGTTACCCGAGCCGTGGATAGGTGTGTAAACTATCTTAAGGTCGGTGTTTTTGATAATGTCGGGATTTACGATGCAGTCTGTCACAGCATCAAGGTAAGCCACATCTATCTCGGGGCCTACATACTGTATCATTTCATTGTTTACAGCCTCTTCAAGGTCGGCTTTCTTTATCATAGACCAATCCGTTACCGCATTAACTTCTTTTATTATCTCGCCGTCACGGGGAGCAGGGACCTGTCCGCCGTCTTCCCAGTAAACCTTGTAACCGTTGTATTCGGGCGGGTTATGGCTTGCCGTTACAACAACGCCGCCCGTACAGCCCAGATATCTGATAGAAAAGCTGAGCATGGGCACGGGACGAAGTTCATCCGACAAATAAGCCTTGATACCGTTGCCCGCAAGCACACGCGCGGTTATCTCCGCAAACTCGGGTGAGAAGTTTCTTGAATCGTAAGCGATAACAACGCCTTTTTTAACAGCGTCCTCGCCCTGCTTTTTTATGTAGTTTGCAAAGCCCTGTGTAGCCTTTGAAACCGTGTAGATATTCATTCGGTTTGTACCTGCACCGATTATACCGCGCAGACCGCCCGTACCAAATTCAAGATTTTTATAAAAACGCTCCTCTATTTCCTTGGGGTCGTTTTCGATAGCCTTTAACTCCGCTTTGGTAGCCTCGTCAAAGTAATCATCCTCAAGCCAAAGTTTATAGTTTTCCATAAAATCCATACTGAAACACATCCTCTCTCGTTTTATTTTTCCGTTTTTTATAGATAGAACATCTATCTTAAAAATATTATATTTCTATTATACATAATTTATATAAAATTATCAAGTAAAAAAGAAAAATTATTGAAAATAACTAATGAAAAATTATATTTTTTTTGTTATAATTATAGATATTAATTTATTAAAGGGGGAAATATAATGGAAAAACCAAGTGCAGTACCTGCATTTCTTATTTTTTTATGTTTGGGCATAATTGTTCCTGTTTTAATGTTTTTTGCGGGAAAAGCAGGCCTTGACACCGAAAAGAATTATAAAGAAAACGGCAGACTTGTTGAATGTACGGTCGTGCAGGCAATAAAAGTCGGCAAAACCACAGATGCCACGGTTGAATATACGGACGAAAACGGGCAGGTAATAACAGCCCATGCCACGGCAAACAAAAAAACCTATGTGGGCGACAAATTTGAGGGTTATGTGCTGCCCGGCACACCCAACGAGGTATACTGCCCCGCGGACAAGGTGCTTAAATTTATACTTTTGGCGCTGTTTTCCGTTTTTGTTGTGATAGGCTGGATAATGCCTTTCAGCTATATTGCATCAAAGAAAAAATATGACCTGCTTATGCAAAACGGCAAGGACACCATGGCGGAGCTTGTAGAATACGACCGCAAGAACGAAGTCACACTTTACGCATGGTTTAAATTCACTTCCGATACGGGAAAAGAGCATAAAGTAAGGTTATTCATACCCGCAAACTCGGCAGAGCCAAACGCAATGTATTCTATAAAATACTGTGAACTTCCAAACGGCGACGTAAAAGCAGATATTACAGACGATAGATTAAAACGCAGAATTTAAAGGAGAGAAAAACATGGATTACAAGGAAAAAGCAATGGAGATGCACGCACAGTGGGCGGGCAAGATAGAAGTAGTTTCAAGGGCTAAGGTCGAAAATACGGACGATCTGTCCATAGCTTACACCCCCGGTGTTGCAGAGCCCTGCCTTGCGATAAAGAAAAATCCCGAATTGCAGTATACACTTACAAGACGCCACAATATGGTAGCCGTTATCACTGACGGCAGCGCCGTTTTAGGTCTCGGCGATATAGGTCCCGAAGCGGGTATGCCCGTTATGGAGGGTAAATGTGTACTTTTTAAGGAATTCGGCAATGTTGATGCGTTCCCGCTTTGTGTGCGCAGCAAAGACCCCGACGAATTTGTAAACGCAGTTTCGCTTATTGCGGGCAGTTTCGGCGGCATAAATCTTGAAGATATTTCCGCCCCCCGTTGTTTTGAGATAGAAAGAAAATTGAAAGAAAAATGCGATATTCCAGTTTTCCATGACGACCAGCACGGTACAGCCGTTGTTGTACTTTCGGGTATCAGAAATGCGCTTAAACTGACAGGCAAAAGACCCGAGGATTGTGTTGTGGCAATGTCGGGTGCGGGCGCAGCGGGTACTGCTATCTGCAAACTGCTTTTAAAAGCGGGCTTCAAGGATATTACAATGAGAAATATCGACGGTGTTATCAGCCGTAACAAGACCTACCGCGACCCCTCGCTTACAGAGCTTGCAAATATCACAAATCCCAATTTGAAAGACGGCACACTTGCCGATATAGTAAAGGGTGCGGATATTTTTATCGGTGTTTCCGCTCCGGGTCTTTTGACAAAAGAAATGATACAGACAATGAACAAGGACGCTATTATTTTTGCAATGGCTAACCCCGTTCCCGAGGTAATGCCCGAAATAGCACTTGAAGCAGGCGCAAAAGTCATAGCTACGGGCAGAAGCGACTACCCAAACCAGATAAATAATGTGCTCGCTTTCCCCGGTATCTTTCGCGGTGCGCTTGATGTGCGCGCAAGCGATATAAACGATGAGATGAAACTTGCTGCAGCAGACGCAATTTCAAACCTCGTTACAGAAGAGGATCTTAAAAACGGCGTGATCATCCCCTCCGCATTCAATAAGGGCGTTGTGGAACAGATAGCAAAAGCCGTTGCCGATGCCGCAAGAAGAACAGGTGTTGCAAGAAAATAAAATATTATATCAAAAAAGTCCCTTACATCGGGACTTTTTTTGATACACAAGCAGAGAAGTCATTTTGTGCTAAAAAATTTTATTTACACCGATACCTAAACCGCAGAGTATTGCCGAGAACACCGCAAGTCTTACAGTATTTTCATACAGAAGATAATGTGACAAAAGCAGTTTATCGACTATACCAAGTGCGGGAACAACAGCGGATATACCGACTATATCAAACATAAAGACAAGTACAAGGACTGCGGGCATAAAAAGCCATGCAGTCTTTTCGTTTTTAATAAAAAGCGAAAGGATAAGGCCGCAGCCGAAAACACCGACACAGAATATCAAAAATCTCGGTACATCCACATTTTTGCCGAGCAGAACGAATGCCGCCATAGCAGAGAGCGCAAAAACAGCCACACTTGCACCGACAGACTTTTCAAGCCCGAAGCGGATGCCGTGTTTTTTATCATTTGCATAAAAACCCGCACCGATAAGGCTTGCGCATATAAGTACGGCAGCGGCCGCGCAAAGCGGGATATCGCGTTTTTTTGCCGCCGAAGTTTTGCCCTGCCCTATCTCTTCAAAAGTTATTGAAGCCGCAGTTTCTTCGGCATATTTTTGGTATGCTTTTTCAAAGTTTTCGTCATTTATATTGATATTGCTTTTTTGTGCAAAGCGAAGCGCCGCTTTATCGCCGTAGACTTTCAAAATTGCGGCAAATACCGCTTCTTTCGTAACTTCCGACAAAACAGAAGCGTAGCCTTTTCCGCAAATAATGCTTATATTCTCCACATCTGCAATATTTTCGGGCAGGATAAAACCGCACTCCAAAATTTGCGTTTCCACATCCCTCTTCATTTCATCTTCCGAGGAATAAGTCACAAAGGTAAAAACATCATTGTTGTTTTGCAGATATTCAATAAGTTCCGCAGCCTGCGCCTTGGTATAAATACCGACTTTCGCGCCCTCCGTTTTTGCCGCAAACCCCTTGAAAATAAAGGCAAGTACAGGCAGACACAGCAGCAGAAGTATTATATAGGGGTGTTTTAACATACGTTTTATATAAATAAAAAATGTCATTGTCTAACCCCCTTTTTAATAAGGCTCAAAACAAGAGTAACTCCATAAATGCCTATCATCATAGGAACAAAAGCCGTTTTTGGCGAATGATAGGTAAACAGCGACGAAAAGCACTGAAAAACAGTGTAAACAGGCATAAAATCGCTTATTTTATCAAGACCCGTACCGCTTAAATACACAGTCGGTACAAAACAGCCCGCAAAAAAGCCCGTTACAAGTGTAAATGCCGTCAGAATAAGCACGGCACTTCCGCCGAACACAGTATAAAAACAGGTTATAAGCTGACCGCAGATAAAAACGGCCGCGGCGATATTTACATATTTATATTCCACAAAGGGCTGAAAATCGTTTATCAGCATAAGGGCGGGTATTGTAAAAACAGCGATGATAAGTGTAACAACTATCTGTTTGAGCAAAAGCATAAGTACGCCGTTATACTGCCATAACTTGCAGTAGCTTTTAAATCCGTGGCCGTAATCGTAAAACATAAACGAAAGACCCGCGCCGATAAGCATACAAAAAAGAGCGAGAAGAGCCGCGCAGTAATACTGTTTAAGGCTTAAAGCACCGTATGGCGACCAGTTTTCGCTTACAAAAAGTTTGCTTCTGCCCATGCAGAAATTGACATATTCCATATTTATATCCAAAAGCTGTGTGCGGGAGAGATGTTTGCCCTCGGCTGCGGCATAAATGCCCGCCTGCACCGACACAAGCATATCACTTCCGACCGACACGAGCCGTCTGAATACAGAATTATTGCTGCCCTGCGGCACTATTACCCTTGCGGGAGTATTGCTGCCGTCCATTATGCCCTGTATATAATTTTCGGGAAAGACGATACCGCCGTAATATTTTCCGCTTGAAATTCCGTCATAAACCGACTGCTCACTGTCGGCGGCTTCCAGCACGCAAATGCTTTTTACGCTGTCCATTTCGGACACCATATTCACAAGCATTGAAATATAGGTATCGTCACCCGGGTTATAGTAGCCTATTTTTACCTTTGCGGCATCCGCGTCGGGTTCGGAGCCGCCGAAACGCAGAACAAGAGCCGCAATTATAAATAATGCCGCAGCACACAAAAGTATGCGCGGCATAAATTTTAAGGTACGTTTAAGCTCCAGTAAAAATAATCCGAATGTAAGTTTCATTTTTTTTCCTTTTTAAATACTGTAGTTTAAATATTTCAGTACCGTTTTCAGGCGGCTTCGTTATCCGCCTGTGCTTCGTCCGAACTTTCGCCCGAACTCTCATCGGAGGTTTCGGCAAGAGTGGTCTCCTCCGTTACGGGAGTTTCGCCGTCGGAGAATGCCGCTGTTGTGGTCTCGCTCTGACCATCTGTCACTTCACGGCTTACGCCGTCAATACTTTCTATTGCCTTGTTAAGCGAATCGACAGCAGTATCGAAATTCTGTGCTATCGTTGCTTTTATCTGCTGAAGCTGTGCGGCATCTGCCTTGAAAAGTTCGGTTATATTGCCCTGAGGTGCATCGACTTTCTTCTTGAATGCCTTGACCTCGTAACTGCCTTTCATAACAAGAGTAAAGGCGTTGTTGTAATCGAGTTTTATCTCCTGCAGGTCAAGACGGGTCATGCCGCTTTGCTTGCTGATATTGCCCGAAGCGTTTATATCGACATAACCGCCGCTTGGTGTTTTAAGGTCGGCGCTGCCGTTGACTACGCCCGTTGACTTATCAAAAGTAAGTTTTGTTTCTATGTCAAGGTCGTTTTCGCCGTTGCCAAGCACGAATGAACGTGTATTGACAAAGGTGTTGTCGTAGTTATCGGTATTTTCGGTATAAGATGCGGAAAGTACCTGCTTGCTGTCATCAAGTGTGAGTACAAGCGAAACATCCTCGTAAGGACGCTTTCCGCCGAACATACCGCCTTTAAGATCTACCTTGACCTGATCCTGATCTATATTATAAACCGTACTGAAATCCGCATCGGCTATAACGCCCTTATAAAGATAAACAACTGCTTTTGTATCTATAAAAGATGCGCTGTTCAGTTCTTCAAGCGTCATATCCATTTCTTTGTAATATTCTTCGACAAGCTTGTCGGGGCTGTCGAAAAGCATTTTGTAAAGTGCTACATCTTCGTACTGTATCTTAGCATATTCTGTAAGATAAGATTTTATTTTCTTGTTTGTCCTTAACTTACTGAGTACATTGACAAGGCTGTTTTTGAAATCATCGCCCTTTATGTCAAGCTGATAGCCGCGGCATCTCTTTTCCGCACCGTCTATCATTACCGACTTTTTCTCTTTCAGGCGCGTATATTCCGCCTTTTTGGAGAGGGAATCCATTTCCTTTGTAAATATCTGCGAAACTTCGTCGGTAAGGCTGAGCATGACCTCGCCCTCGGTATCTTCGTCCGTGAACAGTTTAAGCGAAAAATCGTTATCGGCGGAAACTTCAAGTTCCTGACCGAGCTGTGATGCTGCAAGCTGTGACATGATATTTTCACAGTCCATGGAAAGCCAATCATCATAAATACCCGGCGCGGAGAACATTATCTGCCTGTTGTCCGTGTACATTTTAAGCTGTGCGGCAGCCGCATCCTTGTAAGAAGCAGTGAACTGCGCATCGGCTGTTTTTGTGCTTGTGTTGGTGTCGATAGTTCCCGCAAGCGAGATATTTGCTGCACCTGCCGTGTTATCAGTTACCGCGATTTCAAAATTTTGGCTTATGTCGCCCTTTTTGAGCATTTTGGCAACATCATTTCCAAGTATGGTGCGGGTTATATCGTCACGTTTTTGATAACTGCTTATCGTTTTTGCATAAGCGTGTCTGACTTTGCCTTTGCTGCCCGCCAAAAGATTGACTATACCGATAATCAAAAGAGCGGCTATCAGTATAAAAATGCCAAGCACCAATGCAATTCTAATTGCACGCTTGATTTTTTTCTTCTTTTTCTTTTTTTGTTTTTGTGGGTCGGAAATACGCCTGCCCGAAGCCGTACTGCGGTTTTGCGAAGCCTGAGAATGTCTTTTTACCTCATCATCGCTTTGTCTTTGAGTGTGCTTTTCACTTTGTTTCTGCGATATTTCCGAAGTACGTTTTTCACTTTGTCTTTGCGATGTTTCGGCTGTTCTTCTTCTTTCGCTGCTTTTGGCCGAAGAACGTCCAAGCAGTTCCTCACGGCTTGCGACATGGACTTCACGTCTTTTTTTATCGTTTTCTTTCATTTTTATGCTCCCAAATTATGATATGAGGTATTCCACTATATCATCATAAGATGTGTTTTTTTCTATTTCTTTTAGTGTGCCGTTTTTCATAAGCATAAGACGGCTGCAGCGCTTTATCTCGTCATAATCATGTGTTGTAACAAGCAAAGTACCGCCGTTTTTTATATAATCGTCAAGAAGCTCCCATATTTCCGCCTTGGCAACAAAATCAAGAGCGGTCGTGGGCTCATCCATTACAAGTATCGGCGCTTTATTTGCCATTGCAATACAAAGACTGACACGTCGGCGCATACCTCCCGACAGCTTGTTTACAGGCTTATTAAGATATTTGTCGATACCGAGTTTTTTTATAAGAGTGTCATTTTTAAAGGGGATATCCATTGCGCAATACCACAATTTAAGATTATCTTTGACCGAAAGTTCGTCAATAAGCGGGTCAGTCTGCGGTAAATATCCGAAAAGATGCTTCATATCGGCTTTATTGACGGGCTTGCCGCCGTTTAAAATACTGCCGCTGTCAGCCTTGATTATACCGCAAAGTATCTGTATAAGCGTTGTCTTGCCGCAGCCGTTGCCGCCGATGACCGCCGTACAGTCGCCCTTATTTATTTCAAGACAGGCGTTATTTAAAATCTGCGCCTTGCCGTAGCTTTTGCATATATTGTCAAGCCTGAGCATAATTCGTCCTTTCCGTTTATCCACACTATCCCATATTAACATTCTTACCTATTATAATTATACCAAAATAGTAAATAATTTCAATAGGTTTTATCAAAAATTTTAAAAAAATGAAAATGTTACAAAATTGTTACAAAACTACACAAAATTATATACTATTCTGTAATAAATTTTGTTAAATAATAATTTTATTTTTTGTTTCACGTGAAACAAAAATGTGGTATACTATATATATAAAAGATATTTTAAAAATACAAAGGAGAACCGCCATGGGACGAGTTATTGCGATTGCCAACCAAAAAGGCGGTGTCGGAAAAACCACTACCGCTATCAACTTATCTGCTTTTCTTGCGCAGAAAAACAAAAGCGTATTGGTTATTGATTCCGACCCACAGGGCAATACCACAACAGGTCTTGGACTTGAAAAAAACAACGGTGATAAAACCTTTTATGACCTGCTTATCGGCAATGCGGATTTTTTTGAAGTAAAAAAACACGTAGAATACTTCAACGCAATGGACATTCTGCCGACTGATATAAACCTTGCAGGCGCAGAGATAGAACTTGTTGAGCTTGACAGACCTAATTATATATTAAAAAATATAATAGACACTCTGTTTCTAAAAGACAGATATGATTATATAATAATTGACTGTCCGCCGTCACTTAATGTACTCACACTTAATGCGCTTGTTGCTGCGGACTCTGTTCTAATACCCTTACAATGCGAGTTTTTGGCACTTGAAGGTCTGACACAGTTTATACACACCTATAATATCGTCAAAAATAAACTTAACCCAAAAATTACGATCGAGGGTATTGTATTTACAATGTATGACAGCAGAAACAATCTTTCATTGCAGGTCGTTGAGGAAGTTAAAAATTACTTTGACAATTCTGTATATAAATGTATAATACCGCGTAATGTGCGTTTAAGTGAAGCACCGAGCCACGGTATGCCGATAAACCTTTATGACCCTAAATCAAAGGGTGCGGAGGCTTATGAGCTTTTGGCAGACACGGTAATAGAACATGAAAACAACTAAAGAAAGGTAAATTATTATGGCTGAAAGAAAAAAAGGCCTTGGCCGAGGACTTGGAGCATTAAAAATAGATGATGTAACTATAACGTCCGATAATTCATCAAATGATAAAATAAATTCCGTTGATATCAATAAAATTACACCCAACAAAGACCAGCCTCGCCGCACATTCGACGAGAGCAGTCTTGAAGAACTTGCGGAAAGTATCAAACAGATAGGTGTTATACAGCCTATCACAGTAAAAAAAGTGGATGATTATTATGTTATAATTGCAGGCGAAAGACGTTGGAGAGCCGCAAGAAAAGCAGGCGTGCAGGAGATACCCGTAATTATCAAAAACGATATTTCAGACCTTGAAGCACTTGAAATAGCATTGATAGAGAACATTCAAAGAGAAGACCTTAACCCTCTTGAAGAAGCACTTACTTATAAAAAATTTTCCGACGAATTTAAGCTCAATCAGGAAGCTATTGCGGATAAGGTAGGTAAAAGCAGGGCTGCTGTTGCAAACTCTATCAGACTTTTAAATCTTGATAAGCGTGTACAGACTTTCCTTACCGAAAACAGACTTTCAAGCGGTCATTGCCGTGCACTTCTCGGTATAACGGATAAGGATTTGCAGTTTGAGACCGCGGAGCATATTATTGAAGAAGGTCTTAGCGTAAGAGAAACGGAAGAACTTGTAAAAAGCTTAAATGAAGCGGCAAATGCAGAGGAAGAATCCAAAGCTCCCGCCTCAATAAAAGACCCCGCAAAATCAAGATTATATCACAGCATTGAAAAGGATCTTAAATCCATACTCGGTACAAAGGTCAATATCAAAAATCTTAAAAACAATAAAGGTAAGATTTTGATAGAATTTTATTCCGAAGATGAACTTGACAGAATTGTCGGAATGATGAAAAAGATACAATAAATGTTTCACGTGAAACATATTAAGAAAGGTGGATATAAATGCTTGCCTTTATAGAATCCAATATTGTTGCGGTTCTTGCGGCGGTTCTTATATTAACTGTGATAATGACATTTGCCTTTTTATTGGCTATGCTGGAGGTACGCAGACTTAAAAACAAGTTTGACAGGTTTATGCGTCCCAACAGCAAAAATCACAATTTAGAACTGCAGCTTACCGAATATCTTGAAGAAGTAAGAGAAATTAAAGCTAAAAACGACGGTATGTTTGAAGACATCGAAGATATAAAAAGGGTACTTAAAACAGGTATTCAAAAAATCGGTATTGTTAAATACAACACTCTTGAAGAGATTGGCGGAGAATTATCCTACGCTATTGCACTTCTCGACCAGAATGATTCGGGTATTGTTTTAAACAGTCTTTACTACCGCGACGGCTGCTATACCTATGCAAAACAGATAATTGCGGGCGATTGTCTAACTCCTTTAAGTGAAGAGGAACAGCAGGCCATTGTTGCGGCAAGAGACAACAGCAGCAATATTGTTTTTAAAGAACGCATGATAATTAAAAAGCGAAAAAGAGAACTTTTAAGATTAAAAGGTACTAAAAAAGGTGCAAAGGAAAATGTATAAACTTTTATTTACTGACCTTGATGATACACTACTCAACACAGACGGCAGCATTAGTTCACAAAACATTGCTGCCGTTAAAAAAGCTTTAAAAGTCGGATGTAATGTTGTGATATGCAGCGGACGCTCCAATATGAGCATTGAAAAATTTAATAAAACACTTGGCATAAAAGACTATACAATCGGCTACAATGGTGGTATAATATATAAAGGTGATAAAGTTCTTATCTGTCATTATCTTAAAAAACAGCTTGTATATGATATAATAGATTTTTGCAGAAACTTTAAAGTAGATTTGCAGCTTTATCAAAACAGTGAGTTATGGCTTGATAAGGAAACAGAGCGTACAAAGGATTATTGCCTTCGCTCTGTTTTGGAACCGCGTATTGTTGATGACTTAAAGCAAAATATAACAGACAAGGTCAACAAGGTAATTATACTTGCCGACCATGAAGTTTTAAAAAAGCTTGAAACCAGTCTTCCAAAGCATATTTTAGATTACTGCTGTACATTTTTTTCACATAGCTATCTGTTTGAATTTAACCCTCCGGGCATAACAAAAGGAACGGCGGTCAAAGAACTTGCGGACTACCTTGATATACCCCTTTCGGAAGTAATTGCAGTAGGCGACAATGAAAACGATATACCTATGATAGAAACCGCAGGTCTTGGGGTCGCCGTTAAAAACGCAGTTAAATCCGCACTTGAAGCGGCAAACTATATTACGCAAAACACAAACGACAATAATGCGATAGCCGAGGTTATCGATAAATTTATACTAAATTCACAGGAGGAATAGTCAATGTTAGACATCAAATTTGTAAGAGAAAACCCCGAAATTGTAAAACAGAACATCAAAAATAAGTTTCAGGATCAGAAGCTTGAACTTGTAGACAAGGTAATAGACCTTGACGCTAAAGCACGCGCTGCTCAGCAGGAAGCCGACAGTTTAAGAGCAAACAGAAAATCACTTTCAAAGCAGATCGGCGCACTTATGGCTAAGGGCGAAAAGGACAAGGCAGAAGAAGTAAAAGCACAGGTAAATGCACAGGCTGCAAGACTTGAAGAGCTTGAAAAACAGGAAGCTGAACTTCAGGAAGAAGTTAAAAATATAATGATGGTAATTCCCAACATTATCGACCCGTCCGTACCTATCGGCAAGGACGATTCGGAGAATGTTGAAGTTACAAAGTACGGCGAACCTGTTGTTCCCGACTTTGAAATTCCTTATCACACAGAAATTATGAAGCGTTTCAACGGTATCGACCTTGACAGTGCAGGCAAAGTAGCGGGCAACGGTTTCTATTATTTAATGGGCGATATTGCAAGACTTCACTCCGCTGTTATCAGCTATGCACGCGACTTTATGATAGACAGGGGCTTTACATACTGTGTACCGCCTTTTATGATCAGAAGCAATGTTGTTACGGGCGTTATGTCATTTGCGGAAATGGATTCCATGATGTATAAAATTGAGGGCGAAGACCTCTTCCTTATTGGTACAAGTGAACATTCCATGATTGGTAAATTTATTGATACAATCATTCCAGAGGCTGAACTCCCCTACACTCTTACAAGCTATTCACCCTGTTTCCGTAAGGAAAAAGGCGCTCACGGCATTGAAGAACGCGGCGTTTACCGTATCCACCAGTTTGAAAAGCAGGAAATGATAGTTGTATGTAAGCCCGAAGACAGCAAAATGTGGTTTGACAAGTTATGGCAGAACACAGTTGACCTGTTCAGAAGCCTTGATATTCCCGTAAGAACACTTGAATGCTGCTCGGGCGACCTTGCAGACCTTAAAGTTAAATCCTTCGATGTTGAGGCATGGTCACCCCGTCAGCAGAAATATTTTGAGGTTGGCAGCTGCTCCAACTTAGGCGATGCACAGGCAAGACGACTTAAAATAAGAGTAAACGGCGAAGACGGCAAGAAATACTTTGCTCATACACTTAACAACACAGTTGTTGCTCCTCCCCGTATGCTTATTGCGTTCCTTGAAAATAATCTCAACGCCGACGGTACAGTTAATATACCCAAGGTATTACAGCCTTATATGGGCGGCAAGGAAAAGTTACAGTAATTTATATAGGCTTGTCCGCAAGGGCAGGCCTTTTTTTGAAAGAGAGGTGTGCTATGCCCGATCTGAATATTTTTCCCGATACAAAAATCATAGATATAAAAAAATCAAAGGATATTGATGCTTTTATTGACAAGTTTCAAATAAGAGATACACGCATCAGGATAATGCCGTCGTCTGTTATTACACCCGGGCGAATAAGCGGCATTTCAATACGTACAAACCGCACGATATCTCCCGATATTTTGGGCAGCGATATAGGCTGCGGCGTTCTTGTTGTTAAACTTGACAAAACGGATATTAACACAGATAAACTTGATGATGTGATACAAAATAATATACCATATGGAAGAAACATACATATACAAAGCATCACATCTTTTGATTTTGAGACCGACAGACCCTATAACCGTTTTGAAAGGTGTTTGGGTACTTTAGGCGGTGGAAATCATTTTATTGAACTCTGTAAAGACAATAAAAATACAAAATATCTTATTGTACACAGCGGCAGCAGGGGTTATGGTATGATGGTAAGCTACTGCTACGATCACAATAATTATTACACCGAATCCGACAGAAAAGCCGAATACTATAATAATTTACGGATATGTATGCGCTTTTCAAAGCAAAACAGACGGCTTATAGCGGATATAATACTCGGCAGAATAGGCGTAAAACCAAGTGAGTATATTGATATCCCGCATAATTATTTTGATACAAATACGGGAATAATGCGCAAAAATGCCGTTGATGCAGATAAAGATAAAAAGACTGTCATAATGCTTGGAAAAAACAACGGCTGTCTTCTATGTAAAGGACTTGGGAGTGAAGACCATAACTACTCTGCCCCCGCTTCTAAAACGGATGATGAACAATCGGTTCGGGATTTTATTATCTCGATATCAAAAACAGCCGCTGCACAGCAGGTTTTGACACCGATCTATACTTTCAAACCCGAATAATGTTTCACGTGAAACAAAAATCCCGTTTTTTAGACTTTTACCTCTAAAAAACGGGATTTTCATTATTTATTCTTCTGTATTATTCTCTGTATCAGCAGTTTCCTCATCTTCTGATAACTTTTCGTTTTCTTCCTCAATATCCTCTTCGGATATCTTAGCCATACTTACAACAGTTACGTCATCGCCCACATTTATAAGCTTAACACCCTGTGTTACACGGCCAACGGTAGAAATATCTTTAATTCTGATACGAATGATAACACCCTGACTTGTTACCATAATAAGTTCTTCATTGTCATTTACCATTGCAAGACCTATTATGTTGCCTGTCTTTTCGGTTATCTTGTACGCTTTAAGACCCTTGCCGCCGCGGTTTTGTACTTTGAAGCTGCTGCTTTCGGTACACTTGCCGTAGCCCTTTTCACTAACAATAAGGACTTTCTTGTCGGGGCTGATTATTTCTGCACCGATCACGCTGTCGCCCTCGTTAAGGTTGATTGCCTTAACACCAGCGGCTGTACGTCCGAGACTTCTGAGGTCATTTTCATTAAATCTTATTGCCATACCCAAATGAGTAACAACAAAAATATCCATATTTCCGTCAGTTTTCTGTACGGAGATAAGTTCGTCATTATCACGCAGGTTTACAGCTATAAGACCCGAACGTCTGATGTTGTTGAACATATTTGTCGGTGTCTTTTTAATGATACCGCTCTTTGTTATCATCATCAGATAACCCGAATCGTCATTGTAGTCCTTAGCCTGGATAACAGCGGTTATCTTCTCATTTTCGCCCATTTCAAGCACATTGATTATAGGCGTACCCTTGGCATTTCTGCCCGCTTCGGGTATCTCCCATGTTTTTATCCTGTAAACCTTTCCCATATTGGTAAAGAATAAAAGATAGCTGTGGTTTGAACTGAGGAAAAGATTTTTGACCGCATCTTCCTCGCGGGTCTGCATACCAATTATACCCTTGCCGCCGCGGTTCTGGCTCTTGTAGGTAGAAAGCGGTATACGCTTGATATAGTTAAGATGTGTCATAGTTATAACACTCATCTCATCCTCGATAAGATCTTCTATATCAATTTCGCCCATATCCTGAATAAGTCTTGTACGTCTGTCATCGCCGTATCTGTTTTTAATTTCAAGAAGTTCGGTCTTGATGACTTCAAACAGCTTGTTTTCATCGGCAAGGATAGCACGCATCTCTTCGGCAAACTTGGTAAGTTCCGCATATTCGTTCTGGAGTTTTTCACGCTCCATACCTACCAGTGCACGAAGTCTCATTTCACATATAGCATTTACCTGAATTTCGGTAAAACCAAATCTTTCGACAAGTCTTTCCTTGGCTTCGGGTGTTGTACGCGACGAACGAAGAATATTTATTACCTCGTCGATATTATCCAGCGCCTTTAAGAAACCCTCCAATATATGAAGTCTTTCAAGCGCCTTTTTAAGGTCAAATCTTGTACGTCTTGTAACGACTTCTTCCTGAAATTTAAGGTAATGCTCCAGCATCTGCTTAATATTAAGTACCTGCGGCACACCATCAACTATTGCAAGAAGATTTACACTGTATGTTTCCTGTAACTGTGAATATTTGTAAAGATTATTCAGCACTATCTCGGCAGAAGCATCTTTCTTTACTTCAATAAGAATATGGATACCGTTTCTGTCGTTCGTGCTGTCCTGAATACCCGATATACCCTCTATCTTCTTTTCCTTAACAAGATCGGCTATACCCGATATCATTCTGTTTTTGTTTACACCATAAGGAATTTCCGTTATAAGAATTTCCTCGCGGCCGTTCGGCTTTGTCAGTATTTCCGCCTGTGCGCGTACTTTCAGCTTGCCGCGGCCTGTTTTATAGGCACTCATTATGCCGTTTCTGCCTAAAATATTGCCGCCTGTCGGGAAATCGGGTCCTTTGATATATTGAATTATTTCATCAATATCTGTCTCCCTGCTCTCCTCGACCTTGTTGTCAATTATTTTGACGATTGCATTTATTACCTCGGTCAGATTATGCGGCGGGATATTTGTTGCCATACCAACGGCAATACCCGTTGCACCGTTTACCAATAAATTCGGTATACGTGACGGAAGAACCGTAGGCTCCATAAAATCGCCGTCATAGTTCGGTATAAAATCTACCGTTTCTTTATCTATATCCGCAAGCATCTCCGTTGAGATACGTGAAAGACGTGCCTCGGTATATCTGGCTGCCGCAGCGGGATAGCCGTCTATCGAACCAAAGTTGCCGTGGCCGTCAACAAGCGGATAACGCATGGAGAAATCCTGTGCAAGTCTTACCAGCGCATCATAAATGGCGGCATCACCGTGAGGATGATACTTACCCATTGTATCACCGGTAATTCTGGCGGATTTTTTATGTGCTTTGTTCGGTGCAAGTCCCATTTCGTTCATGGAGAATAAAATTCGCCTGTGAACGGGCTTCAAACCGTCCCTTACATCGGGCAGAGCTCTTGCAACGATAACACTCATCGCATAGTCAATGTAGGACGAACGCATCGTCTCGGATATTTCCGCATTGACTATTTTATCAAATTCTCTGTTTTCGTCCATATATTACCTCTTATACATCTAATGTTGCATACTTGGCTTCACGCTGAATGAAATTTCTTCTCGGCTCAACGTCATCACCCATAAGCATACTGAAAATTTCATCTGCAATTCGTGCATCATCAATAGTTACTTTTACAAGTATACGTCTTTCGGGGTCCATTGTAGTCTCCCAAAGCTGAGATGCATCCATCTCGCCCAGACCTTTGTAACGCTGGATAGGCTTCATGCCGTCTGCGCCAAGTTCTTCTATTGTCTTATCACGCTCTTCATCCGAATATGCGTAGATTATCTTTTTGCCCTTTTCAAGCTTGTATAAAGGCGGCTGTGCAAGATAAACATAACCGTCGTCGATAAGTTTCGGCATAAAACGGAAAATGAAAGTCAATAAAAGCGTCGTAATATGCGCGCCGTCAACATCGGCATCCGTCATAAGCACAATTTTGTGGTATCTTAACTTGGTTATGTCAAAATCCTCGTGAATACCCGTACCAAAGGCGGTTATCATGGATTTTATCTCTTCGTTGCCTAAAATTCTGTCAAGTCTTGCCTTTTCAACATTGAGGATCTTACCTCTCAAAGGCAGGATAGCCTGTGTTTTGGCATCTCTCGCCTTAACTGCCGAACCGCCCGCGGAATTACCCTCGACTATATAAATTTCACAATTTGTAGGGTCTTTTTCGGAACAATCCGTAAGTTTACCCGGAAGTTTGCTTGTTTCAAGAGCATCCTTTCTTCTGACAAGCTCCCTTGCCTTTCTTGCGGCTTCACGCGCACGCTGGGCAAGGATAGACTTTTCAAAAATAGTTTTTGAAACAGCGGGAT
Organism: Bacillota bacterium; assembly: GCA_017460805.1. Taxonomy (GTDB): domain Bacteria; phylum Bacillota; class Clostridia; order Lachnospirales; family CAG-274; genus RGIG4310. The sequence continues at coordinate 13,092 of JAFUAF010000008.1, read as the reverse complement.
TTTCCTCTAAGAAATAAGTCAGCTTTTCGCTTAAAACAGCCGAAACAGCCGTTGCCGCATCCGAATTTCCAAGCTTGTTCTTTGTCTGGCTCTCAAACTGAGGGTCTGATATCTTAATACTGATGATACTTGTCATACCCTCACGGATATCATCACCCGACAATTTTTCTGTATCTTTCAAAAGACCGAAACGTTTGCCGTAATCATTGAAAGTTTTTGTAAGTGCCGTTCTAAAGCCTGCTACATGAGTACCGCCGTCAACAGTATTGATATTATTAACATAAGAAAAATTGCTTTCATTATAACCGTCATTGTGCTGGAAAGCTACCTCGACAACTATATCATCCTTGACGCCCTCACAATAGAAAATATTCTCATAAAGCGGAGTTTTACTCTCGTTGATATGGCTTACAAATTCCTTGATACCGCCCTCATAGTGGAAAGATGCGTAATTATCCTCGGGATCGGCATTTTCACGCTTATCCGCGATAGTAATTTTAAGACCCTTTGTCAGAAAAGCTGTTTCCTGGAAATGCTGCTTCAAGGTATCAAAATTAAATTCCGTAGTTTCAAATATTTCGCCGTCGGGCATAAAACGTACATAAGTACCTGTTTTTTCGGGCTCGCAAGTGCCTATTTCGGTAAGAGCCTCGGTCACATCACCGCGCTCAAACTTCATTTCGTATATCTTGCCCTCGCTGCATACATTTACCGTCAGCCATTCGCTCAGCGCATTAACAACACTCGCACCAACACCATGCAGACCGCCGCTGACCTTATATCCGCCGCCGCCGAACTTACCGCCTGCGTGAAGTATAGTAAATACTACCTCAATAGCAGGTTTGCCTGTCTGCTGCTGGATACCCACGGGAATACCGCGGCCGTTGTCCCGAACGGAAATACTACCGTCGGGCTCTATCGCAACATCTATCTGCTTGCAGTAGCCCGCAAGTGCCTCATCCACCGAGTTATCCACTATCTCGTAAACGCAGTGATGCAGACCCACCGTAGATGTCGAGCCGATATACATACCCGGTCTTTTTCTTACAGCTTCAAGACCCTCGAGTACCTGGATTTGATTTTCATTATATTCCTGCATATCATTTTACCTCTCGCAAAAATACGATTTTTAAAAATTTTGCCTTTTTTAGGGGTTTTAATTTTTTTATGTGTATTACCATTAAAAAATACCCCAAATTCAATTCATAACCATTATAACATAAATTTGGGGTATATTCAATATTTATTTTTAATTTTAAACGAATTTTATACTAATTTTTTTGTCTGAATATATCATTAAATGCGGGTATAAAATACTTTACCGAAAACAGACATATAAATATCGCGGGTATCATGCAAATAACTATATTTGATGATATTGCCTGATGCCACGAAACACCCATACCGAGATAGATATTTATGCCGTCATCATTAAACCACATTCTTAAAATATTTTGCAGATTGTATTTTTTCATATCGGATATAAACATATAGTATCTTAAATACTCGTTCCATGCGGATGAAGCAAAAAACATCCACACCACCGTCAAAGGCGTTTTTGATGCGGGTACTATCACTTTAAAAAACTTGCTTAAAGGTGTACATCCGTCTATCTCCGCCGCATCAAGCAAATCTTTTGGCAGTCTTTCAAAATATATCTTTAAAAACAATATATTAAGGTAATTAAAGCACAGCGGCAAAATCACGGGGATATGTGTATTCAGCAAATGAAGCTGCTTGTACATCAGAAATTCGGGTATTGAGAAACCACCGAAAAGTGCGGCAATAAGCATCATACGTCCGAATAACCTGTTTCCGGGCATTTCTTTTTGCATCAGTATATATGCCGCTATTCCCGAAACAAAAGTACCTATAAAAGCCGTCGCCAATGTCGTAAATATCGATACATAAAAATTTGGTCTGAATATATAATATTCATATTCCTTTATTTCAAAAATACTGAAACCCGTATCTTTTTTGTTCCATAAAAATTTATAACCCGAAAAATCAAGATCTTTGTTGAAAATTTTTAAATTACCTTGAAGAAAGCTGCTTTCGGATAAGGAAGCAAATATTATCTTTAACAGCGGCGCAAGTATACACACCGTTAAAAACAACAAGAAAAGAGTGTTAAATATAATAAATATCTTACGGGATAACGGTTGGTATCTGAATTTTTTATACATATTTAAAACTCCTTTCGTTGTATGATATTAATGTCAAATAATTTTATATCTCACAGCTTGCGTGTCTTGTTACATGACAGCTTATATTCACCGCCAGCGGCAAACCAGCGATATGTGTGGCGTAAGTTTCTATATTGATACCCAAAACCGTAGTATTTCCGCCCAGACCCTGCGGGCCTATACCCAAATTATTTGCCCTTTCAAGCAGTTCTTTTTCCATATCGGCAACATACTCTATCTTCGAGTTTTCATTTATCGGTCTTAAAAGTGCTTTTTTTGCAAGCTTGGCGCAGAGTTCAAAATTTCCGCCTATTCCGACGCCTACGACCATAGGGGGACAGGGATTGGGTCCTGCTTTTTCAATACAGTCTATAACGGCATTTTTTACGCCCTCAATGCCGTCGGAGGGTTTAAGCATATATACCCTGCTCATATTTTCCGAACCGAAGCCCTTTGGTGCAAGGTCTATCTTGATTTTATCGCCCTCAACTATATCGTAATGAATGACCGCGGGAGTATTATCCTTTGTATTGACCCTTAAAAGCGGGTCGGAAACAATGCTTTTACGCAGATAACCTTTTGTATAGCCCCTGCGCACGCCCTCATTTATGGCATCGGTAAGACTTCCGCCCGTGATATGCACATCCTGGCCTATCTCCACAAACAGCACAGCCATGCCCGTATCCTGACAGATAGGCTTTTGTTTTTCCTTAGCCATATCCGCGTTTTTGATGCACTGTTCAAGTATATCCTTACCCACAGCGGACTCCTCACACTTTGAACAGACCTCTAAACGGCTGTATATATCGCTGTTTAAGTTACAGTTTGCGCTGATACACATTTGTTCTATTTTATCAATAATTTCATTAATATGTACTTCTCTCATTTTTATCACCTTTTCAAATGTCAATTATCAAAATTTAACAATTATATTATAACATACAGCCCATAAATTTTCAAATCCTATCGAAAAAAAATCTGTCTTTTTTTTATGATTTGTGTTATAATTAAAGGAGTTTCCGATATGGAGGAAATATAAAAATCATACGAATAAAATTTTATATTTAAGAATAAATTATTATTTTGTATATATCAACAACTTATAAACATCTTATTGACATTTGTTATTATGATGTTTAAGCACTTTGTAATCAACTTGTAACAAAAAGTGAATAACTTTTCCACTTTATCCACATTTTTTATCCGATTGTTGATAAATAAGTGGATAAATACTTATTTTTAGGGTCAAAACCCTTTATTTTATCAACAAAAATCAAGTTATCCACACAATGTTGACTTAATTTTACAATTTCTTTACAATTTACAAGGAGATCAGTATGGACATAAATAAAATATGGCAAAAGACCCTTGAATTACTGGAAAATGAGGTATCTTTCATAACATATCAGACATGGTTTCTTGCCATGAAGCCTGTCAAACTTACCAATGATACTTTTATTTTTGAGGTAAACGACGGTTTTGTAAAAAGAACGATAGATAATAAATACTTAAATCTTATACAAAATGCTCTTGCGCAGGTCATAAACAGAAATATAAGCATTACTACCTATATAAAGGGCAATGAACCCGCACAGGAAGAATCCGAGCAAAAGTCCGACCTTAACGAGCACAATATCCGTAATTTGAACGGCCTTACCCAAAAATACCGCTTTGATAATTTTGTCGTAGGCAGCAGCAATAAACTTGCATATTCGGCCGCAGTAGCCGTTTCGGAGATGCCCGGCGAAGCCTATAATCCTCTGTTTTTATACGGCGGTGTGGGTCTCGGTAAAACTCATCTTATGAATTCTATAGGCAACGAGGCTCTTGAAAATACCCCGAATTTGAATATCGCCTATATTTCATGCGAAAACTTTATGAACGAGCTTATTGAGGCGATACGTACAAAAAAAGGTGCGGAATTCCGCTCAAAATACAGAAAACTTGACTTTCTGCTCATAGACGATATACAGTTTATTTCCGAAAAAACGCAGACACAGGAGGAGTTCTTCCACACCTTCAACGAGCTTACAATGAATAACAAACAGATAGTTATTTCAAGCGACCGTCCGCCATCGGAGATAGAACAGCTTGCGGACAGGCTTGAATCACGTTTTCAGCAGGGATTGGTAGTCGATATCAAACTTCCCGATTTCGAGACCCGAACAGCTATCCTGCAGGCAAAGGCAAAAAGCCTTAATTACGAGATACCCGACGATGTTATTCAGTACATAGCCCAGAATATAAAAAGCAATATCCGTGAGCTTGAGGGCGTACTTAACCGCGTTATCTTCTATTCCAAGATATACCCCGGCAATATCACGATAGATATGGCCGAAAATGCGGTAGAAGATATCCTTAAAATGAACAAGCCCAAAATTACCATAGAATATATCCAGGAGATAGTCGCTGCACACTATGGTGTCAGCACAGACGATCTTAAAGGCAAAACAAGGACAAAAAAGCTTGCCCTTGCAAGACAGGTCTCTATGTATCTTTGCAGAAAGATGCTCGATATAAACTATAAGGAGATAGGCCGCAAATTCGGCAACAAGGATCACAGCACCGTAATAAGTGCCTACAACAAAATAGAAAACCTTGCCGACGAAGATGAGGATATCAAGAATACACTTATAAATCTTGAAAAGAAGATAAACAATCAGTAAGTTATCAACATAGTAATGTTAAAATAGTGTTAAAATAGTGTTGATATATGTCACTGTCTTAAATATGCCATTATTTATATGTGGACGAGTCTTGACAAAGTGTTAAAAAAAACGGCATTTTTCAACAGCTTAATGACATCAAAAATATGTAAAACAAGGGATAATTTGTACTTATCCATATAATCACAGTCCCTACTGCTATTACTACTAATTAAAATAAACAATATTATATATATCTGAAAAAGGAGAACGAACCATGCATATTTCATGTGACCAAAAAGAGTTACTGGACAATATAAATATAGTGCAGAAATGTGTTTCGTCAAGAACCACATCACCAATACTTGAATGTATACTTTTAAAAGCCGACAGAGAAGGCTTCAAGCTTATAGCAAACGACCTTGAACAAAGCATAGAGACCTCCTATATAGAGGGTGCGGATGTCTATAACATAGGCGATGTAGCGCTTGATGCAAAGATGTTTTTTGACTTTGTACGCTCTATGAAAGGCAGAGTTGATATAGAAACGGACGAAAATTTTGTGACCACACTTAAAAGCGGACGTGTAAAGGTAACTATCGCAGGTCTGGACGGCAGCGAATTTCCTCTTCCGAAGCAGATAGAAAACGGCTCGCCCATAAGCATCAAGGGCAAGGACCTTAAATCTATGATAAAGCAGACTATTTTTTCTATCGCACAGGTGGATTACAGACCTATCCTTACGGGCGAACTTTTTGAATTTGTGGGTCAGCGTTTCAATATGGTAGCCGTTGACGGTCACAGAATAGCCTACAGAACTATGTTAAGGGAAAACAGCGATGATTTTAACGGAAAAATAGTTGTGCCGGGCAAGGCGCTTAACGAGGTATCACGTCTTGTGGAGGACGAAGAGGATGCCGAACTTTATTTTAACGACAAGTTTATAGAATTCAGACTTTCAAGCTGCAAGCTGACTTCAAGACTTTTCGAGGGCGATTACCTTGAATACGGCAAGATGTTTACAAACGATTATAAGACCAAAATAACCGTAAACCGCGAATTTTTGATGAGCTGTCTCGAGCGCTGTCTGCTTCTTATTGCAAGAGAGGTCAAAAAAGTTGAGGTAATACTTGAAATTACGGACGGCACTATCAAAATAAGCGCACAGAACAGCACGGGTGATGTTTACGAGGATGCCGAGATAGATTTTGAGGGCGAGGAGATAAAAATAGGTTTCAGCCCGAGATATCTTCTGGATATATGCAGGGTAGTAGACGAGGAAGAACTTACAATGTACTTTATCAGCAGCCTTTCGCCGTGTATAGTAAAAAGCAGCATAGGCAACGATGATTTTAAATATCTTGTGCTTCCCGTTAAGATCTGAGAGGAAAAATTATGGAATATATCGCAATAGAAACGGAATTTATAAAATTACAGCAGTTTCTTAAATTTGCTAATGCAGTCTCGTCTGGCTCGGATGCCAAATATTTTATACAAGAGGGCAATGTAAAGGTAAACGGCGAAGTCTGCACTATGCGCGGCAAAAAAATATACGAGGGCGACACAGTTGAATTTGAGGGTGTCGAATATAAGGCGGTCAAGGCTTAAATGTTTATAGAAAGCATTGAACTAAAAAATTACAGAAATATAAAAGAGCTTGAATTAAAACCGCATAAGAAAACAAGCGTGCTTTTCGGCGATAATGCCCAAGGGAAAACAAATATCCTGGAGTCCGTGTATTACTGCGCCACAGGCAGAAGCCACCGCACCAACAACGACAAGGAACTTGTCAATTTCAAAAAAGATGCGGCTTTTATAAAAATTTTTGTAAGGGACGACTACGGCCGTCTTGACCGTATAGATATAACCGTGCGCTCAAACGGCAAAAAGGGTATCTGTATAAACGGCCTTGCCGTAAAGCGCATAGGCGAGCTTTTGGGAACGCTTAATGTGGTCATTTTCTGTCCCGAAAATCTACAGCTTATAAAGGCGGGCCCGGGGGAACGCCGACGTTTTATCGACATGGAAATGTGTCAGATAGACAAGCTTTATTACTATAATCTCAAACAGTATTACAAGGTTTTAAAACAGCGAAACAATCTTTTGAAAAATATAAAAAAACCCGATGATACTCTCGATATTTGGGATATGCAGCTTGCGGAATACGGCGCGGATCTTATTGATATGAGAAATGATTTTATACTTAAGATCTCCGATATAGCGGCGGATGTTCATGCTAAAATAACCGCAGGCAGCGAAAAATTAAGCCTTGAATACAAGCCCAATACAGATAAAAACCATTTTTATAAAAAACTGGTGCAAAACCGCGAGAAAGATATATATTACGGCAATACCTCCGTCGGCATACATAAAGACGATATGAATTTTTATATAAACGGCGTGAATGTGCGTGAATACGGCTCGCAGGGACAGCAGCGCACAGCCTGTCTTTCCACTAAAATGGCGGAGATAGAACTTATAAAAAAAGAAAAAGACCACTACCCCGTTCTGCTGCTTGATGATGTACTCTCCGAACTCGATAAAAAAAGACAGGAGTATCTTATCAACAATATCGCCGATGTCCAGACGATAGTTACTTCGACAGGCATCGACGACAATATAAAAAGTATCTGCAAAGACGGCAGTATTTTTTATGTAAAGGACGGAATGGTTGAAAAACAATAAAACACAAATAAAGTTTTACTTGTATTTGTGTATAAAACAAGTTATAATGTTATAAAGAATGTTCTTAAAAAAGAACTTCCAAAGTATAAATGATAAGGGGTGTTTTCAGTGAAAAAAGACATACTTGAAATTCTGGAAAACGACAGCAGAAAAACAGTTGAAGAAATAGCGCTTATGCTTGGCAAGCCCGAGCAGGAGGTCGCGTCCGCCATTGCCGAAATGGAGGCGGACAAGGTTATCTGCGGTTATTCGACCCTTATCAACTGGGAAAGTGTAAAGGACGATATTGTTACCGCAATGATAGAAGTAAAGGTAACACCCAAAAGAGATATGGGTTTTGAGCATATAGCAAGACGGATCTATGGCTTCAGCGAGGTAAAAAGCGTCTTTCTTATGTCGGGCGGCTATGATATCCTTGTTATGATAGAGGGTAAAAACCTGAGAGATATTTCTACTTTTGTATCCTCAAAGTTATCCACACTTGACAGCGTTTTAAGCACCGCTACTCATTTTGTGCTTAAAAGATACAAGGAACACGGCGTTATTTTTGAGAAAAATAATGCAGATGACGAAAGGATGATAGTTTCGCCATGAAAAAACCCGAAGATTTTGTAAATAAAAAAGTGCTTGATATGCCTTTTTCGGGCATAAGAAAGTTTTTTGATATAGCAAGCGAAATGGATGATGTTATTTCTTTAGGTGTGGGCGAGCCCGATTTTGACACGCCCTGGCCTATAAGGGAGCGCGCCATTTATACGCTTGAAAAGGGCCGCACGGTCTATACTTCAAACGCGGGTCTTTTGGAACTGCGCAGGGAAATATGCAATTATATAAAAAGAACACTTGATGTAAATTACGATCCTAAAACAGAGGTACTTGTGACCGTCGGCGGCAGCGAGGCTGTCGATGCGGCCATGAGAACGGTAGTAGGCCCGGGGGACGAGGTTCTTGTGGTCGAGCCGTCTTATGTCTGTTATAAACCTTGTGTTACGCTTGCGGGCGGTACTCCCGTTGTGGTAAATACGACCGCCGAATTTGATTTCAGACTACAGCCCGAGCAGATACTTGAAAAGGTAACGGATAAAACAAAGGCAATAATCGCCTGTTATCCCAATAATCCTACGGGCGCGATAATGGAATACGAGGACTGGGCGAAAATAGCAGAAGCCCTGAAAGACAGAGATATTCTGATAATAAGCGACGAAATTTATTCGGAGCTTACATACAACGGCAAAAAACATTGTTCGCCCGTACAGTTCCCCGAACTGCGCGATAAGACCATACTTGTAAACGGTTTTTCAAAGGGCTATGCCATGACGGGCTGGAGACTCGGCTATGCTATGGGTCCCGCGCCTATAATTAAGCAAATGATAAAGGTGCATCAGTATGTTATAATGTGTGCGCCTACAATAAGTCAGCGTGCGGCTGTCGAGGGTCTTCGCAGCTGTGACGGCGAGGTCGAAAAAATGCGCAAGCAGTATGAGATGCGCCGACGTGTGATGCGTCAAGGCTTTCTTGATATGGGTCTTGACTGTTTTGAAGCTTTAGGCGCTTTCTATCTCTTCCCCTGCATAAAATCAACGGGTCTTAGTTCGGATGATTTTTGTACACAGCTTCTTTACGACCAAAAAGTGGCTGTTGTGCCGGGTACTGCATTCGGCGATGCGGGCGAAGGTTTTATCCGCTGTTCCTACGCATATTCTATAGACGATATCAAAAAAGCACTTGAAAAAATAGCTGTTTTTGTGGAAAAATTAAAAAAGTGATTTTCGGATTGGGGTGAATGATTTGATCTACGAAGAATTGAAACAAATTATTGATGAAAGTGATAATATAGTATTCCTCGGCGGTGCGGGCGTTTCTACCGAAAGCGGCATACCCGATTTCAGATCTGCCGACGGTCTTTACAATACAAAAATAAAATACGGCAATTCTCCCGAGGAAATTATAAGCCACAGCTATTTTATGAAACATACGGATACATTCTATGATTATTATTTTAATAATATGGTATATCCTGATGCAAAGCCCAATGTTGCACATTTTGCACTTGCAAAGCTTGAAGAAATGGGCAAATTAAAGGCTGTTGTGACACAGAATATAGATAATCTTCATCAGCTTGCAGGCAGTAAAAACGTGCTTGAACTTCACGGCTCGGTTTACAGAAATTACTGCATGGAATGTGGAGAATTTTATCCTTTGCGTGATATAATAGACTGTGAGGGCGTGCCTAAGTGTGAAAAATGCGGCGGCATAATCAAGCCCGATGTTGTTTTGTATGAAGAACCGCTTGACAATGATGTCTGGAATAAGGCTTATAAAGTTATTTCCGAGGCTGATGTGCTTATCGTCGGCGGCACTTCCCTTGTGGTTTATCCTGCCGCAAGTCTTGTAAGTGCTTACCGCGGCAATAAGCTTATTCTTATAAATAAGGGTGAAACAACATACGATAATCTTGCTAAACTGGCTATACATGACAGTATCGGCAGGGTATTTCAGGATATAATGTAATGAAAAAAACTAATAAGAGGGTCAAAGCGGCAATTCTCGTTTTGACCCTTTTGGGTTTATTGGCAATTCTATTTTCGGCTGTCTGTATAATACAAAATAAAATGCTTTTTCACCCTTTCAGAAATATGCAGGCAGAAGAATATATGATGCAAAACGGCTTTGAAAAAACGGAGATACAAAACGGAAAATATACCTGTGTCGGCTGGCTGCACCGCTGTGACGAAAGCCGCAAAACACTTGTATATTTCGGCGGCAATTCACAAATAAGTGCTTTAAATATGCAAAATTGGGATATAAATGAGTGCTGGAAGTATTTTGCCGATTATAATGTACTTTCCGTCGATTACCCCGGTTATGGGGAAAGCGGCGGCAGTCCGTCCGAAAAAAGCATATTCGAAACAGTAAATTCGGTAATGCGGTATGTAGGCGCAGACGAGACTCTTAACGAAAAAATAGTTGTAATGGGTTTCAGTCTGGGTACGGGCGCGGCCGTTTATGCTTCGGCAAATTATGAAGTATCTGGGCTTATACTTGCCGCCCCCTATGATGAAATGGCATCTGCATATAATAATTTTGTTGATATTTTTCACGGTGCGGCAAAAAAACTGATAATTTACCCTTTTAAAAGTTATAAGTATGCAAAAGATGTAAAGGCGCAGACACTTATTTTTGCTTCGAAGGATGATGAGGTCATTCCTTATGAAAGTTCCGAAAGATTAAGCAAAAATTTTTCCGATGCCGAACTTTTTACGGCTTCGGGTCTTAGACACAATGAAATACTGTGGAACGAAGAAGTTGTAAAAAAAATAAATTTATTTTTAAAAAAGTGTTGACAACTCTTTAAAATAATGCTATAATCTATTTTGTTGTCGGGTAAACGGCAGCATATGGGAGCATAGCTCAGCTGGGAGAGCATCTGCCTTACAAGCAGAGGGTCATAGGTTCGAGCCCTATTGTTCCCATTTTTTAAAAATTAAGTCGGTACCCCGTTTTGCGGGGTGCAGGCTTTGACATATATGGCGGAATAGCTCAGTTGGCTAGAGCACACGGTTCATACCCGTGGTGTCGAGGGTTCAAATCCCCCTTCCGCTATTATTTGACGAAGACTTTGTTCTTCGTCTTTTTTTATTTTAAATTTTAATGTCCTGAAAATAGTGCAATAAAAATTTTTCCGAAAAAAATTTCGATTTTTTTATTGATTTTTTTTAATTTATGTTTTATAATATTTTTTGTAAAGATGAATTAAAAAAATTGTTTTGTGAGGACAAGATATGGACAATTACAGCTGTGTTGAAAGTATAGTAAAAAAGCTTGAACAAAAGGGGCTTACGATCTCCGCGGCGGAAAGCTGCACGGGCGGCATGGTCTCGTCGGCTATAGTGGATTATCCGGGTGCTTCGGCGGTTTTTATGGACGGAGTGGTTTCCTACAGCAATGAAGCCAAGATGAAATTTTTGGGTGTTAAAAAAGAAACACTTGAAAAATACGGTGCCGTCAGTCATCAGACTGCGGAGGAAATGTGCAGGGGAGTAAGTCTTAACAGCAATACGGATATAGGTATCAGCACTACGGGTGTTGCGGGTCCGGGCGGCGGAACTCCCGAAAAACCCGTCGGAACAGTCTATATCGGCATTTGCGTAAAAGGAAGCGTAAAGACACGCCTGCTTCAATTAAGCGGCACACGCACCGAAATAAGACAGCAGACAACAAATATACTTTTAAACGAACTTAACGATATTTTAGATAAAGAAATTTAATTAAAAATTTAAGGAGAAAGATATGGCAAAAGTAAAAGTAAACGAGGCAGATGAAAACTTCAACAGCGAAAAAAAAGAGGCCATGAAAGCCGCAGTCGGCAAAATAGAAAAGGACTTCGGCAAGGGTTCTATTATGAAACTTGGCGACAACCTTAAAAACACGGGTATCGAGACCGTTTCTACGGGCGCTCTTTCACTTGATCTGGCGCTTGGCGTAGGCGGTATACCAAAGGGCAGAATTATCGAGATATACGGCCCCGAGAGCAGCGGTAAAACAACAGTTGCCCTGCATATGGTAGCGGAAGTTCAAAAAGCGGGCGGCATTGCGGGCTTTATTGATGCCGAGCACGCTCTTGACCCTGTTTATGCGCAGAATTTGGGTGTTGATATAAACGAGCTTTATGTTTCTCAGCCCGATGACGGCGAGCAGGCACTTGAAATTGCGGAAACACTTGTACGCAGCGGCGCTGTGGATATAATAATCGTGGACTCCGTTGCAGCCCTTGTTCCCAAGGCAGAAATAGAGGGCGAAATGGGCGACTCACACATGGGTCTTCAGGCACGTCTTATGAGCCAGGCTTTGCGTAAGCTCACATCCGTTACCGCAAAAAGCAAATGTATCGTGGTATTTATCAATCAGCTTCGTGAAAAGATCGGCGTAATGTTCGGTAATCCCGAAACTACAACAGGCGGTAAGGCGCTTAAATTCTACGCTTCCGTCAGAATGGACATCAGAAAGGCCGATCCTATCAAAGACGGTACGGAGATAATCGGCAACAGAACCAAGGTAAAGATCGTTAAAAATAAGGTAGCACCTCCTTTCAAAAAGACCGAGTTTGATATTATCTACGGCCAGGGCATCAGCCACGAGGGCGATGTACTGGATATTGCCGCAGAAATGGATATCGTTCAAAAAGGCGGCGCATGGTACAGCTATAATAACGACAGACTTGGCCAGGGACGTGAAAATGCAAAGAAATTCCTTAAGGAAAACCCCGACCTTTTGCTTGAAATAGAAAATAAAGTAAGGGTAGCAAACGGACTTGAACCTCTTGGCGGCGCTGTTGCCGCACCTGTTGAGGAAGAAATAACAGAATAAAAAATTTATGGGATGTCGCGCCTGTATGGTGCTTCATCCTTTTTTTTGTGTGGTAGTTCGAGAATTATATTGGAATTTAACACACTTTTGCTTTTGCAAAAGTGTGTTGGAGCGCAGGACTGGGAGCTGAGCCGCGAAGCGGCGATGCGATTCCTGCGCGACCCCTATAACGCGCTTGCGCGCCACTGTTTATAAGTAACTTTAATAGT
>JAFUAF010000068.1 GCA_017460805.1 Bacillota bacterium | reverse complement strand
GCTCAAATACATTATACAACAAAGATGTTGCGTTGTCCAATATAAATTATTAAATTTTTGAATTTTGGGCATAGTGTTTTTAGTGTGCGCAAAAATAGGGTTGCTGACAGGGGATATTCACACTAACCGTCCCCTGTCTCCCAGAGGACAAACGGCCTTGTGGAAGGCTTCAACAACAAGATAAAAGCAATCAAAAGAGTGGCCTTCGGCTACCGCTCATTCTACAATTTCAGAAATAGAATACTTATTTCGTGTGACTTGATCAGCATTGAAAAACGGTGTGCATGATCTCTCATACACACCGTTTGTTAAGTTTGTGTTAAATGTCAACCACACCAGTTGACAAAGAACCTTTTATTATGGCGTTATCAACAATAAATTATGACCAAAGATTTTCACCGGTATAAAGATCAAGACCGTCATCATCAATATCGGTTGTTAAACCCGAAAGCGTAATAATATCTTCTAACGTAAAAATAGTTAACTCCATTTCGGGCTGTGCGTAAAATTTCTTCATTATGCTTACTTCCTCCTGTATATTACTCGGTTGTCCATGTTAATGTAGCTGTAGGTACAGCTGCTCTGTTTGTTGCCTTAAATGCATAAAGAGCAACAGCATCTGTAAAATCACTTACTTCGAGGTATGTATCATCGCTAAACTTTACTTTTTTATATGCCTTTGTTGTGCTCATGCCGGTAGTTGTTTCTGTTAATTTACTTGAAGCTGCTTCGGCAGAGCTTACCTTATGGATTATATATGTGCAGTTATCACCTAAAGCATAAAGGTCTGAACTTCCATAATTTGTTGCGGTTGCAGCAATACCTGTTAAAGGTTCAAATACTATGGCATATACATTTATTTGACCTGTTTCTGCTGTAAATGTATATGTTGTATCCTTTGTAACACCAAATGTGCTGCTCATAAGATTGTCTGTGCTAAATGTAAGTTTATTTATTTGGGTAGAGCCTGCTTTGCATACAACGCTTCTGTCATTTTGGCCGTTACTTCCTGTTTTGCCGTAAATGGTAATTCTGCCGTTGCTTGGAGCCTGGTATGTAATAGATGCTTTACTTGTATTAAGGTTGATTCTACCGTTATACGGTTCTACTGCCGTAGAATTACCCTTACTGTCAACAAACTGCAGTTTTGCATTACTGCCGCTTATGGAAAAATTATTTACATTTATTGCGGTAGATAAACTGTTGAAGTTGTCATATGCTTCGGGCTCGAACCCAGCTCTTGTATATATCTTATTTGTTGTTAAAACAGTTGTATTATCGCTTATTGCTGTTGTTGGTACAAGGTCTACCGTTGCCGTTGTTGTAGCAGCTGTATATGTCACGGTTTTTGAATAATATCCTGTTGCCGAGAAAGTTACTGTTGTTGAGCCGATTATATCGGTAACATTAAAACCGGTTCCTGTAGTTACTGCACCTGTTCCGTTGGTTGCACTTACACTAAGATTGCTAATGGCATTACCTGTTGTCGAATCATATACATTACCCGATACAGCATAAGAAGGCTTGGCTTCAAACCAAGAGTTTTCATTATCAACTGCAGGGGGGGTTACAGTTATTGTGTATTTGTTGTACTGATTACTTATCGAGGCTGATTCAACGTTTATATAACTTGGATTGTTGGTTGGCGTATTGACATCAACTGTAACAGTTTCGGGAAAGTTTTGTGTTGTATTAAACTTTGATCCTGAATATGTGATTTTTCTTGCTGTGTTTGATGCAGGAGTTGTTGCGCCTAATTTTAAATTACTTGCGATATCAGAATCTAAGCCTGTTGTATCAAGCTGCCAAACATACTCATGATCTGTGATTTCCGTATCGGTTAAATCTAAGGCTAAAACAGCATAATAAATTTTTCCGCTTGCCGTTAATGTATATGTACCTGAATTTAAGTTTGTAAATGAACACACTCCAAGTGAAGAATTGGTATTAGTAGTTGCTGTTTGCGAATATGTAGTAGTGTACTTTAATGTTAATGTCCTTGCTGAAGTACCGTTCGAGGAACAAAGAATATAAAAGTTTCCGTTCTTACCAGAAGGAACAGAAAAAGAAATTGATATATTATCTACAGCACTTGTTCTTTTTGTGTAAGTGTATTCTCCAACACCCATTGTTGCTGTTCCAGAGGCTGATGAACCCGAAGTAGTAACGCCTGTAAAAGCAGTACTGTTAGATGAATCTTTTGGAACATCTTTGTCGTATGCGTAATATACTTCAGATGTAGTTGCTGCCCACGTTGCTATATTGCCAATGAGCATAGTTGCGCCGACTACTGCTGTTGCCACAATAGTCTTTAATAATGATTTTCTCATTTAAAATTTTCCTCCTTGTAACGTTTTTTAGTTACTGCGTACAAGTGCCAACTCATACGCACGGGATAGCACCAATACTCCGCTTTGCTCCGTATTGGTGGTGCGGCATTCGCCGCCCTATGGCTACACCTAAAAAATCACTTATGAAAGCAAACTTTCAACGTGTTTTTTATGTGTATCCACTATCCCTCTCATTATAATTTGCAAATTAACCAATCATTGATTGATAAGCCGTTACCCTTATCCTCCTTTCTATATACTCAAATCCCGCCGCTATCTATGCACCTGACAGCAAACGAAATTCTGTGGTATATGCCGACCGTTTTACTATGTTGCACCTCACAGCAAAGCGGAAAACATCAAATTTTGCCTTGTTCTTTCAATTCGTTATACATCCGTCTGAAAGTATTTACGCTTGCGCCTATTTCGGCGCGGGCGGTATTTCTATCAATTTCGCCGTTTTCGAGCCTTTTAAACACGTCGATATATTCATCGGCTGTGAATTTTTGTTTTCTGCCGAACCGAACGCCGTTAGCCATTGCGGCGTCTATGCCCTCGCGCTGTCGTTCCTTGCGCAGCTTTCTTGAACTAACCTGCATATATGTAAGCATTTGTATTAAAACGCTGTACATCTGTTCTTCCATAAGGATTTTGCCCTCGGGGGTATCTATAAACGGCATACAAAGCTCAATTACCTCGGACACACGCAGTCTTGTTTCATTTCGGCATATATTCATCATTTCCTCATAGTTTGAAACGGGCGCGGAGTATATATCCCTGTCCATTGTGTACCCCCTTTTATCACAAAAGCATACTATTTAGGAATAATTATTTACCAATAATATAATATAAAAACTATGGGTTTTTTATTGACTTTTTAACGATAATTT
This sequence comes from Bacillota bacterium, assembly GCA_017460805.1. GTDB lineage: Bacteria > Bacillota > Clostridia > Lachnospirales > CAG-274 > RGIG4310. The sequence continues at coordinate 4,071 of JAFUAF010000068.1, read as the reverse complement.
TGTATAATATATATGATGTATTGTTAGATATTTCTAAAAAACATTTTTATTTAAAATCTATAGTTTATTATCAAAATTAAGGCAATTTTACAAAAATTCAAAAAACTTTTCCCGCCTTCCTCAAATCTCTCATCATGTGATAAAACGTGCTTTTGCTGCATCCTATCATGCTCATTGCTTCCTCAATGCTGATATATCGGCAGCGGTATCTGTTAAAAATATCTATGTAATTATCGGCAATAAATTCAAGTTTTCTGCCGAAGTGTACACCCCTTGCCTTTGCGGCGGCTATGCCCTCGGCCTGCCTTTGACGGATGTTTTCGCGCTCGTTTTGTGACACAAAGCTTAATATCTGCAAGACCAGGTCTGCAATAAAAGTACCCAAAAAGTCCTTATTTTTTGTGGTGTCTAAAAGGGGCATATCCAGTACGACAATATCCGCGCCGACCGTTTTTGTGATATGCTGCCATTGATTTATTATCTCTTCGTAATTCCTGCCAAGTCTGTCAATGCTTTTGATTATCAGAATATCGCTTTTTCTCAGTCTTTTAATCATGCGTTTGTAGTTATCCCGCTCAAAGTCCTTTCCGCTTGCCTTGTCAAGATAGATATTTTTTGCCGCTACGCCGTATTCCGAAAGTGCTATCATTTGTCTGTCCTCGTTCTGCTCCTTTGTCGAAACTCTTGCGTAACCATATATTTTTGTCATTTTTTTACCTCATTTCCAAAATAATTTTTCTGTTTCCATTTTAACAGCAAAAACTTCTGTCTTGACCCTTTTGATGTTTAATGGTAAAATAAAAAAGTACTGAATTTCCAAAAAAAGAGGGAAAATTTATGATAAAAATTGGTATTATAGGCTTTGGTCTTATCGGCGGCAGTATTGCGCGCGCGTTAAAGGCGAGGGCCGATGTGGAGACTGTGGCGATGAGCCGAAGTGAAGCGCCGCTTAAAGACGGCGTTTCGGAGGGAGTTCTGGCGGCTTATTCGCTTGATGATTTTTCGATTTTTGCGGGCTGTAAATACATTTTTGTTTGTACGCCCGTTGACAAGATACCCGAATATGTTGAAAAGCTTTTGCCCGTGATTGACAAGGACTGTATAATAACGGATGTCGGCAGTACAAAGTACGGCATTTATCGCAGTATGCAGGCATTTGACGGCATAAAATTCATTGCGGGTCATCCTATGGCGGGTTCGGAAAAAACGGGCTTTTCGGCGGCCGATGAGCATCTTTACGAAAACGCTTATTATATCCTTGCGCCGAATGAGAATGTTACGCCCGCGGAACTTGAAGATTTCAAGGGGCTTGTAAGGCTTATGGGCGCTTTGCCGCTTGAAATAGACCCGAAGCATCACGACCATATCGTTGCGGCGATAAGCCATGTGCCGCATATAATTGCTTCTGCGCTTGCGGCGACCGTAAAACAGCTTGACGATGATAAAGAGCTAATGCACACCATAGCGGCGGGCGGGTTTAAGGACACGACCAGAATTGCGGCATCAAGCCCCGAGATATGGACAAGCATCTGTTTTGAAAACCGTGACGAGATATTGAAAGTTGCGGACAGTTTTATAGAGATATTCAAGCGCTACCGCGATGATGTGGCAAACAACGCAAAAGACGATTTTTATGCACGTTTTGAGGATGCCAAAAACTACCGCGACACCTTTTCTGGCAAGCGCGGAACGGACAATTATCACACCTTGCGCGTAGACATTGTGGATGAACAGGGTGTACTTGCCAAGATAGTGGCACTTTTAAGCCTGAACGGCGTGGATATAAAAAATATCGGCATCACCAACAGCCGCGAATATGCGGGCGGCGTTCTGCAAATGGATTTTGACAAAAAGGAACACCGCGACAAAGGCGCAGATGTGCTTAAAGCGGCGGGCTATGCCGTAAAAGAATAGGAGAAAAGTATATGAATAAAACGATAAAACCGATAAAAAGCATAAATGCCGTAATGACAGTACCTGGGGATAAGTCTGTTTCTCACCGTGCGGTCATGTTTGGCAGCATAGCAAACGGAGATACCGAGATAACGGGATTTTTGACGGGCGACGACTGTATGTCAACTATTTCATGCTTTAAAAAACTGGGTATTGATATAGAAGTGAACGGCGAGAAAGTAGTGGTGCACGGCAAGGGCCTGCACGGGCTGAAAGCGCCGAAAGAACTGCTTGATGTGGGAAACAGCGGTACAACAATAAGACTTATTTCGGGTCTGTTGGCAGGTCAGGATTTTAACTGCCGTTTAAACGGCGATGCTTCGATACAGAAAAGACCCATGAACCGCGTTATCAAGCCGCTTTCACAAATGGGCGCAAATATAAAAAGCACCAATGACGGCTATGCTCCGCTGGAGATAACGGGCTCAAAACTTAATGGCATTGAGTATAAAATGCCCGTGGCAAGCGCACAGGTAAAAAGTTCTATCCTGCTTGCTTCGCTCTATGCAGACGGCGAGACCGTTGTTATAGAGGACGCTCCCTCCCGCGACCATACCGAAATAATGCTTAATTACTTCGGTGCAGACATCAGAAACGACAACGGCAGAATAACTTCAAAGCCCGTAAAAGAGCTTTATGCAAAGCCTGTTGCCGTGCCTGCGGATATCTCTTCGGCGGCATTTTTTATTGCGGCGGGTCTGCTTACGCCAAATTCGGAGATCACGATAACCAATGTCGGTATAAATAAGACCAGAACGGGAATTTTGGATGCGTTTTTACAAATGGGCGCGGATATTAAAATCAAGAATGAAAGACTTGCGGGCGGCGAGCCTGTGGGCGATATAGTCGTAAAGACTTCAAAGTTAAAGGCGATAACCTTAGGCGGGGAGATAATACCGCGAATGATAGACGAACTGCCAGTTTTTGCCGTTGCCGCACTTGCAGCCGAGGGTACGACGGTCATAAAAGATGCGCAGGAATTAAAGGTAAAAGAAAGCAACCGAATTGCCACCATGATAGAGGAACTTGGCAAAATGGGCGCTGATATAGAAGAGACCGAGGACGGCATGATAATAAAAGGCGGTCAGAAACTGCATGGCGCTGTCACCTACAGCCACCTTGACCACCGTGTTGCAATGAGTATCGCGATAGCCGCATTAAATGCGGACGGGGAGACCACTATAACCGATGCGGACTGCGTTGGCATCTCCTTCCCCGATTTTTATGAAAGATTGGAAAACTGCCGATAAAATATTGAGGTGTGACAGGGGCAAAATAATTCTTTGTTTCCGGTGAAAGCCGCTTAAACAGCAGTCGGGACAAAGAACCGTCCCCTGTATTACGCTTTGGAGAGGAAAAATGAAAAAAATATTATCTTTATTGTTTGTGTTAACAATGCCGCTCGGCTTGGCTGCCTGCGGCGGTTCTGCGGCAAAAGCCGATTATAACAGTCCAAAGGCTGTAATAGAAGCCCACGAAGCCATTAACACCGAATGGAAAAACAATGGAATTTACACTGACCTTGAGGGAAAAACTTTCAAAATCAAGACCACCGCAACATTGGATAAATCCGAACCATTAGGCGATACGGAAAAAGCCAAAAAAGCAGACAAGGACAGCCGCCCTTGGGTATGTGTCCCTTATTCCGATATTGAGACAGATGTAATGCTTTGGATGACCAACGAAGAATGGGAGAAACTCAATTACAAAAAAGGCGACATAATGGTTTTGAAAATTGACGACATTATGCAGCGCGGAATTAAAGACGGCAGTTTAAGACAATATTATATCAACGCCGTGCCTGCTGATTAAATAGTCATACAGGGGACGATTCTGTGTATGAGTTGAGATGGTTCAAAACGAATGTGCAAAAATTGTACCTAAACCAACATTTATATGGGGTGTGCAGATGTATTCATGCGTACCCTTTCAAGATGAAAGTTATATGAGATAAATGATGGAAAAAAATCAAGTCATACAGAGAACCGTCCGAGACTGCTGAAAAAATCCCGTTTTTAAGTGCTTTTTGCAAGTTGTCCGACCGTTCCTGCAAACCATTTAGCTTTAAATTTGATTTTTGCTTCGACAATTCTTATAATCAAGAAAATATCATCATTT
>JAFUAF010000067.1 GCA_017460805.1 Bacillota bacterium | reverse complement strand
GGCGTCCCTTTAGGGAAGCTGGCGCGCGAAGCGCGACTGAAGGGTGGAAAAGCCCCGCAGGAAGCACCCTTTCGACGCCGCGAGCGGCGCCACTTTCCCTAAAGGGACAGCTTTTTATACTGCGCACACGCTTACATTATCTCCCCGTTAAATTCCAATTTGATAAAAACGATCAAATTCTCTCGTATTTGACTTTTTCGGTTGTTTATGTTATAATACAAAAAACTGTTTTTTTGACATAAGATAAAGGAGCGAAACCAAAATGGCAAAGCCCATAGTAGCAATAATAGGCCGTCCAAATGTCGGCAAATCAACGCTGTTCAACCGTCTTGCGGGTGAGCGCATCTCCATAGTGGAGGACACACCGGGTGTAACGCGCGACCGTATATATGCAGACGCGGAATGGCTCAACTACAATTTTACAATAATAGACACAGGCGGACTTGAACCCGAAAGCGACGATATGATACTTAAAAGTATGTATGCGCAGGCGGAGATAGCCATAGGCTCGGCGGATGTTATAGTTTTTGTAACGGACGTTAAAACAGGCGTTACAGACAGCGATATGCAGGTGGCGAATATTTTAAGAAAAGCCAAAAAGCCCGTGCTTGTGGCGGTAAACAAGGTGGACGATCTTGCGAAGTACAGCATGGACGTGTACGAATTCTATCAGCTTGGCTTAGGCGACCCGATAGGTGTTTCCGCGGGTCAGATGCTCGGCCTTGGCGAACTGCTTGACGCAGTTGTGTCCCATTTCCCCGAAGAAGCCAAAAATCAGGAGGAAGAGGACGTTATAAAAGTTGCCGTTATCGGCAAGCCGAATGTAGGCAAGTCCTCGCTTATCAACAGAATTCTGGGCGAAGAGCGTGTTATCGTCAGCGATATTGCGGGCACTACGCGTGATGCCATAGACTCCGACTATGTATACGAGGGTCAGAAATATACCTTTATCGACACAGCGGGTATGCGCCGCAAGTCGAAAATAAAGGAAAATATAGAAAAGTTTTCTATCATACGCGCTGTTGCAGCCGTTGAGCGTGCGGACGTATGTATTCTGATGATAAATGCCGAAGAGGGCATAACCGACCAGGACACCAAGATAGCGGGCATTGCGCACGAGGCGGGCAAGGCGGTCATTATCGCGGTAAACAAGTGGGATCTTGTCGAAAAAGACAACCACACTATGAATAAATTTATAAAGGACATTGATACGGAACTCAAATATATGCCCTATGCGCCTAAAATTTTTATTTCGGCGATGACGGGTCAGCGTGTTTCAAAGCTTTTTAATATGATAAAAGCCGTAAACGAAAACAACGCAAGACGTGTGGCAACGGGTGTACTGAACGATGTACTTATCGAGGCTATGGCTATGAACCAGCCGCCCGCGGACAAGGGCAGACCGCTGCGCATCTATTATATGACACAGGTATCGGTGCGCCCGCCCACATTTGTTCTGTTTGTAAACGATACGGAACTTCTGCATTTCTCATACAAAAGATATATAGAAAATCAGCTGCGCGAGGCATTCGGCTTTGAGGGTACGCCGATACATTTTATCGCCCGCAACAGAAAGGAATAAAAAATGTTCAGATTATATTCTTTGCTTATCGGCTATCTTTTCGGCTGCTTTCAGTCGGCCTATATAATAGGAAGATTAAAGGGCATTGACATACGCGAACACGGCAGCGGCAACGCGGGTTTTACCAATACCACACGCGTTTTGGGCAAGGACCTCGGCTACCTTGTGTTCTTTCTGGACACATTCAAGGTCATCCTTGCCTGTATAGCGGCAAGCCTTATATTCAGGGGCGACAGTACATTCACATACGGTTTCCGCGGTTATCCCGCAGGTGTTCTGCCCTGTGCTTATGCGGGCATAGGCGCTATACTGGGTCATATTTTCCCGTTTTATCTGGGTTTCCGCGGCGGCAAAGGCATTGCAAGCTCGCTTGCGCTTATGCTGTGCATAAACTGGAAAGTCGCTCTTATAACTTTTGCTGTGGGTATCGCAATAGTGGCGGTAACAAGGATAATTTCTCTGACTTCCCTTGTTATGCTTGCCGTTTACCCCATCACACTTATAATTTTTAAATTTAATTGGGAGGTAGTCGCCCTTATACTTTGTTTTTCGGTACTTACCTATATTAAGCATATACCCAATATAAAAAGGCTTTTAAACGGTACGGAAAGCAAATTCGGCTACGACAAAAACGCTAAAAATGAGGAGGTCAAGCAATGAAGACTGTAGCAGTTATCGGTTCGGGCAGCTGGGGCACGGCGCTTGCCATTCAGCTGCACACCGCAGGCAATAGAGTTATACTTTGGTCTTTTAAGCAAAGCGAGGCTGATGCCATTCTCTCGGACAGGGAGAACAAGGAATTTCTGCCGGGAATAAAGATACCCGCGGAAATAACCGTCACCTGTAAGGACGAGGATGTTTCGTGGGCGGATATGATAGTTTTTGCGACACCGTCCAAGTTTGCAAGAAACATGATAACACGTTTCAAGCCTTATATCAAAAAGGATCAGATAGTTGTAAACGTGGCAAAAGGCCTTGAAGAAGAAACGCTTATGCGCCTTTCCGAAGTGATAGAGCAGGAAGCACCGCAGGCTAAAGTTGCGGTTTTATGCGGCCCCAGCCATGCCGAGGAAGTTGGCAGAGGAATGGCTACGGCTGTTGTGGCGGCTTCCAAAGATATAAAAACAGCGGAGGAAGTACAAAATACTTTTATGTCGCCTATGTTCAGGGTCTATACAAGTACGGATGTTGTCGGTGTGGAGCTTGGTTCGGCGCTTAAAAACCTTATCGCCCTTGCTGCGGGTGCGGCGGACGGCTGCGGTTTCGGCGACAACACAAAGGCGGCGCTTATGACACGCGGTATTGCTGAAATAGCAAGACTTGGTGCTGCTATGGGTGCAAACGAAAAGACTTTTGCGGGTCTTACGGGCATCGGCGATCTTATCGTCACCTGTACCAGCGTTCACAGCCGCAACAGACACGCGGGCGTGCTTCTGGGTCAGGGCAAGAGCCTTGACGAGGCGCTTGAAGAAGTGCATATGGTAGTGGAGGGTGTTGTAAATGCAAGGGCTGCATATAAGCTTGCCCAAAAATACAACGTAAGTATGCCCATTACCGAGGCCATAAATGATGTTTTATACAATGATCTGGATGTGAAAGAGGCTGTTTACCGTCTTATGACGCGTGATAAAATAGGGGAATAACATGATCTGGCATGAAAGCGTAAAAGACCGCCGCCGTGTTGAGTTAGGGCTTAAAAAAGGCAAAAAAATGAGCGGGGTCTATCTTGTGTGTACCACAAAGGACAAAAAGATAGAGATAATGACCTGTGAGGAGGCTTTCAAGCCTGTCAACAAAAATCTTGAACTGACAATAATAGGCGTTGCCCAAGGCAAGGCAAATGCCATTGAACTGGTGGCGGATATATATCGGGACTACTTTGACGAACACGGCAGTTTGGAAGGTATCGGACAGTAGGTGAGGATAATTGCTCATACTGAAAATAATTTTAAAAATAATACTTATATTGCTGCTTATTATCCTTGCGCTGCTTGTGACACTGCTTTTAATGCGGCTTAATTACAGCATTACGGCGAAGTATGACAAAGAAGTCTATGCACAGGCAAAGTTAAGCGTGCTTTTCGGCGCAATAAAGGTCATATACGACTACGGGGGCGAAAACGAGGGGGCAAAATTTTTTCTTTTCGGCAAGGAACGCTTTAAAAAAACAGAAGCGTCCAGGGATGCGGAAAAAGAGGAAACAGACCCCGAAGAAGCAACCGACGGTTCGGATGATGAAGAAATAAAAGCCGAAGACCTGCATGGACCGAAAACGGGAGAACCGGAAAAAGAACCGGAAGAAACGGCGGCAAAAGAGCCGGAAAAAGAACCGCAGGAAACGGCGGAAAAAGAACCGGAAGAACCGCAGGAAACGGCGGAAAAAGAACCGGAAAAAGAACCGGAAAAAGAACCGCAAGAACCGGCAAAAGAAACCGAAAAAGAAGCAGCAGAGGACGAACCGGAGGAAGAGTCGGAGAAAAAAAGACCGGGGAAAACAAAAAAGCCCCGTCGTTCGTCTGCTTTAAAAAAACTTTCGGACAGTATCGACAAGTTCAATCGTTTCCGCGAACGCTATGATATACCGCTTTTGCTTCATAACATAAAAGTCTATTTCGGGGAGCAGATACGCTCGATAGGCATACTCGGCGGCAGTCTGAACGGCATACTCGGCCTTGGCGACCCGTCCTATACGGGCATGGCGCTTGGCGGGATAGGTGCCGCAGGCGCGTTTGCACCGATAGATATAGATATTGACGGCGATTTTGAAAAGACAAATATAGCCTTAGAGGGGAATATATACGGAAAAACCTATATTTTAAGGGTCATGATGCCGATGCTCAGACTGGTATTCAAAAGACCCGTAAGAACGATGATTTCCGATATTTTATTTAAGAAGGGATGATATAATGAGTAATTTAAACGAAAATTTTGATGCAATGTTCAACAGGATGGAAAGATTTGTTTCATCCAAGACCGTAGTAGGCGAGCCTATAAGGATAGGCGATATAACCATCATCCCTTTGGTGGATGTGGCGTTCGGTATGGGTGCGGGTCAGAATTCGTCTGTTGAAAAAGTGAGAAAAGGCGGCAGCGCAGGCGGCGGCATGGGCGCAAAGATAAGCCCCACAGCCTTAATGATAATACAGGACGGCAGTGTTCAGATAATGAATGTCAGCAACCAGACCGCTATCGACAAGATAGTTAATATGGTGCCGGGTGTTATGAACAAACTGAATTTCTCCTCGGGTGCAAGACAAAAGTTTGAGGAAGAAATAATCACCGATAAAAAGGATGCTGAAGAGTAATGAAAGACTTTTTTACCGAACAGCTTGTGCGGCGCGAACCGACTAAAAACGACAGAATGAGACAGGGTCTTTACTTTGGCGTGTATGCGGCCATTATAATATATGTGGTGTTTAATTTTATCGTGCGTGCGGGTATGCACGGACAGATAGGCATATTTGCTCTCGGCCTTATTATAGCTGCGGGCATAGGCGCTCTTGCATGGCGGCAGATAACGGGGCTTAATGTGGAGTTTGAATATTCCTACACAGACGGCATCCTCGATATTGACGTGATACGCAACCGCTCCCGCAGAAAACAGGTGTTTTCGGCTGCCGTGGCGGATTTTGAGATAATGGCTCACGTTGACGACAAAGACCACCTTTCGCAGTATAAGGAACTGCCCGAGGTCGATTTTTCAAGCGGTATAAAAGCGGGCAATACCTACGCTTTTGTGACTGTGTACAACGGCAAAAAGTGCAGATTTATCATAGAGCCAAAAAAAGAGCTTTTAAATGCCATGCTGACAGACCTAACCCCAAGAAGACTGCATATGAAAGTCACACCCGTCAGAATGACTGTTCAAAGATAACAAAAACTCCCGCTTGTTTCGGCGGGAGCTTTTTTATTGCTTTTTTTTATTGTTTTTTTTCTTTCTTTTTCTTTTCTTTTTTCTTGGCAAGCGCTTCGGCTATCTCAAGCGATTTTTCCTCTATGCCCTCGGGCTGCTGCAAAAGGGTGTGCAGTATATGGCCGTAAAGATAGGGGATATTTTCCTTCCAGTTCTTTTTAAGCAGCTTTGCATCCTCTTTTGAGGGAACGGTGACATTTATCTCCAAAAGGGTCTTTGAGTCCTCGTAAATACCGCATTTTACGGTATAGTCGTTCTCTTTGTTGTAAAAATAATTTGCAAGCACATTTATGTCTTTTTTTATGCTTCCCTTGTTTTTGGCGGTGTAGTCAAGCACGGCGGTACGCCTTTCGGGCGTTATCTGACCCGAAAAATAGCTTAATACCTGCTCGCCGTCTGCCGTTATAAAATATCTTGTCTGCTCGTTTTCGTACTTCTCGTCCACAAGTGCGGCCTCTTTCAGCTCGCTCATATGCTCCTGAAACGAAAAATAATCCATGTATTCCTTATCCACCGTAAACTCGGTTATCTGAGTTACCGTCATGGGTATATCCATCTGATATAAAAGAAAAAGTATAAGCAGCTTATTATCTGCCAACTGTTTTTTCTGCATTTCAAAACCTCTTTAAAAATACTATGCCCCGCTTTGCGGGCAACAAATCTATTATACTGTATTTTCGGACTGTTTTCAACTTGGTATAATTGCTAAAAAACTATGTCGTATTTTGTAGATTTCAACATTGAAATTGTGGTCGTTATATGTGTGAAATACTAAATAGAGGGCAGATTGACCATTTATCCGTAAAAATGCCTTGCTCCGAAAAGAAAACAAAGTGTGTATTGATTTTGCCGACATAATATGATATAATTTTAATAATTATAATAACCTATTCAAAGGAGATATAACAATGAGTGAATTGATGCAGGGTTTAAAACGCAGCTGCTACTGCGGCGAAGTTAATGAAAGTATGGTGGGCAGTGAAGTCACACTTATGGGCTGGGTATCCAACCGCCGTGTGTTCAGCCATTTTTCATTTATACTTTTACGCGACCGCACAGGCATAGTGCAGGTATTTGTCGATCAGGACAAAAACAGCGGGGACATACTTGAAAAGGACAAATCCTTAGGCAAGGAATATGTTATCGCCGTAAAGGGCAAGGTCTGCGAGCGTACACCCGAAAACATAAACGACAAAATGAAAACGGGCAAGGTGGAGATAGCCGTTGAGGAACTGTATATCCTTAACGAGAGCGAGCAGCCGCCTTTCCATGTTGAGGAGCGAGTAAACGTAAGCACGGAGCTTCGCCTTAAATACCGCTACCTTGATCTGCGCCGCCCCAATGTGGCACAGAACCTTATCGTGCGTCACAACGTATGCCGCATAGTAAGAAACTTCCTCTCCGACGAGGGATTTATCGAGATAGAGACACCTATGCTCACAAAATCCACACCCGAGGGCGCAAGAGACTACCTTGTTCCCAGCCGCGTGCATCCCGGCAATTTCTATGCACTTCCCCAAAGCCCGCAACTGTTCAAACAGCTTTTAATGGTATCGGGCTTTGACCGCTATTTCCAGATTGCAAAGTGTTTCCGTGACGAGGATCTGCGTGCAGACCGTCAGCCCGAGTTCACACAGATAGATATGGAGCTTTCATTCGTTGAGGAAGAGGACGTAATGGAAGTAAACGAAAGACTTATCAAAACAGTTTTCAAAGAGATAAAAGGACTTGATATAGAAACGCCTTTTATGCGTATGCCCTGGATAGAGGCTATGGAGCGTTTCGGCTCGGACAAGCCCGATATCCGTTTCGGCATGGAGCTTAAAAATATAACCGATATAGTAAACGGAAGCGAGTTCGGCGTATTCCAAAACGCAATAGATGCAGGCGGAAGTGTACGCGGTATCTGTGCAGACGGTCTTGGTTCGCTCCCCAGAAAGCAGATAGATGCACTTGTTGAGGTTGCAAAGACCTACGGTGCAAAGGGTCTTGCATGGATAGTTGTAAACGAGGACGGCTTCAAGACCACTTTATCCAAATTCTTTGACAATGACAAACTTACGGAAATTGCAAACAAATTCGGCGCAAAGGCAGGCGACCTTATCCTTATCTGCGCAGACAAGGACAAAGTTGTATTTGATGCACTCGGTGCACTTCGTCTTGACTGCGCAAAGCGTCTTGACCTGCTTGACCCCGACGAATACAAGTTCTTGTGGGTAACGGAATTCCCGATGCTTGAATTTGACGAGGAAGAACAGAGATACGTCGCTGTTCATCATCCTTTCACAGCACCTATGGACGAAGATTTGCAGTACATTGAGTCCGACCCGGGCAGAGTACGTGCAAAGGCTTATGATATGGTTCTTAACGGCTGCGAGCTTGGCGGCGGCAGCATAAGAATACACAGCCGCGACATTCAGTCGCAGATGTTCAAACTTCTCGGTTTTACCCCCGAGGATGCACAGGAGCGCTTCGGTTTCCTGCTTGATGCGTTCAAGTACGGTGCTCCGCCTCACGGTGGTCTTGCATTCGGTCTTGACCGACTTATAATGCTGCTTAACGGCGCAGAAAGCATCCGTGACGTCATTGCATTCCCGAAGGTAAAAGACGCAAGCTGTCTGCTTACCGATGCCCCGAATATCGTTGAAAAAAAGCAGCTTGAAGAGCTTGGTATCGAGATAAAAGTTGTTTCGGAGGACGAAGAAAAGGGGGAATAATATGAAAGACCCTAACAAAAAAATGAGCCTTTATATGGGCGTTACACTCAGCTTTTTCCTGTCGCTTACGGGTTTGCTGGGTGCGCGGCAGTTTACCCTGCCTGCCTTTATTTCAAACTATATCATAAGCTTTGTTATAAGTATGATAATAGGCTTTTTGGTACCGATGAAAAAAGTTACGGACAGTCTGGGGGCAAAGTTCGGTATTCCGCCCCGCACTATGAAAGCGCGCGTGTTTGACAGCCTTGTATCGGATATTATCTATACCCCGATAATAACGCTGTGTATGGTAACAATGGCATATTTTCAGGCAACTAAGCACGGCGCAAGACTGTTCTTTCCCGCTATGTTGGGTAAATCACTTGTAATAAGCATGATAGTGGGATTTCTGCTGATATTTATTTTTATGCCGCTGTTTTTGAAAATAGCGCTAAAAAATGTTCCCAAAGAATAAAAAAATAAGGCTGCCGCAGTTTCGCGTCAGCCTTTTAGTTTGACTTTAAAGATGACAAATTGGTGTTTGTCTGGCGAAAAACAGGTTTTTCGCCAATTTTTGGCAGTCAGCCTGCGCGCCTTGCTGCGCTGCGGCACTTGTCTGCCTGTAAGGTATGCGGACATCCGTCCGCTCCTCGGCGAAATTCGATTCCGCCTGCGGATCAAAGTCTGCGACGCTTGAATTACTGCAAAACACACGCTTTTAACCCTGTCGCAAATGATAATTTGCGGCACAAAAATCACGCCGCGGTGTTAAAGATTGAATTGCATAAAACTATATTCGCGAATAAGTTTTCCCTCGCTTTTCTAAAAAGCGAGACAGGGGCGTGGGGGCGGTAGCCACCACAAAAAAACCCGTCAAACAACAATTTATCAAAACGGAGATAACAATGAACAGAGAACTGCAAGGCAGCCTTATGCTGCTTTTAACGGCCATAATATGGGGTACGGCATTCGTGGCGCAAAGTGCGGGTATGGAGTTTATCGGTCCTTTTACATTCAACTTTGCCCGCTCCATAGTAGGCGGACTGGCTCTGATACCCGTAATAGCGGGGTTCAAAGCCTTTGACAAAGAGAATAAGAAGAGTGATATATCGCTTAAAAACACTATTATCGGCGGTATCATCTGCGGCATTGTCATGTTTGTCGCAAGTGCCTTGCAGCAATGCGGCATTGCACTTACCACCGCAGGCAAAGCGGGCTTTATAACCGCGCTTTATATAGTCATAGTCCCCATAGCCGAATTTTTTATCTATAAAAAGACCAATAAAAGAATATGGACGTGCGTATTTGTTGCCGTTGTCGGGTTTTATCTTCTTTGCATAAAAGAGGATATGAGCATCGGGAAAGGCGATTTTCTGGTCTTTTTATGCGCTCTTGGCTTTACCGCACACATTATTGTCATAGATATATTCAACGCAAAAAATACCAACGGCATACTGCTGTCCTGCATCCAGTTTTTTACAGCGGGCATACTGTCGGCATTGTTTATGTTTGTGCTTGAAGATGTGTCGTTCAAAGCGATATTTGCGGCATGGCTGCCTGTTTTATATGCAGGCGTTATGTCAAGCGGCGTTGGCTATACCCTGCAAATATTGGGTCAAAGGCGCACCCCGCCCGCCAAGGCCACACTTCTTATGAGCCTTGAATCCGTTTTTGCTGCCCTTGCGGGCTGGCTTATACTTAAAGAGACCATGCAGCCAAAAGAATTTATCGGCTGTGTGTTGGTCTTTACCGCAGTTATTCTTGCTCAGCTATAATTTTATCCGACCCCTTGCAGATCCCAAGTCCAAGCGCACTTTTCGGACAGGCGCTCACACATTCTCCGCAGCGTATACATTCACAGCTGTTCGGGGTCTTTACGGGGTCAACTTTCATTTGGCACGCTCTTGCGCACGCTCCGCAATGTATGCACTTTTCCCCGTCAAAACTCATCCTTATAAAGCTTACCCTCTGAAACAGCGCATAAAACGCACCCAATGGGCAGATATACCGACAAAACGGACGATAGATAAAAACAGAAGAAATTATGCAAAGCACAAGCAGAAAAAATTTCAGTTTAAAGAGCAAGCCTATTGCCGAACGCAGCCCTTTATTCAACATAACAAGCGGTATACCGCCCTCCAAAGTCCCAACGGGGCAGATAAATTTACAAAAATACGGCTCGCCGTGCAGTGCAAACGGCAGTATTATAACAAGCAAAAAAAGCATGATATATTTTAAATACCTGAGTGCTTTATCAAGCCTGTCGGGTACGTTTGTCTTCGGCAGAGGTATCTTGTACAAAAGCTCCTGAAACAGCCCGAAAAGGCAGAACCACCCGCAGACGAACCTGCCCGCAATAAGTCCCGCCATAGCAAGCCAGCCTATAACATAAAAGGCAAATTTTCCGTGTCTGCCGCCTAAGACTGCCTGCAAAGCCCCTATGGGACACGCCCCGAGCGCACCCGGACAGGAATAACAGTTCATACCCGGCACACAAAATTTTTTTAATGCCCCATCGTATATCCCGCCCTCGGCAAAGCCTTTCAAATAGCTGTTTGTAACGATACCCCAAACGGCCTGCACCGTCTTTCGTATTCGTTTTTGTTTTTTGATGTCAGCCAATTCCTATACACTCCATACAAATATTTGCGGCTTTTTGATACACCGTCTCCGTCTCGCCCGAATATGCACCGTAAAGGCACATCAGCGCCGCAGCAACAAAAAGCACAGCCGTCAGCTTTTTATTTGTCATAGCCCTCACTCCGCCTCTGCAAGCACTTTTGTTATCATTTCTTCCCATTCCTGCTTTGACATCGAGCCGTAAACGGGTTCTGCGATAAGTTCGCCCTTTGAGTTCACAAAGAAAGTCGTCGGAAATACCGTCAGTCCCACAGACTCCATAAGTTCGTTTGTGGCAATAAGTACGGGGTATTTTACACCCGTTTCCTCAATTATGGAATGTGCATCGGCAATAATATTTTGCTTAAAGCCGCCGCTGCTGTTGTCCACAACATCGCCTGTCAGCCCGACTATCTCAAAGCCCCGGTCTTTATACTGCTGTTCAAGCTCGGCAAGGTCGGGCATCTCGTTTATACATGGGCCGCAGAATGTAGCCCATATATTCAGCATAGTTACCTTGCTGCCCGATATCTGTTCGCCAAGGTCCACTTCGTTTCCGTCCAGATCGTATACCGTCATATCGTTCAGGCCTGCCGCCGATGTTTCGGCCTGCATATCGCTTGCCGTCGGCTGCTGCGGCATTTCGGCCGAGGAGCACCCCGTAAATAAAAGTATAAGACTTGCTGCCAATGCTGTAAATTTTTTCATTTATATCATCCTTTCGCTTTTTTCGCTGACTCCCATATAAACAGTATATGCGCAGCTGCTTTTCTTCCGGCATATTTCGTATGTTTTATAGTAAACGACATTTAAAAATGTCCTTTACTATAACCCTGCGGGGCATGCACACGACTGCGTACAAGGAATAAAGCCGCTTTGCGGCTCGCAGTCGGCGCAAGTAAACGCCCAAAGTCCAAAGACTTTTGTCGTT
>JAFUAF010000066.1 GCA_017460805.1 Bacillota bacterium | reverse complement strand
CTCAGTCAGCCGTTGTAGTTTTTTGTCAAAAGCCGATAAAATGGCGGCTGACAGCTCCCCTAAAGAGGGGAGCCAAGAAACGCGCACCGCAGTTACCGGACTATCGGGAACCACGAAACTCCCGCCGTGGCTATTGAAGAAGCGGGGTGTCGTCCTTGCCTGCCCTTTTAGGGTAGGGGGACCGCTTGCGGTGGAAGGGTTTGCGGACTTCGGATAGAAGTCCGCTGTCCCTGCCGACAACACCCCGACAAATTATCATTTATCCCCCACAACAACAAAGGAGGAACGCACGATGTTTGCTGACGAAAATGTTATAAAGATAAAACACGAAGTTTTATACCAGGTCGCAAAGTATGCCTTTGAGGGCACACTTGAAGAGAAGCGCGACTTTTTGCCGCACGAGATAATCCCCGGCCCTACACCGCAGTTCCGCTGCTGCATATACAAAGAACGCGAGATAATCCGCCAGAGGATACGCCTTGTCGAGGGCAAAGCCCCGGGTGCGGAGGACGACGGAAACATAATACAGGTAATAAGCTCGGCTTGTGAGGACTGTCCCATTTCGAGTTACGTTGTTACCGACAACTGCCAGAACTGTCTTGGCAAGGCCTGTATCAACGCCTGTCGTTTCGGCGCTATCCAGGCGGGCGAGACCCGTTCCAAAATAGACCCCGTAAAGTGCAAGGAGTGCGGTATGTGTGCAAAGGCCTGTCCATACAACGCCATTGCCTACCTCAAGCGCCCCTGCAAATCCGCCTGTCCCGTGGATGCAATTACCTATAACGAGTACGGAATATCCGTTATCGACGAGGGTAAGTGCATCCGCTGCGGACTTTGCATCCACCGCTGTCCGTTCGGCGCAATAGGCAGCAAGACTTTTATTGTGGACGTTATAAACGCGCTTAAAAGCGGCAAGCAGGTGTTTGCTATGCTTGCGCCCGCTACCGAGGGTCAGTTCGGCGAAAATATAACCATGGAAAGCTGGAGGAACGCCATGAAAGAAGTCGGCTTCACGGATTTTGTCGAAGTCGGTCTCGGCGGCGATATGACAACGGCTTCCGAGGGCGACGAGTGGGCAGAGGCCTACAAAGAGGGCAAGAAAAAGACGACTTCCTGCTGTCCCGCCTTTGTGAATATGGTACATAAGCACTTCCCCGAACTCAACGACAATGTGTCTACCACGGTTTCGCCCATGTGCGGCGTTTCAAGGATGCTGAAAGCCAAATACCCCGACTGCTACACTGTTTTTATCGGCCCGTGCATCTCCAAAAAGAGCGAGTGCGCCGAGCACGGCATAGAGGGCAACGCGGACGCTGTGCTTACATACAGCGAGATACGCGCCATTATGCGCGCCAAAAATGTGGAGCTTAAACCCGCCGAAAACGGCTATCAGGAATCGAGCATCTACGGCAAGCGCTTCGGCAACTCGGGCGGCGTAACGGGCGCTGTTTTGCAGTACCTTAAAGAGACCGGCCAGGAAATAGAAGCCACCGTTCTGCGCGCAAACGGCGCTGCGGAATGTAAAAAAGGCCTGCTGCTTATGAAAAACGGCAAGCTGCCCGAAGATTTTATCGAGGGTATGGTCTGTGAGGGCGGCTGCGTAGGCGGCCCCAGCAGCTACGAAGAACAGCTTAAAGCCCGCAAAGCCAGGGATAAACTTATCGACCGCGCCGATACAAGACAGATAACCGATAACCTTAAAAATTATGATATGGACTCGTTCTCCATGCACAGATAAAAAACACAAAGGGGCAGTTCTTTCGTGTACGAAAGGATCGCCCCTTTGCATATTGCCTTTGGATATCTGTTATAAGCGATACGGCTTTCCGTGCGAACTACGCCGTTTTACTTATCGTATCGGCTATATTTTTGCAATGCTCGGATACGCTTCTGACATCATTTGTCAGATCGGATAAAATAAATCCCATATCCACGGTGCATTTACCGTTTTTAAGGCGCTTTTTGTGGCTTTTTATAACGCTGCTGCAAATTTTATCGATATGTTTATCCAGCTCAACGATCGAAGCAGCGGCAGATTTATCATTATTAATGAAGCAATCCAGACATCTTTTGCAAATTTCTGCCGCATTATTAAGCATATTGCTTATTTCCGCATTGCCTTTTTCCGAAAACTTTTTCTTTTTTCGGTCTATCTTTTTAAATGAAGTTTTCATCATTTGGGCATGATCGGCGATACGTTCAAAATCCCCGATAAAACTTTGCAGATCATACATACGGTTTGCTTCAGCGCGGGACACATCCAAAGAGCTTAATTTTGTCAGATAATTCCCCAGACGTTCCTCGTATTGATCTATTATACCTTCCAATTCATCAACGTCATTTGCCTTATCATCCGAATAATCATTCATAAGCTCAGTGGTCGCATAAAATGTTTCCACGGATAATTCTGCCATTTTATCAACCGCCTTTGCACATTGGGAAAGAGCAAAAGCGGGATTTTTCAGAAAACGGGTGTCAAGCAGCGAAAGCCCCTGCAAATATTCCGAGGCGGTTTCCTCTTCATCGTCCGTTTGTTTTACCGACATCTCGGCAAGACGTACCAATGAATTTGAAAACGGCAGCAGAAGCAATGTTGCAAACACATTAAAACACGAGTGTATGACCGCAATGCCCGATGCATTTGCGGGCTGTGTCATAAATGCAAAGGGATGAACTGCATATGCAAGGTAAAACAGCGCCATAAAAACTATTGTGCCTATAAGATTAAAATACAGATGGATAAAAGCCGTTCTCTTTGCGTTGACCTTTGCCCCCGCAGAGGAAATAAGCGCAGTCACGCAGGTACCGATATTCTGACCCATTATAATAGGCAGCACCGAATTATACGGTATCGCACCCGTTGAACATAATGCCTGCAAAATACCTACCGAAGCAGAGGAACTTTGTATTGCCGCCGTAAGTACCGCACCCGCTATCAGGCCGACTATCGGGTTTGAAAAAGCCGTAAACAGCCTTGTAAATTCGGGTATATCTTTAAGCGGTTCTACTGCCGTGCTCATTGTATCCATACCAAACATAAGCACAGCAAAACCTATAAGAATTTTTCCCGTATCGTGCTTTTTTTCCGACTTACAGAACAAAAGGAAAATGACACCTATCAAAGCAAGTATCGGAGAAAACGATGTCGGTTTCAACATTCGTATAAAAAAACTTTCGCTTTGTATACCCGAAAGGCTTAATATCCACGAAGTTATTGTAGTACCGACATTTGCGCCCATTATTATACCGACAGCCTGTTTAAGCTGCATTATGCCCGAATTGACAAAGCCGACCGCCATGACCGTTGTTGCGGAAGACGACTGTATAACAGCGGTAACGCCCGCGCCGAGCAAAACACCTTTTATCGGGTTGTCCGAAAGTTTTGCAAGTATCTCCTGCATTCGGGCGCCCGAAAGTTTTGTCAGACCCTCGCCCAAAACGTGCATACCATATAAAAACAGGGATAACCCGCCTATCATCGTCAAAACATTAAATATATCCATAAGACCTCCTTTAGCGGACTGCCGCAAATATCACATCCGCAATATAAACAATTATCATTGCGCCGCCCTCAAATTTACCCAGTTTTCTGTCTTTTGCAACAAACAGATATGTTATTATGCTTACCGCAATAAGAATTATCATATCGTAAACCGATGCAAGGTTTACACGTATAGGATGTATCGACGAAGAAATGCCGAGTATAAACAAAAGATTAAAAATATTTGAGCCTATAACATTGCCGACAGCCATGCCGTTTTCGCCTTTTCTTGATGCAACGATAGATGTCACAAGTTCGGGGAGCGATGTGCCGACCGCAACTATAGTCAAGCCTATAAGGGTTTCGGACATACCAGCAATACGGGCAATTTCCTTTGCGGAATATACAACGGCACGTCCGCCCGCAACAATAAGCGCAACACCAATAATTATAAGCAAAAAGCATTTCCAAACGGGAATGGTTTTTATATCGTCTTCTTCCTGCGGGTGCTTTTTTGCATCAACAATAAGCATTACGATATAAGCAATAAACAAGACTATCAGCACAAGCCCCGTTATGCGTGTTACATCACCTACATTATCAAGCATTTTGTTATTTACAAACGCACCGCCGAAGAGTGCCTCCCAGCTTGTCATAAACAGCACAACAGCCGTTGCTATTATGGAGATAGGGAAATCACGCTTCATAATAGAATCATCAACCGGAACATTGCGTATCAGCGCACATACACCAAGCACCGATAACAAATTAAAGATATTTGAACCAATAACATTACTCAGTGCAATTTCATTTGACCCCTGCAATGCCGCAGAAGTACTGACCGCAAGTTCGGGTGCGCTTGTACCGAGCGCAACAATGGTGAGACCGATTATCACCCCGGGTACTTTAAAGTTTTTTGCAAGTGCGGAGCTTCCGTCAACAAAGATGTCCGCACCTTTTATAAGCGCAATAAAACCCACTATCAGAATAAGAACATCCAACAGTACCATGTTTTTACCTTCTTTCTTAAAATTACAAGCCTTGCAGACAAATAAAAAAGCGAGGCTATCTACCGCATATAAATGCAGTATATAGTCTCGCCTGTTACGATGCGATCCGGGGATATTATCCCGTACTGACGAATGCACATCACGCTTTTTATACTTATCCCGCGTTGGCTACTCCCTAATTACACGGAAATTATAACACCGTAAATTTTATTTGTCAATATAATATTTCGGTTATTTTACAAAATATATTCATATCATTTTTGTTATAACGAACCAACAAAAATCCTATTATTGTATAAAACTGTGTTTTACCAAACACATAAAACCCCTTTTTTAAAGCTTTATAACACCCACCGCGCCGAGAAGCAAGGTCACGAGCATAACGGGGGCAACAAATTTTATCATAAGTATAAAGAGTGCTTTACGGCCAAATTTCTCGCCGTTTTTGGTAGCCTCTTTTATTATGGTTTCGGGGCTTAATATCCAGCCGATAAGGATACAGGTGCCTATCTCGACTATCGGCATAAGGATATTGTTGCTGATATAATCGAAGATATCGAGTATCTGAGCGACAGCGCCGTTTGGCAGGGTCAGCTCGAAATAGAAAGCGTTGTAGCCAAGGCAGACCAAAACACCGAGCGCAAGTGCGCAGACAAGTTCTATTATTGTCGCCTTGGGGCGCGACATACCGAATTTATCCATAAGGCTTGCAACAACGGCTTCCATAATGGAAACGGAGCTTGTAAGCGCCGCAAACAGCGTCATTACAAAGAAAACGACCGCAACCGCCGTGCCTATTTTACCCATTGCGTCAAATACGTTTGGCAGGGCGATGAACATAAGACCCGGGCCTGCCGTCATGCCCTCTCTGCCGAGAAAAACGTAAACCGCGGGGATTATCATAACGCCCGCAAGAAAAGCCACAAGTGTGTCGAATATCTCTATTCTGTTGACCGATTTTACAAGGTTGTCCTCATCCCGCAGGTAAGAGCCGTAAGTGACCATAATGCCCATAGCCACGCTGATACTGTAGAACAGCTGACCCATGGCATCCATTATAACGATAAAAACATCTTTTGCTTTCATGCCCTCAAGGCTTGGGATAAGATAAATTTTAAGGCCGTCAAGACCGCTTCTGCCGTCATGGCCTTTTATGGTGACCGAAAAGACCGCTATGCCTATGACCGCAACCAAAAGTATTGGCATAAGTATTTTTGAAAATTTTTCGATACCCTTTTCAACACCGAAGTAGACCACGACAGAAGTTGCCAAAAGGAAGATAACATCAAAAACTATGGGCTGAACATTGCCCGAGATAAAGCTGCCGAAATAGCCGTCGGCCGCTGCCGCAGCCCCCGAGCCCGTAAGATAGACCATGCAGTATTTTAAAAGCCAGCCGCCGATAACGCAGTAATACGGCAATATCATAAACGGCACTATACAGTCGAAAACGCCTATCCAGCCCGATTTTTTATGCAGTTTTCCGTAAGCTGTCAGACAGCTTTGCTTTGTCTTTCTGCCTATCGCCACCTCCGCTATAAGCATGGTAAAACCAAAGGTCAGCGCCAGAATAAGATATGTCACCAAAAACAGACCGCCGCCGTCCTTTGCCGCAAGATAAGGGAAACGCCATATATTGCCAAGACCTACCGCGCCGCCTGCCGCACTCAGCACAAAACCGAGCGAGCCCGAAAATGTATTTCTCTCTTTCAAAACTTTCTCGTCCTTTCGTATGCAAAAAACTTAGGAAACACTGATTTAAGGTCGAAAAAATAAAATTTACAAAAATTATGGGCACTCACATTCGCCTAAAGCCGCTTTTCAAGCGGTTTATACGGCTGGTTCGTTATAATTTTTGCCGCTAAAGCTATCGTGAACGTCAAAAATATTTGGACGTTCACGATATGATGGGGCTCATAAATAATTGTTCTCAAGCGAGCTTAAGTCCAATTATTTAATTCGCTTACTATAAATTTTATTTTTTCTTTTTGAATTAATCAGTGTTTTCCTTACGCCTTTTACATTTTTTCTATTTTGTCATAAAGATCATACAGATACTGGGTCTTATTCTCCAGTACAAAGTAGTGACGCACATAAAATCCCAGCGTCACCACAAATATAAACAACGCTCCAAGTGTGGCTATAATGCCGCTCATAAAAAATAATACTATCGTCATCATGCTCATTATCGCAAAGGACATTGTGACGATAAGGTGTATCAGACGCTCGTGCTGGATATAAGCTATCCACCGCGCCAGATACTTTAAATATTCATCCCTGTTTGTTACATCCCCCGCCGCCAGAAAATCCTCGGCTTCCTTTACGCGGGTAAGTACCGTTTTTTCCATAAACTCACTTCTTTTCAGTATTTATCAAGATTATCCCAATCAATTTCTTCCATATCAACATACCCGCTGTTTTCCGCTTCTTTAAGCTGTTCTTCTTCATAAGCGGTAAGCTTGGTAAAGTCCGGATCCCACGCCAAAACAATGCGTTTGAATAATTCCGCCGCAAGATCTTGTTCCTGCTTCGGAAGCATATCAAACATTGCGGCTATTTTTTGTGCCTCTGAAGTCATTACACCCGCCTCATTTCTTATACGGTTTACTGTTGCCGCATCCTGTTTTGCAAGAAATTTAAGTGATTTTTTACTGTATTTTATCTTCAATTACATATCTCCCTTTACGCGGGTAAGTACCGTTTTTTCCATAAACTCACTTCTTTCCCTGTGCATCGGCACTCTTGGCTTCCTCAATTTTTATCATGCGGTTTTTGCCCGTGGATGTTGTGACATACGATATTCTGAGATACTGTCCGTCACCCGTGATAACGCCGTCAAAACAGCGCGGTCTGTTATATCCGTAATTGGGCGAATAATTACTGTATTCAAAATATACACCGTCTACGACAAAATGCTCATCCAATCCGCCCGGCGGCTGTGCATGAAATTCTTTGACCACGCCCTCGGCAACGCTGTATTTGCCCGCCGCATAGCAATAAAGCGGATAAACGGTATATATGACCGACATACACAGAAAAAAAACATCCGCACATATCAAAGCAACGCTTTTAAAATTCGGTTTTGGGTGTGCGGAACAATAGACCAGCGTTGCAAACAGCACAATAAAAAACTGTGCGCTGATATAAAGCCCCGACATATATATCGTCCTGAATTCCATAAAATCACCGCTTTCACTGCCTAACTATCTCCATCAACAGGAACGCATCAGTATTTCTCAATATCTATCTTCTCCGCAGTATAGTGCTTTTTAAGCAGTCTTTCGCACAGGTTATCGAAGCTTGGGGTATGGTCGCTGACATAGAAAGTATGTCTGCCCTCTTCTGTGCCGCTCAGCATATCCGCCTCTTCCAGAAATTTCTTCATTTTAAGGGCGGTGGCTTTGGCGGGGTCAACAAGTGTGACATTCTCGCCGACTATGCCCGCTATACAGCGTTTTAAAAGCGGATAGTGGGTACAGCCCAGCACAATGGTGTCAACGCCTTTTTCAAGCATATCGTCAAGGTAGATATGGGCGGTCAGTCTTGCGACCTCGTTATCCGTCCAGCCCTCCTCGGCAAGGTTTACAAAAAGCGGGCAGGCCTGTGCATAGATACGCATATCGGGCACACGCTGTTTTATGCCCAGCTCGTATGCGCCGCTTCGCACGGTCGCCTGAGTGCCCGTGATACCGACTTTTTTATTTTTGGTCGCCGCGATACAGCTTTCCACACCTGCGGTTATAACCTCAAAAATAGGCATATCGGGAAAGGTGCGTATCAGATCGTGATAGCTGTTGGCGCTTGCGGTATTGCAGGCGATGATTATTGCCTTTACATCTTTTGTGAGCAGAAAACGGATTATCTGCTCCGAGAATTTTGTCACGGTCTCCTTTGTTTTTGAGCCGTAGGGCACGCGCGCCGTATCACCGAAATAAACTATATCCTCGTGCGGCAGGACTTTCATTACCTGTTTTGCGACCGTAAGACCGCCCACGCCCGAGTCAAAAAGACCTATTGGTCTGTTGTCCATTTTTATCCCCGCTTTCAGTTGTCGTATCTTTCAAGACCAAGTCCGACTATCTTATCCACAAGTTCTTCGGTGGAATAGCCCGCATGGTTGAAAAGCATCGGGTACATACTGATAGGCGTAAAGCCCGGCAGTGTATTTATCTCGTTAAAAATAACTTTGTTCGTGTCTTTTTCAAGGAAGAAGTCCACGCGGGAAAGACCCATGCCGTCAAGGGCTTTGAATATCTCCACGGCCGCAGAGCGTATCTCCTCGCATTTTTCCGCAGGAATATCGGCGGGAAGAACTGTGCGTGAGTCGTTGTTGTTGTACTTTGCGTCGTAGCTGTAGAATTCGTCCGCCGCAAGTATCTCGCCGACTGTCGAGGCCTCGACTTTATTGCCGTTGCCGAGGACCGCACATTCAAGCTCTCTGCCCACTATGCCCTGTTCTATAACTATCGTCTTGTCGTGTTCCGCCGCAAGCCACAGGCCGTCCACAAGTTCGTCGCGGTTATGCGCCTTTGTGATGCCGACACTCGAGCCCGCACAGGCAGGCTTTACAAAAACGGGGTATTTGCACGCCGCTTCTACCCTGTCCATAACGGCGTTTACGTCTTCCTCTATCTGATATTTGTAAGCCACGGTATAAGGTGCCTGTGCAACATCCAGCTTCTCCACAACTATTTTTGTGAAAGCCTTGTTCATGCTGACAGCCGATGAAAGTACGCCGCAGCCGACATAGGGAAGACCCGCAAGCTCCAGAAGGCCCTGGATAGTGCCGTCCTCGCCGTTTGCGCCGTGAAGCACAAGATATACCAAATCGACGGGGATAAATCTTATCTTGTCGCCGACTATCCTTATAAGACCCTTGTGCTCTCTGTCGGGGCTTATGATGCAGCTTGGCGCATATTTGTCCCAATGGCCGCTGTTTACCGCCTCAACGGGACCCTCGTAAAGCTTCCATGCGCCCTCTTTTGTTATATATACGGGTAAGACCGTGTATTTTTCGGGGTTAAGGTTTTTTATTACCGTTTCGGCACTTATGCGTGAAATGTCATGCTCCGAGCTGACACCGCCGAAAACGACTGCAATAACTTTTTTGCTCATTTTTTTGCCGCCTTTCAAAATTTACATACTCCTTTTAGTATACTATAAAAAAAAGATTATTTCAACCTAAATTTGGTTTGAGTTCCCCCATTTTTCATTTGCACAGGAAGGTAAAATTGGAATTTAGCGACGGTTTGCCAAAGGCAAACCGTCGCTGGAGCACGGGACTGGGAGCTGCGCGCCGCAGGCGCCCCTGCGCGGGGTAATGACCGTACAATGCGATTCCCGTGCGACTTCCCGCAACGCGCTTGCGCGCCACTGTTTATAAGTAACTATTTATTGGAATTTGACGTAGAGTTGGAGGCTGCATTATAAAGGCGTCCCTTTAGGGAAGCTGGCGCGCGAAGCGCGACTGAAGGGTGAATAAGCCCCGAAAGAAAGCACCCTTTCGACGCCGCGAGCGGCGCCACTTTCCGCTG
>JAFUAF010000065.1 GCA_017460805.1 Bacillota bacterium | reverse complement strand
CCTGTACGCTATGTTGCCTCGGCTAAAGCCGAGTGCAATCCCCGAAGGGGATCGGGTTTGCTTTAGCAAATCCCGACTAAGTCGCGCGTTTCGGCTTGTGTAGCAGAAATTTATTTCTGCGGAATACGAATATCATTGACTTAATCATTATCTTATTGAACTTAATACCTTTATAACATCAAGCATATCAACACTGCCGCTAACGTCAACATCGGCGCTGTGAAGTGCCTTAAGGTTGTTGGACTCATCCGCATACATAGGCTTATTTGTGCTTATATATTTAAGTATGAGTTTTGCATCCGCATCGTTTACCACGCCGTCAAAGTTTACATCGCCAAGGCGGGTGATAACAACGTTATTTGCTATTGTTTCGCCATTGCTTTCGTATATTGTGCCGTTTTTGTTGACAGCACCCGTGGGCGAGGTTATCTCGCAGCCGTCAAGGGTTATGCTTTTAAAGTCTTTTATTGTAGGTGCATTGCCGTGTGCCGTTATATTGGAATTTTTAATTGTCAAATTGCTATAACCGGGGTAGCCGCTGACAATTCCGAATTCGTCTTTATTAATAATGATATTTGCGTTTTCCACCATCAGGTTTCCTGTGACGGTCAAAAGGCCGGCGCCATAGGTCGGCTCCAAAACAAGCGTATTTGTACCGTCGGTCGTTATTGTGGTATTATTATGTTTGGTATATATTATCGCTCCGTTTGAGGAGGAAAGTACAGAGTCCTCTTTAACACTTATAATAAGCCCGTCTATGCCATTGTTAGTAATAACGTGGCCGATATCCATGCGCATATCATTTCCACGTACGGTAAGTGTTTTTTGGCTTGGGCTATAGCTGAAAACGCCGTTGCCGAGGACATCGTACCTATTTCTGCTTGTTACAGTCACGCCCGCGATATCAAGGGGATATTCGTCTACATGTATTTCCACATTTTTTGCGGGTGTGCCGTCACTATCGCAAATGATATTATTTACTGATTTGTAATTTGTCGGGGAGATCACCTTGTTGTCTATAAGTACAAAATCGCTGCATTCTATTGCATATTCCGTGCCGTTTATGCTTGCATTGATGTTATCAAAAAAGGTAATTTCGTTTGAGGAACTGCTTACTATACCCCACTTGCCGCTTATATCAATATCAATATTATAAAAGTCAAGCTCGCCTGTGCAGAGTATGCCATGGTAGCCGTTGGAAACAAGGGTAAGTTTGCCGTTGCCCGTTATTGTCATATCCTTGCTGCTGTATATGGTTTGATAGGCGGATGTAAGCGTTGAATCCTTTAATACATGTACGGTAAGGCCGCTGACACCCGTATTATATATAGCAATGTTGCCGCTTGCTGTGCAGTCTCCTTTTACATAAAGCGTTTTTATGCTGTCATCATATCTGAAAACGCCGTCACCCAGAATATCATCCGCATTTCTCGGCGTTACATCCATGCCCGCAATGCTAAGCCCGTACTTTTGGGCTTTTATAACAACATAGGTCGCCTTTGTATCGCCGCTGTAGATGCTGCCGTTTTTGTTTGCATCGCTGCCCGGTATATCTATATAGCAGCCGTCAAGGGTTATTCCGCCGCCAAAGTCGCATATTGCCGCAGATGTACAGTTTGCCGCTATATCCGAGTTTTTGATAATAAGCTTTTCGCTGTGCTGTCCGCCCGCTATGCCCCATTTTCCTCTTACATCTATATCGGCATTATCTATGGTAAGTGTGGCGCCCGGCGTGCTGTATATGCCGCAGTCATTTGTGGATTCAAGCTCCAGCTTGCCCTTGCCCGTTATCTTTGTGTCGTTGTCCCGGCAGGATATACAATGTGCGTAGGATCTAAGCCTTGAATCGCCCGCAACATTTATTGTCAGACCGCTTATACTTTCATTTGTTATAAGGTTTCCGCCGCCTGTGTAGGTGTAAATGCCGTTTACGGTAAGGGTTTTTGTATCCTCATCGTAGCTGAAAATGCCGTTGCCGAGAATATCGCCCGCATTTGCCTCCGTTACACCTGTACCCGCAACCGTAAGACCGTAGGTTTTTTTTATGGTGACATTTTTTGCAATAGTTTCGCTGTTGCTTTCATATATGGTGCCGTCCTTGATAACGGCGTTTGAGGGCGTTGTTATTTCACACTCCTCAAGTGTGATGTCTGAAAAATTGCCTATCGCGCGTATGGAATTGTTTGCCGATATATTTGAATTTTTTATCACAAGGCTGCCTTTTGCGGAGCCGTAGCCTAATAACCCGTAGTTTCCGCTTGTGCTGATGTTTGCGTTTTCCACGGTCAATGAACCACCGGCTGTCAAAATGCCCGTAGCATCGCTGCTCAATGTCAGTCTGCTGTTCCCGATGCATTTTACGGTGTTTTTTGTGCTGTTGGCGTTGTTGTAGAATATTGCCGCCGCGTTTTTTGTTGAAAGCGTGCAGTTTTTCGCAATTTCGATAGTAAGACCCGGTGTAACTCTACTTGATATAACACTTACATTATTGCAGGTGCAGTCGCCGTTTACCGTCAGCGTTTTTGTATCCGCATCATAGCTGAATACGCCGTTGCCGAGAATATCGCCCGCATTTGTATCCGTTACGGTCTTTCCCGCAATTAAAAGCGGATATTCCTTATACTCTATGTTTACGATCGTTGCCGGCTCGGTGCCGCCCATTTTGTATATGGTACCGTTTTTATAAACATTGCCCGATATATCGGTCAGCTTGCAGTCATCAAAGGTAATGCCGCCGTTAAAGTCGCCGATGGCGTAGTCGGTACCGACTGCCGTTACAAACGAGTGACGTATAACAAGCTTTTCATTGTCGGCACCGTTGGCAGAAATGCCCCACTTGCCCTCTGCCGCTATATGAGCATCCTCTATGGTAACTACCGCACCGCTGCCCCTTGCATAAATGCCGCTGAAGCTGTCGGATTTGACCGTGAGCCAACCGCTGCCCGTTATTTTGGTGGGGAAATTTGTGCAATGTATGGCAGTTGCGCCCGTTGCCTTAAGGGTAGAAGCCCCCGCAACATTTATTATAAGGCCGTCTACACCGTTATTTTTTATAATAATGCCGTTGTAGGTGCAGTCACCGTTTACGGTCAGAGTAGTTGTGTCGGGGTCATAGCTGAATACGCCGTCCCCAAGAATATCGCCCTCGTTTGCCGATGTCACAAGAACATTCGTCACAATG
The DNA here is from genome assembly GCA_017460805.1 of Bacillota bacterium. Classification (GTDB taxonomy): domain Bacteria; phylum Bacillota; class Clostridia; order Lachnospirales; family CAG-274; genus RGIG4310. The sequence goes on along the minus strand of JAFUAF010000065.1, from coordinate 6,081 downwards.
ATATTGCGCGTTACGGGCGTAGCAACATAAAATTCGGGGGAGTAGGCATTAACGGAGAATTTTAACCAGCTGCTTACCGTGCAGGCTATGCCGTTATAGGTAACGGTCGGCTCCGATACAAAGGCATACTGCGTACCGCCCGAAACGGAGTTTGCTTTAAGGGCAAGACGGTATGTGCCTGCCTCAAACGTACTGCCCGAATAATCCGACCATTCGCCGTTGGTTTTCTTTTGCAGGGAAGCCCTTGCCGTATAGTCGGAGCTTGGGTAGCTTACGGACACGGCGTTGGTCACTGTCGATACCGCATCGCCCGAATACAGACCGCTCAGCGAGTGTCCCTTTAGATCGACACGGCTGATGTTGGTATCCGCATAGGCAATAACGCCCATGTGCAGGGCAAGTATCGCCGTGATAGAAATTGCGATAACAGTTGATATAAGTTTTTTTATGTTCATTTTAACACTCCTTTCCGAAAGGGGCTAATATTACTCATTCTTACCCGTGATTATATTTTGAATTTCCCTTGCCATTACAAGGTAATAATGGTATCTGCGTATCTCGTCCCAATTTGTCGGGGTGCATTTAAAGCCGTAGGACGAATCGGGCATTTCGTATTTACTGCGCATAAACCAATGCAGCAGCGACTCGTTGTCAAACACCGCCTCTTGGTTTTCCTTTACAAGCCCCGGCAGACCCAGCAGATGCGCCGCCAGCTTACGGCCGGGGTCCGTCCAGATACGGCGGCCGATATTATGTATCTGCACCGCGCCGTCATTAAGCTGTATGTAGACGGATTTTACATAGGGATGCTTAAGCTGCATTCTTAATGTAAAGGTCTCCATATACAAAATATGCGGCGGGTCATAGCTTTCCTGCTTGCCGTCCACGGTGCGTTTTTCCTCGCGCGTGGTCTCGGTAATGTCTATCTCAAAATCCTCCACCGCGGAAAAATTGATGATATCGGGACCGAGATCCATAATATCATCGACCGATTTTACCTTTCTTTGGCTGCCGAAAAGGCTTGTACTTGTATCGGGAAAGGCAATAAACTTTTGCGCCGCCTCGTCAATAAGTATAACGCCGAATTCGCCGAAAATTTTGTTAAAGTTACCCATTTTTGCTAACGCTGCATCTGCGCGGCGAAGTGAAAGCTGGTTTTCAAGCATGGCCTTGTCGGAGTTTTTGTAATCGTCAAACCACACCGACATTTTCTTTGCACATTCCTTGCATACCTTGCCGTCAGCGCATTTTTTGTCAAAAAGTCCCGTCTTTCCTCCGCATAAACAGCAATCCTCTTTCTTGAAAAGTCCCATAGTGTTCGCTCCTTTCGAATATTCAGTTTTTATCCGTACATTTCAATATATATAAACTATTATACATCTTATTGGTGGATTTTTCAAGTGTTATACGGGTTGAATTGCGAAGGAAATTGAAACTTAAAAACACATATACTAATTTTTCCACAAAAAAAGTCAAATATTTATATATTTTTTGCAACAAAAGTGCAAACATACAAAATAACTCTGTTCAACAAAATGTTTTTTTGATATAATATCCATATAATCGGGCAAAGGAGGACAATTTATGGACTCAAGAAAAATATGGGAAAATACAAAGATGAGGTGATTTTTCCAATCGTACCGAAGCTAACCGAAATGGATGATGAATACATATCTTTTATTCAAGATGTTAAAAATGAAATAAGAAGCCAAAGACTCGCCATTACTTTGAATGCCAATGCAAGTATGATATGCTTATATTGGAATATCGGAAATGCCGTTTTAAAGAAGCAAGCCGAACAAGGTTGGGGAGCAAAAGTCATAGACAGAATGTCAAAGGATATTCGTGATGAATTCCCCGATATGAACGGTTTTTCGCCGAGAAATATAAAATATATGCGTAAATTTGCCGAGGAATGGACTGACTTTGAATTTGTGCAACGGGTCGTTGCACAAATTCCGTGGCGTACAAACATTTCTCTTATTGAAAAATTAAAAGACAGAAAAGCGCGGGAATGGTATGCCTGCAAAACCATTGAACACGGCTGGAGCAAGACTATACTCGAAATACAAATTGAAACAAAGCAAATGGAAAGAAGCGGACAAAGCACCAATAATTTCCATGCAGCTTTACCGCCCAACGATTCCGATATGGCGGAGCAGATATTTAAAGACCCGTATTTGTTTGATTTTCTGGGCACAAATATGCCAAGACGCGAAGTCGAGATAGAAAAACAGCTGACCGAACACATCCAAAGCTTTTTGCTTGAACTCGGACAAGGCTTCGCTTTTGTCGGCAGACAGGTACATCTTGAATTGGGCGGCGATGATTTTTATATTGATATGCTTTTTTACCATCTAAAATTGAGATGCTATGTTGTTATAGAACTAAAGGCCTGTAAATTTGAGCCTGGTTTTGTCAGCCAGCTTGCAATGTATCAGAATATCGTAAATAAAACGCTGCGACACCCTGATGATAAGCCAACAATTGGTCTTTTGTTGGTAAAGGATAAAAATGATATGGTAGTTAAATATTCTCTGGAATCGTATACGGGACCGATAGGTGTTGCTGAATGGCAAAACAGATTGGCGGATGCACTTCCCGATGAGGTAAAAGGAAGTTTGCCTACCATTGAAGAAATTGAACAGGAATTTAAAGATGATTAAATAGTGCAACGCCCGTTGCACTATTTAATCGTAATCAATATTTAAGGCATACATCATATATTATTTGCCACCCAATGTATCTTGTCATAATCTTTCGCCTTGAATACTGTTTTATGTGTCAAATTCGTGTCAAACACGATGCATTAACTCTTGAACTTGTGAATTTGTGCTGCTTTCAAGAGTGATTATCTACAAATTCCAATTTAAAATTCAGTTGATTTTTACATACAGATTGCGGTATAATCAAAGAAAAACAAATTTAAACGGAGACAATAATATGACCCGGATATACAATATAACGGCCGAATTATGCTCGGAAATACTTGCATTATGTACAGATGATTCGCTATTTTTAAAATACAGCTGTATCTCTTCGGCAGCAAAGGCGCTTATACACAGGGAAATAAGCAAAACCGCCCCTGCATTGTTTACTCACGCAAAAAACGGCAGTCTTACCGTGCGCAGACTTGAAAACGCCGACCTTTGCAGCAGTTTTTTTGATGAGCTTGACTTTCTTATACAAAACTTCAAAAGCAATACCGATATATTTTCCATGATAAGACTGCTTCAGGTGATAGACGAAAGTATGGAAAACATTTTGCTTGAAAAAACACTCGAATACCAAAGCGAGAATTTTTCCATAGTGCTGAACACAAACCGCGAGACTACCGGTGTGGGACTTCTGCCCTGCTGTTCCTGCGTATGGGAGCGAAAAAATCATTTTTTGCACAGCTACAACCGGCTTGATAACTTTCTTTCAAATTTTCTGCTTATGGAAAATGCGGTACTCGGAGAACTGATAGACAAGCACTATTTTTTAAGACCCGATACCTTTTCGGACTTTGAAAAAAGACATTCGCTGAATATAGCCGTCACACCTCTCAGGCTTGAAAATCATTTTGTATTGGAGGATTACGAAGAAAACCGCGTTCAATACCTGCAAGTCAGATATTTTAAAGAGTATTTTGAACAGGACAATGAGCAGATATGGCAAAAAATGCTTACCGCTGCCAAAAAAAACAGCGACATCGTTGTTTTTCCCGAACTTTTGGGCAATCCCGAAACCGAGGCTTATATCTGTGCCAAACTAAAAGCACTTTCCGAAAGCGAACAGAGAAAAATGCCCGCATTAACGATACTGCCCTCTTTTTACAGCAAAAAATTCAATACAGCCGCCATTATCGACCGTTTTGGAAATGTGATATGCCGACAGAGCAAGCAAAATCCGTACAGGATAGTGAGAAACGGCGGTTCTCAGCTTGAAGCCATAACCGCAAACAATGTTGTAAATATTTTTCATTACGAAGGCATAGGCCGCATAGCCGTACTGATATGCAAGGATTTTCTTACCACAAGCCACATGGAACAGCTTATGCGCTGTTTCAGACTGACTTTGATAATAGTCCCCTCCTATTCCACGGGTTCTTACGATTTCAGACAGTCCTTTGACCTCTGCGCCCATGACGACTGCAACGTGGTTTGGATAAATACCTGTGCCGCGCTCTCGCTTCTGCCGGGAAAAGAAGCCAACTTCGAGAATATAGGCTATGTACGCAAGCGTATAGGCCGCGGCGATGACGACTCGCAGAAACTTTGCAACTTCCCGATATGCGGCGGTGCCTTCGGCGGACAATGCACACATGACTGCATATATTTTGAAAAAATACAAGGGGTGTAAAAATGAAATTCAAAAATATAAAAAAAATACACGAGGGAGATTTCATCACCAGATATGATATAGAATACGAGACCCGCAGCGGAGCTCCCAAAATCTACGAAATGATAAGCCGCGACCCCGATATATCCGCACTTGACGACATTATTGACAGCAAGACCGATGCCGTCGTAATGATAATGCACGACAAAACAGGCGAAAAAATACTTATAAACCGCGAGTTCCGCATGGCTGCGGGACGTTATATCTACAATTTTCCCGCAGGGCTTATAGACGGCACGGAGGCTCCCGAAGAAGCCGCCGCGCGCGAACTTTATGAAGAAACGGGGCTTAAACTTACCCGCATCGACGAGATATGGGGCGAAAGTTATTCCGCCGTTGGCTTTTCAAACGAAAAAAACATACTTGTTGTGGGAACTGCCGAGGGTGAGATAAGGCCGAGCGACTCCGAAGCGGAAGAAATAGATGCCCGCTGGTATACAAAGGCTGAAACGGCAAAGCTTTTAACCGAAGAATATTTCGCAGCCAGAACACAGGCATATTGTATGCTGTGGTGCAGGTAAAAATAAACAAACGCACAAATTTGCAGACTTTACAAATTTGTGCGTTTTGTTTTTAATGGTATCCTTTATCTTACGGGAATACATACAAGCGAAGATACTGTATCTCCAATATTATTAACGGAAAACATCATGGTACATAAGCAATACTAACTTTGAAACTGTCCTCACAATTCTGCCCAAATGCTTACCATTTGATTTTGCAGCATCTATGCCTTCACGCTGCCTTTTGCTGATAGTGAGGCGTTTCTGCTCGGCTAATATCTGCCCCGCCCTCTTTTAGTTTTGATATATAACAGATTACACCTCGAGCGGATTTTTCTCTTATTGAGTCAGGCAATTCGTCCCATAACGGCAATATAACGGCAATGGAGTCTTCACCGTCATTTTGCACAAAATTTAAAAAACCTTGCAATCGGCTTGATCACAAGGTTTTAAGAATTGCGGAGGCCGGATTTGAACCAACGACCTTCGGGTTATGAGCCCGACGAGCTACCAGACTGCTCTACTCCGCGATATTAAGTTGGTGGGCGGAGAAGGATTCGAACCTTCGAAAGCGTAGCTAACAGATTTACAGTCTGCCCCCTTTGGCCACTCGGGAACCCGCCCATATTATTAAAAAAAGCCGATGAACGGACTCGAACCGTTAACCTGCTGATTACAAGTCAGCTGCTCTGCCAATTGAGCCACATCGGCATATTGTTAATTGATCCGGCAGCCACCTACTTTCCCGGGCAGTCTCCCGCCAAGTATCATCGGCCGCTTGGGTCTTAACCGTCGTGTTCGGTATGGGAACGGGTGTGTCCCCCAAGCGTATCGCCACCGGAAGTGTTTTGTTCTTTTGAACTTTCAAAACCGAATACTGAAAACTTTGACATTCATATATCATCCAAAATCCTTTTGCACATTTTCTCGCGAAGTTGGTTCGTTTTTTTGTACAAACCCCAAGTCTTTCGTCACCCTTTGCTTCGCAAAGTGCTCCCTCTGTACTCTTTCGTTATCTGTACTATCAAAAAAACTCACTCCGCACTTTTCTTCGAAAAGTGCTATAGGACAAGCCCTCGATTTATTAGTATCGATCAGCTGAACACATTACTGTGCTTACACCTTCGACCTATCAACCTCGTCGTCTACAAGGAATCTTACTTCTTTCGAATGGGAAATCTCGTCTTGAGGGGGG
>JAFUAF010000064.1 GCA_017460805.1 Bacillota bacterium | reverse complement strand
TGGACCGTGTCTCAGTTCCAATGTGGCCGATCACCCTCTCAGGTCGGCTACTGATCGTCGCCTTGGTGGGCCGTTACCTCACCAACCAGCTAATCAGACGCGGGTCCCTCCTGTACCGATAAATCTTTTCCGACATAAAGATGCCATTACGTCGGCTTATGGGGCATTAGCAGCCATTTCTAACTGTTATTCCCCTGTACAGGGCAGGTTACCCACGCGTTACTCACCCGTCCGCCGCTAAGTAATGAAAAGCAAGCTTTCCATTCTTCGCTCGACTTGCATGTGTTAGGCACGCCGCCAGCGATCATCCTGAGCCAGGATCAAACTCTCATAAAAAGTGTTTGTAACTCGAATGTTACTGACTGTAGTTTTTTTAGTTGTCTACTTCAACTTGAATTGGTGTTATCTTCCTCTTATGTTGATAAAATTCACTCGCTCAAATTTTCTTAACGCTGCGCCTGTGTCGCTTCGCTCCTGCGGCTCATACGCTAAAAATTTGTCCTACGGAACGCTTGAGTTAATTTTATCCTTGAATTATGGAAGATAACAAGGGTTAGAGTATTAATTCTTTGATTATTCAGTTTTCAAAATACAAGCACTGTCATTTGCGACAGCCTAATTATATTAACACACTCTTTCGAGTTTGTCAACACCTTTTTTCAAATTTTTCAAAAAATTTTTTTTGAAGGAAATTTGAAAAACGGAGATGGAGGGATTTGAACCCTCGCGCCGCGTTAACGACCTACTCCCTTAGCAGGGGAGCCCCTTCAGCCACTTGGGTACATCTCCAAATGCCTTCATATAAGAAATATATTGAAGTATCTTATTGGGTGCTTTTTTCAAGCACTTGATTATTGTAACAAATACTATGCGAATTGTCAACACTTTTTTTTATTTTTTTTGGCAAAAAAATTCCACAAAAAAAATTAGCTTTAAAATCACACTATATATAGTAGAAAAGCATTATTTTTTTACTAAACACGCTAAAAGTCGCCCCGATTTAAGATTTTTTGAAACGAATATTGACTTTTCCCGCCGATTATGTTATTCTTTTATTGGTAAATTTTCATATACGGCCAAGGAGGATATTATGGATCAGAACACAGCGTTTCAGATAGGTGTCTGGGTCGGCGCATTTGTTGTGGGGGCGCTTACGGGTCTTGCACCGCTTATTGCCGGCATAAAAAAGAACAAAACGGGACTTGCAGTAGGCGGTTTTTTTGCCTGCGTTATTTGCGGACTTATTTTAGGTCTTATTTTAGCATTGCCCTGCTGCGGTGTTTTTATGTATCTTATTTTAAAGAAAGATCCCGAAGAAACATCGAACAGCACACATTTGGAAATCAATACACACGAGTCCGACAATTTCACAAACAATATACAGTAACTCAAAAACGGAGCCGACAAAGCTCCGTTTTTTATATTTTTTCTATCAAGTCTTCAAAATATTTCGGCAATGGGGATTCAAATTCCATATATTCACCCGTTGCGGGGTGTACAAAGCCGAGTATTTTTGCATGGAGTACCTGTCCTTTCAGATTAAAAGGACATTTTTTCGGGCCGTAGACCTCATCCCCCAGAAGAGGATGGTGAATATATGCCATATGCACCCTTATCTGGTGAGTTCTGCCCGTTTCAAGCCTTAACTTCACCAAAGTATAATTGCCCTTGAGTTTTTTTATCACGCTATAGTGAGTTACGGCATGGCGCGAGGTCTTGTCGCGTACTACCGCCATTTTCTTGCGTTCTGCGGGGTGTCTGCCTATGGGTTGATCGACTGTTCCGCTCTCCTCGTCAAAACCGTTGTAGACTATCGCCCAGTACTCCCTTGTCATGGTGTGCTCGGCAAGCTGTTTTGAAAGAGATATATGCGCCCTGTCACTTTTGGCAGCGACAAGTATGCCGCTTGTGTCCTTGTCTATGCGATGGACGATACCCGGGCGCAAAACCCCGTTTATTCCCGAAAGTTCATCCCCGCAATGGTACATCAAAGCATTGACGAGCGTACCCGTATAATGCCCCGGTGCGGGATGCACGACCATATCCTGGGGTTTATTGATAACGATAACATCCTTGTCTTCATATAAAATATCGAGAGGGATGTTCTCGGGCAGAATTTCTATCTCCACAGGCTCGGGCAGTTCGACCGAAACACCGTCGCCCTCGGACAGCTTATAATTTTTGCCGACTTTTTTGCCGTTTACAAGAATATTGCCGTTTTCTATATTTTTTTGTATCGCGCTGCGTGAAATATCTTCTATTTCTTCATTTAAAAACACGTCTATGCGCTTGTTCGCATCTTCGGTCTCCGCAATATATATCATTTTTCATCCCCCCGCTTTATATCCGCAAGCAGGATGTAACCCGCAAGAATAAGAGTTCCGATAACGATGAGGATATCCGCCACATTGAACACGGGAAAATCGTAGCCGAAAATTATAAAATCCAGAAAATCCACCACAAAACCTCTGAAAAAGCGGTCTATAACATTGCCGACAGTTCCGCCGACTATCATTACAAGAGCAACGCGCAGCCAGAGATTTTGTTTTGTTTTTTCCATTTTATAATAGTAGAAAGCCACAGCCACAGTCACAATAACGGCAAGGATAACGAAAAACCACCTTGCCCCCTGCATCGCGCCAAAAGCAGCCCCGCGGTTTTCAACATAAGTAAGGTTGAAAAAGCCGTTTATCAGCACCACCTGTTTTACGGGCTGAAGTTTCGCCAAAACAATGTATTTTGTTATCTGGTCAAGCGCAATAAGCGCAAAAATTATAAATATTGGTATCATGGTTTTCTTTCCGTTTATTTTGTTATATGTTCTATCGCCGCTTTTACCATATCTTCGGGGGCGTTTTTTTCGGTATAGGCGCTGCCTATTTTATCGAGAACGACCAAATTGAGTTTGCCGTTTTTGGTCTTTTTGTCGTAAAACATCTGCTTGTATATCTCGTCCGAGCCAAAGTTCTCCGCGCGTATAGGCAAATCGAAAAATTGAAGAAGACTTTCCGCATCTTCAAGGTCTTTTTGCGTGGTCTTTTCCATATTCGCCGCAAGGTGCATAGCTGCCGCCATGCCTATTGCAACACACTCGCCGTGAAGCAGCTTAAAGCCCGACAGTTTTTCCACGGCATGACCGAAAGTATGACCGAAATTTAAAATTTCTCTCAATCCGCTTTCCTTTTCGTCTTGGTTTACGACCCATGCCTTCGCCTTGCAGCAAGCGTAAATAACGTGCTGTATCTTTTCGGGTGCAAGAGCCTTTATATCTGCCGCGTTCTCATTAAAATAGGAAAGTAACTCTTTGTCGATTATATAAGCGGTCTTTATTGCCTCCGCCATGCCCGAAGCCACCTGCTCGGACGGGAGAGTCGAAAGGGTCTCGCTGTTGATATAGACGAAAGACGGCTGATAGAATGCGCCGACCATATTTTTATTGCCGAGAAAATCCACGCCCGTTTTGCCGCCGACACTGCTGTCCACCTGTGCAAGAAGCGTTGTGGGTATCTGTACAAAAGGTATGCCGCGCATATAGGTTGCCGCCGCAAAGCCTGTCATATCGCCCGTCACGCCGCCGCCCAAAGCGACCAATACGGATTTTCTGTCAAGTTTTTCATCCAAAAAATGCTTGTAAAAATCGGTTATGGTGTCGAGATTTTTGCTCTCCTCGCCCGCTTTGAAAATATAGCTCGAAACATCCCATTCACTCAAAAGGCCTTTTATGGTGTCAAGATATATCGGCGCAACATTGCTCTCCGTTACAATACAGAGTTTTCTGCCCTCGAAGCCCGCTTTTTTAAAGCTTTCCGCCAAATTATCAAAACCCTGCGTTATGTAAATGGGGTATTCCGCCGTCGGTGTCTTTATTTTAAGTTCTTTCATATATAACTCTCCTCGTTTTACCTGTTGAAAAGCGTGCAAAGATATTTGAGATTTGCCGCCGTTTCCTTTGTAAGACGGCCTCTTTCAAACATAAACTGCCAGTTGCCGCCGCTTACGCCGGGGGTATTCATTCTTGTGTCCGTACCGTAGCCCAGTACATCCTGAACAGGGATAATGCAGTATTTTGCGCTGCTTGAAACCGCCATTCTTATCATATCCCAAACGATATTGTCGCCGGAAACATTCAGCACACGGCGCACCATATCCCTTGTTTTTTCGTCACAGCTTAAATACCAGCCCAAAGTCGTGTCGTTGTCATGTGTACCCGTGTAAACTACACAGTTGCTGTTTTCGTAGTTATGCGGGAAATAGGGATTGTCAAAACTGCCGAATGCAAACTGCAAAATTTTCATGCCCGGGAAACCCAGTTTGTCACGCAGTTCAAGCACCTCTGGGTTGAGGTCGCCAAGGTCCTCGGCAATAATTTCTATATCGCCCAGTTTTTCCTTTATTGCCTCAAAAAGCGCAGTCTGCGGACCTTTTTTCCACTTGCCCTTTCTTGCGGTCTTTGCGCCGAACGGGATAGCCCAGTAGCTTTCAAAAGCGCGGAAATGGTCTATGCGCACAATGTCGAAAAGGTCGGAAACAGCCGAAACACGGCGCACCCACCAATCATAATTATCCTGCGCAAGTTTATCCCAATCGTAAAGCGGATTGCCCCAAAGCTGGCCGTCCTCACTGAAATAATCGGGCGGAACGCCTGCGACTTCAATGGGGAAGCCCTTTTCGTTTATTTTGAACACTTCGCGGAAGCTCCATGTGTCGGCGCTGTCTGCCGCCACAAAAATGGGGATATCGCCGATTATCTCTATACCGCTTTCGTTTGCGTATTTTTTGAGGTCAGCCCATTGTTTGAAAAACTCAAACTGGATAAATTTATAGAAATCGACCTCGGTTTTAAGCAGTTTTTTGTATTTTGCAAGCGCAGACGGCTCTCTGTCGCGCAGTTCGGCAGGGAACGAGTTCCAGCAAGCACCGTAGAAGCAGTCTTTTACGGAGTTTTCACTCATTTTTCTGCCGACTGCCTTTTTATATTCCTTGTATTCCGCCGAATTTATCGTGTTTTTTCTCTGCTCGATAAAATAATTTTTAAGCGCCATAAAAAGTGCATAATCATCAAGCCAAAAAGCATTTTTGCGGCAGAAAGCACGGTACGCCTTGTCTTTGCCGTCAAAGTTTGCAAATGCCTTGCGGTAAAGCGAATATTTGTAGTCTATCACCTTGCCGTATTCTATTTTGCAGGGCTCAAAAAACGGTATCTCCGCAATATCGCTCTCCGAAAGAAGTTCGTCCTTTACAAGAATATCGGGGCTTATCATAAGCGGATTGCCCGCAAAAGTCGAAAAGCTCTGATAAGGGGAGTCGCCGTAGCCCGTATGGCCGAAAGGCAGCACCTGCCACAGTTTCTGACCCGCTTCGGCAAGGAAGTCCACAAAAGCATAGCTTTCCGCGCCCAGGTCGCCTATGCCGTAATGACTCGGCAGACTGATGGGATGTAAAAGTATACCGCATTTTCTTGTACTCATATATATCACCTCATATTTAATATGTAAAATTTTATTCATAATTTTTTATTTATAAAAACAGTATACTCTTATTTTCACAAATTTACAAGTTATAATTTTTTGTCCGCCCGCAATACTAAATTTGCAGCCAAAAATATTTTAAAAAGAGGGTAGGAAAATGAAGAGAATTATTTTAACTTTTATTGCGGCATTGGGGCTTGCGCTTGCACTTACCGCCTGCGGAAGCACGGCAAAGGCGAGAACAGGTGAAAGTGATGCGGCAAGGTCGGGCGGCAGCACGGGCGCACAAAACGGCGGTTCCGTTACCGATATAAACAACGACAACACCAACGAGATAACGACGAGCGACACGAATATGCAGGATAATGACGGACTTTTGGACGATATGGGCGAGGGCGCAAAGGATATGGCGGATGATATGAAAGACGGCGCAAAAGATATGGCGGATGATGTAAAAGACGGCATGGAAGATATGAAAGACGATGCCGAGCACGCCAAAAACGCAGCCAAAAACAAAATGGACGAGATGAAAGACGATTACGAAAATTCCACAGAACCGCAGATGGCAGCACCCGCACCGACAAATTAAAATTATCGTAAATTTCAAAAATAATCAGACATTCGCGATATAACAATAAAAAAAGCGGAGAAATCATTCAAATTCTCCGCTTTTTGCACGTTTTAACAAGTCATAGAACAGATCTTCGTTATATCCTTTTTTTGCATTATCCTGACCGATATGAATATTCCCGTTTTTGGTCTTTGCGGTCTCGCCGAGGTATTTAAGTTCGTATTTCATATCCGAAATTTTTGCCGCATCAAACGGCAGTACGGGTATAGCGGCTATCGTATATACAATGCCGTGTTTATCCAATATTTTTATCTCATCACTGAATTTCACATCTTTGATACATGAATACTCAAATATCATCAGTATATCGCTGTAGGGCAGCGCCTGTGCGCCGCGCGCAAAGGATATTATATGTTCATCGCCCGCATAAAGCTGCAAATTCGGCATCCACGCGGCTATGTCCCGCGACATTTCCTCGTCCAATGCCGCCGCTTCTTCGCGTCCGACAGTTTTCCATTTTTTCAGTCTCGGATAGTTTGAAGAAATAAAATACACCGCCAGCACAATGAATAAAAGTATTGAGAGTCCGTATAATATACTGCTTTCCGTCATTAAAGACAAGGGGTTCGGCTCGGCAACATTAAGCTGCATATATCCGAACCATTCATTTACCGCATCATTGCCAATGGTATAGTCCTGTGCCGCCTCTCTTATATCCTCCAAGGCAAATTCTCTTGCCCAGTCGGTTTTAAAATCAGCGGTAACACCGTAAATTCTTGCCTTGCCCGTTTCCCTTACACTTCTGTTTATATTTATTTCCTCAACTGCATTAAGATACAGCATATAAAGATAACCGTCCGTTGCGTGTACGACATCGTAAAGTTCGGTATTTCCGTACATTCCTATGCCGATAAGTTCCTCCTCGGTATCTATGTAGGCTATCCTGTTGGGTACATAATTTTGTGAATTGAGTATGTAGGCATCCTGCATAGATACCGCATTTTTAAGTTTATATGATGTATAGCAGTACAAAAACACAAGCACACCGACAGCAACTATGGCAGACAAAACGCCAAGCATAAACCCGGTTTTGTGCTTTTTATAGCATTGTACCGCATTTTTATCGGTAAAAAACATTTTAATCCTCTCTCAGTTTTATTGCATTCGCCGCCCTGCGTCTGTTGGCATCAGCCATATCGGCGTAGTGTTTTTTGGTGGTATTTACATCGGTATGGCCGAGAACATCCGCCACAAGGTAAATATCGGTCGTTGCGCGGTAAAGGTTTGTGCCGTAGGTAGAGCGCAGTTTATGCGGGGTTATCTTTTTAACGCTTGTCACAAGCGAAGAATACTTTTTGACAAGTTTTTCCACCGCGCGCACACCTATCCGCTTTCGCTGTATGGACAAAAACAGCGCATCCTCATTGCCCGGTACAACTTCCATATCGTCACGCACTTCAAGATAGGCTTTAAGCGCCTTTTCCACCTCGTCCCCGAAGTAGATTATCTGTTCTTTGCCGCCCTTTCTTATGATAAGAAAGGCGTTATTGTCAAAATCTATATGCTGCATATCTATGCCCACGCACTCGCTGACACGCATACCCGTACCAAGAAGTGTGGTGATTATCGCCGCATCACGCAGTTTTGTAAATTCGTGATACTTTGCCTGTCTCTCCGTCAGACCCTCGCCACTGTCCACCGCATCGAGAAGTTTTGCGACCTCGTCGGGTTCAAGGCGGATTATGCTTTTTTCGTGTATTTTGGGGTTATTGACAAGTTCGGTCGGGTTTGATGGAAGTTCCTCCTGCTGGTAATAGTATTTGAACAGCTTGCGGATGGCCGAAAGTTTGCGGCTTATGCCCCTGTCGTGGTTAAAAGTCTCTACCGTCATGTTTTTGTCGTTTTTTGTCGATACGTCCCTTAAATAAAAGGACAGATATTCGGCGTAGCGATTTAAAATTTTGGCATCCACACGGCGCAGGTCGTCCATTGTGAATTTGGTTATATCGGTCGGAAAATCCCGCTCCTCATTGGCAAGATAATTGAAAAATATCTTTATATCCCGCGCATAGCCAAGCCTTGTCTTTGCCGATACGTCGTTATTTAAAAACACAAAAAAGTCCTCCATAAAGGCAGGCATATCCTTTTTGAATTCACGCAGTTCCAGTATTATTTTTTTCTCCTGCTCCGAATGATAGGCAAATTCCATAATATTACCTCTTCTCTGTATTAAAAACAAAATAATATTGACTTATAATATAAACAGTGTTATAATAAATATACAAAAAGGAACACCACCTCGCAATAGACGGTGACCCTTAGATTTGATTATTGCAAAATAACCGCTTCATTTGGTCGTGAGGGCGGTTATTTTTTTGTGTCTTTATTATGTTTTCCTAATTTATAGCCGAGTTCAAAGATCACAACACAAAGTGATATCAAACTCATAAAATCGCCTATAGTAAACAATCAACACACCCCCTTTACTTCGGAATGATATGTAAATCACCTCCTAAGCGCAGGGGCACCGCCTACCGCTTTTTGTTTGGTAGTGTTCCCAAAAATATACTACCATAAACGGCAAAAAAAGTCTATAAAAATAATATTTCGATTTTATTACAAAAACTCACTCTTTCCCCCAGCCGTTAATATCCGCTCTTTGTATCGCGCCGAAAATTTTGCTGTCGAAATGGTCGAATTTTTTGCGGTATTCCTTTACCATGTTTTTCACATCCTCGCGGGTGGTATTGCCGTCGGCGGGGCATTTATTCTTTACCACGGGCAGGGAATACTTATTTGCAAAGCCTATCACATCCGCTTCGGGCACATAGGCAAGCGGGCGGATGCTTGTTATCTTTTTTCTGTCAAGATAGGTCACGGGCGCAAAACAGCCTATTCTGCCCTCGTAAAATAGCGCCATTAAAAACGTCTCGACAATATCGTCACGGTTATGCCCGAGCGCAATTTTATTGCAGCCCAGTTTCTCCACCATGTCGTTAAGCGCACCCTTGCGCATCTTCGCACAAAGCGAGCAGGGGTTCTTTTCGCCTCTTTCGTCAAACACTATCTGCCCGATGTCCGTTTCTACAAGAGTGTAGTTCACGCCCCAATCGTCACAGAATTTCTTCACGGGCGAAAAATCCATACCCTCAAAGCCAAGGCTGACCGAAATTGCCTCCAGCTCAAACTTTGCGGGATAAAATCTTTGCAGGCTTTTAAGCGCCGCTATCATTGCAAGGCTGTCCTTGCCGCCCGAAACGCCTATGGCTATCCTGTCGCCGTCTTGTATCATATTGTAATCGTCCACCGCACAGCGGACATAACTCAATAACTTTTGTATCTTCATAAAAAAACTCCCCGTATGATATTCAAGAAGAATATACCACAAAACAGGGAGTTTTTCAATATTTATAACAAAAACGAAATATAAAAGAAATATTATTTATCTTTTTTAGATATTGGCAAAGCGAGACAGGGGGACAGTCACTCAGTCCCTCGCTCGCTCAGGACAGATAGACAGTCCCCGCTGTCTTTTTCTCAATATTTATAACAAAAACGAAATATAAAAGTAATATTATTTGTTTTTTTATGATATTGGCAAAGCGAGACAAGGGCTGTCTTTTCCGTCATCTATAACAAAAACGAAATAAAACCGTAAATTCTATTTTTCGGCATTTTTAAGAATAGTCGTTACATCAAGAATATCAAACGAGCTGCTGCCGTCGGCAAACTGTGCCGCCACTATCTGCGACCTTGTAAGTTCGGGCTGTTTATACGACAGATAGGAAAGCGCAAGTTTTGCATCCTCTTTGTCGATAATGCCGTTTTCGTTCACATCGCCCAGTACGGATGATGTATGCACGGTCACTTTTTTATAGATGTACTGCGTATTTTTATTTCTTATCTCGACTATGTAGTCGGTGTTTGTATCAAGACTGCCAAAATCGCCGTTGCCGCCGTTTATCGGGGCAAATTCCGTCCAGTTTGTGGACTTGCCGTTTTTGGTCAGGCGGTATTCAAAGCCTGGCGAGCCCCACTCTTTCATTTTCAGTCCGACGGTATTGTCCATCGGCTCATAGTAGTTTTTGACGGTAATGCTCGGTTTCCCCGCCGCCGTATTCCAATACGGGGCTATGCTCGGCTGTCTTACCGTATGGAACGGATACCAGCCGCCGTTGCCGTGCGGATAGTCGAACATACGATAAAATCCCTGTCTATTGCCGTAAATATGCAGACTGTCATCAAAATACGGATAGAGCATAGCCACTATATCATTGCCCTCGATATGTTTTTCAAGCACTATGTAAGTACCCTCTACGGTATTTCCGTCGCTGTCTTTGCTGTTACATCTGAAAGTCGAGCCCGAATAGCTTGTCTCGTCAAATTTATAGCCCGCCGCGGGGATAAGCCTTGCGGTATAATAATAGCTGTCGCCCTCGTCAAAATTGTAGTAGCGTCTGTTGTACTCAACACCGTGGTTCGCCTCGCTTACCGCAAGCATCGGTGTCAGCTCAACGGTGTACTTGTCATCACCCGCCGCTGCCGTCTTTGTCACCTCATCGCCCGGGAACGGAATTTTAATGTCGTTTATGGTGTATGTTCCGTATTTCAGAACAGTCGGGCTTGATTTTATCACAAGATATTCCGTGCCGAAAGATGAAGCGGCGGTACTTGTATCCACCGCACCCGAAGCTTTGTCGTAAGCCGTACAGTTCGGAGCAAGAATACTTGACAGTTTGAAATTAAAGTATGAGGGCGAGGTCGAAATGTCAAGCATATAGGTTATGCCGTGGACGCCCGCAAATTCGCCTTTCTTTATCACTACATTTGAAGTTGAATTAGACAGCAGAAGCGCGCTGTATTTTTTCTCCGAATACTCACTTTTCGTCCTGAAATAGCCGTAATTTATCGTTAAGTTCTTCATCGACCTTGCTTTAAGTGCGTTATCCGTGCCGTAAAAAGAGCCGTCGTTTATCGTCAGATCGCAGCTGTTCGCCCTGACAGCCACAGCGGAATAGGTTTCCCTGTCGATCCTTTCAAAACTGCCGCCGTTTATCTGCGCCGTTGTATATTCGTCCAGATACATACCGTTCATTGCGCCGTAAATATAACCGTCATTTATAACTATGTTTTTGGGCTTAGAGTACGCATAATCGGTCACAGCCGCTATGCCAACGCCCCTTGAATCAAACGATCCGCCGTTTACGGTCAGCTTGCCGCCGATGATGCGGACAGGCGCATATTCCGCCTGATTTTCATCCATTGCGGTCTCTGTCGTATAATACCTGTAATTTTCATATATACCGCTGTCGATAATGACATTGCCCTTTGATCTTATCATGGGATAACACTTAAAATACTCGTCGCTGCGGCAGTAACCGCATATATTGTCAACGCGCAGCGTACCCGCTTCCTCAACATTGAATATACATCTTTTTGAAGCGCCCGAGAAAAAGCCCAGATTATCTTTTGTGCCGTTTGTCATTGTGGGCAAACTTTTCTGTATTATGCGCAGGCTGCCCGCTTTTATATCAAAAAGGCAGCTGTCATACAGCGTTTCCCTCGATATGCCCGCACCGTTAAGGTCAAGCGTGATGTCTGCCGACGGATCGTCCACACAAAGAGTATAATTTGTTTCGTTTGTGTTTTGTATGAGCCATTTCAGATAAGGCGGCTCAATGGTTATCCATTGTTTACCTCCCTTTGCAAGTGCGGTGCGCAGTCCGTCATAGTCGTTTACTATGGTCTGATCTTGTTTTGCGGGTACGATAACGCTGTCCTCCGCATAATTACAATATTGGCACCTTACCTCCCAAAGTCCCGCTTCGGTCTGTGTGGGTTCTTTTACCACGGTCCAGTTACGGGATTCGTATTTCGAACAATAATGCGGACTGCTGCTGTCCAAAAGTTTTTTGCCGCAGACCGAGCAAGACTTGTAGTGATATTTTTCGTCACATACATAGCCGCCGTTTTCGTCATGGTCATGACTTGTCGGGCTGCACAAAAAGCTGTTTGTTGTAAACATCAGCAAAGAATCGCTTGTTGTGACACCGCTTGGCAGCGCAAGATCGGGCGCCATGGATTTAAACATGGATACCGACACTATCTCCTCGCTCTCTCTGGAATAAACAACATTGCCGCTTGTGTCCTTTATGGTAAGGGCAGCTGCCGAATTTATCGAAACGCCTTTCAGAACATACATAGCCGTATAGCTGTATTTTCTTGTGTCGGTAAATGTCGAAAACGTTTCGATGTTCCCGCTTTCTCCCATAGCTTCATTTACCGATGTATAAAAACTTCCGAAGCTGTCGCTGCCGAAATATACGCCATCGCTGCTTTCCCAATCCCAGCCGATAAGGCTGTAGTTCGCGCTGCTTGTAAAGCCCGTCGCACCCTTGGGCACAGCCCCGGGTCTCGGCAGGGTAAGTCCCGTTATTGTAATATCATAGCTCCCCGCCGCCGCATTTACCGCCGTTATTTGCAGACAGGTCAGACAAACAACGACCGAAAGCGCAAGGCTTAAAAGCCGTTTTGCATAATTTTTCATTTATTTCGCCTCCCTATTATGGTTTAAATCCTATAAAATATTCCTATTTAACATTATAACCCATAAAACGCAAGCGAACAATAAACTTTTTGTAAATTTTTTATAAAATTATACACAAATTCCGGATCAAATTTTTGTATGTTATTTCAGCCCGAGCGCCGCAAGTTCCTTATTCAGCTTTTCCCTGACATAGACGGGCGCAAAGGGGCGGTGTCTGCCGTAATATTCCTTTGCGACGGAGATATATTTTTCGGGATAGGACAAAATGCAGTCAAGCACATTTTCCTCCGCCGCAGAAAGCGGGTTTTCATTGGTGTAAGCCGCAAGAATGACCGCTTTTTCAAGCACGGGCGGTTTTACCTTTTTAAAACAGCGTTTTACAAAATAGGCGGTGTCCTCTAAAAAATGTGCGGTTTTAAGGCTGTTCCAGTTGGTGAGGGTAATGCCGCCCGCAGATATCACAAAATTTTCTTCCTTGGGTGTTCCGTAGGCGTAGGTCTGCGAAAGACCGCAGTCTTTTAACGTATCGGCGGCATTTTCGGCAAGTGCAAGCACGGCGGGATAGTTTTCGAGAAACAGTTTGTCTATCTCGTTTTGCCTGTTTTTGCGGTTGATAATGCTTTTTACGTTTTTGAGCGCACGAACGCCCTTGTCAAAATCACAGGAAAGTTCCTTGTCCGCCTGCACAGGGAATTTTTTAAGACCCCTGTGAAACCGCCCCAGAAGCCCCGCCATTGCAAGCACATCCGCGCTGTTTTCAAGGGCGGGCGTGCGTCCCTTGGGTACTCTTGTCAGCATAAAAAACTGTTCGTCAAGCACGGAAAAATCCTCGCCGTCCAAGGTCTTTACAATGGGGCAGACCGAAATTTTTTCGCCGCAGAGCGCCCTGTTCAGCTCCGCCAATCTTCCGCACTGCTCCGCACCCTCGGTCATGGGATAAAATCTGTAAAACCGCCCGTCTGAATTTATTATGTAAAAATACTTGCTTTTTATCATGCTTCGCGGCCGTATGCCGTAAACGGTCTCTAAGTCGGGGATCAACGGTTCCATAAAATACCTCCTTGTTTAACCATGCTTTTACCGTAAGCGTCTTACGGCACAAGCGGCACCGAACAGGTATGTCCGAAACACACTTATCCGACCCGCTTAATGTAATTTTATGGTACAAGGAGGCAGTTTATTCGTTTTTTATTTATTTTTCTTGTTTAAAACATAAAGATAAAATGCAAAGCAGCAGACTGCAAACACGATACCGCAGGGATAGCCGATATTTGCACCAAGCTTCAGACCCTCGTCCGCCATTATTATGTATGTTGCACTGACGGCCGACATAAAGCTTGCGGGCAGCGCCGTGATGAGCGAGTAATATTTGTTTTTTGCATTTTTTATAAGATATGAGGATGCGACCCATAAAGCTATCATTGCAAGGGTCTGGTTGCTCCACGAGAAATATCTCCATAAAACATTAAAATCAAGCTGTGTAAGCAGACCGCCTGCCGCAAGCAGCGGAAGAGTAATGATAAGGCGGTTTTTCATGCTTTTCTGGTCAAGACCCGACCATTCCGAAAGAATAAGTCTTGCACTGCGGAACGCCGTATCGCCCGATGTTATGGGGCATACAACAACACCGACTACCGCAAGTACACCGCCGACTTTGCCGAGCAGACCCGTCGAGATATTGTATACAACACCCGACTGACCAAATTCGCCGAGGGCATCATTCAATCCGCCCGTGGTTTTATAGAATGACAGACCCGCAGCCACCCATACAAGGGCGATAACGCTTTCGGCTATCATAGCACCGTAGAACACTTTTCTGCCGACTTTTTCTGTAGTTATACACTTTGCGACCATAGGCGACTGTGTTGCATGGAAGCCCGATATGGCACCGCAGGCTATTGTAACAAACATATAAGGCCATATGGGAAGTCCTTTGGGATTAAGGTTTGCAAGCTGTAATTCGGGCAGAGAATATTCGCCCGAAAAACCGATGCCGCCGATTATGCCGACCGCCATTATAATAAGCACTATACCGAAAACGGGGTACAGTTTGCCGATTATTTTATCAATGGGCAGAAGTGTCGCAAGCACATAGTAAATAAGTATCACGACAGTCCAGAATGCCGTGTTAAGCGCATCGGGAGTAAGGCTTGAAAGCAGCGAAGCGGGGCTTGTGACAAACACTGTGCCGCACAGTATCAGCAGTACGACCGAGAACACACGCATTATGTATTTTGTGCCGTTGCCGAGATATATGCCCGACAGTTCCGCAATAGACCTTCCGCCGTTTCTTTCCGATATCATGCCCGACATATAGTCATGCACCGCACCGCCGAGTATAGAACCGAAAACTATCCACAAAAAGGCAGCGGGGCCGAATACGGCACCCATCAAAGCACCGAAGATAGGGCCTGTTCCCGCAATATTCAACAGCTGCACAAGAAATGCTTTCCATGTTTTCATGGGCACACAGTCAACACCGTCATTTATTTCTATAGCGGGTGTTTTTCTGTCATCGGGGTCAAATGTTTTTTCAACCATACCGCCGTAAAATACAAAACCAAGAACCAATAAAACAATACAAACAATAAAAGTTATCATTATCCAATCCTTCTTTCTCTTACCTGCCTGCCATTGTTACGGCAGATACCTTAAAAAAAAACGATCATCCTTTTACCGCCCCCGCAGCAATGCCTTTTACAATATACTTTTGCAGCACCAGGTAAAAAACAGCCGCAGGAAGAACCGTAAGCATTATGCACGCCATCATCGGCCCCATCTGTACACTGCCGTAGCTGCCCCTGAAATACTGTATAAGCATGGGGACAGTCTTATACTTTTTGATATCAAGCACAAGTGTCGGCAAAAGGTAATCGTTCCATATCCACATTGTCTGCAAAATACCAACGGAAATAAGAGTTGGTTTAAGCATGGGGAACACCACCAGAAAATAGGTCTGTATAGGGCTGCATCCGTCAATTACAGCCGCTTCTTCCACATCAATGGGTACAGATCTTATAAAACCCGCAAACATAAACACCGCAAGCCCCGCGCCAAAGCCAAGATACACAAGCCATATCGTCCACGGCGAATTAAGAAAAAGTCTGTCCGCAGTCTGTGAAAGCGAAAACATGACAAGCTGAAACGGCACTATCATCGAAAAGACAAACAAGCCGTAAATCAGCTTTGTAAGCCTGTTGTTTACCCTGACTATGTACCATGCACACATCGAGCAGAAAACAAGCAGTGCCGCCACCGAAGTGACGGTTATAAAAACACTGAGTAAAAACGCGGGGATAAATCCCTTTGCGGAAACCGCATCGGAATAATTGGCAAGTCCCGCAAAAGTCTGCGTATCGGGCATTTTAAAAACCGTGTTTGTGCCTATGGCGCTTTCTTTTTTAAGCGAATTTATAAATATGGCAAATATCGGGTACACATATATAACGGAAACAGCGGTCATAATAACGGTAAAAAACAGATCGATGCTTTTTTCTTTTTTACTCATTATACTCACCGTCCTTTTCTTTTGTAAGTCTGAACTGCGCACAGGCGATCATGACCACAATAATACAGAATATGACCGCTTTTGCCTGACCTATGCCGCGCCACATAAGACCCGGGCGTGCATAAAAATTATTATAGATATTAAGCGCCAGCATTTCCGTTGCATGTGCGGGTTCGCCCGATGTAAGGGCAAGATTCTGGTCGAAGAGCTTAAACGCGTTTGTAAGCGTTATAAAAACACATATCATTATTGACGAAAAAAGCATGGGCAGTTTTATTTTAAAAAGTGTCTGCAAATACGTCGCTCCGTCTATCTGCGCAGCCTCCGACATCTCATCGGGTATGGACTGCAGTGCCGCTATATAGATTATCATTACATATCCTATCTGCTGCCAGCACATAAGTATGATAATGCCCCAGTAACCCGCCGTGCTGTTCAGCGCAAGCAGCGGTGCGCCCACAACCGACAGCACATAATTTATTATTATCTGCCATATATATCCCAGCACAATGCCGCCTATAAGGTTGGGCATGAACAAGACTGTTCTGAAAACGGCCGTGCCCTTTATTTCCCTTGTAAGAATAACGGCAAATACAAAGCCCGCGGTATTTATCAGCAGCACCATTACCAGCGCTGTTTTTACCGTAAACCACAGCGCCGCTCTGAAACCCTTGTCGCCGAAAGCGCTGATATAATTTTTTATGCCCGTAAAACTTGCATTGTCTATTACCGTAAATCTGCAAAAAGACAGCCATACGCCCTCGATAAAGGGGATAATAAATCCTACGGTAAACGCCGCAAGCAGCGGCAGGACAAAAAACACAAAATACCGCTTTTTTATCAATTCATTTCTTGTTGCCATATACTAACCCTCTTTCAGCAGTTCATATTCCTCCGCCCATTTGGCTGTGAAACATTTCTCCACATCTTTCCAGCAATCGTCATCCCCCGAGGCGGCGTATTTTGTCAAAGCAGAGCCGAGAGTATTGTTCCATTCATAGCTCGGTGATGTTGAAAATGCCCACCCAACGGGTATATATCCTTTTTTGGTCATTTCGTCATCCTGCTTCATAAAAACATTTTTGCTTTCTTCCGCATTTTTGAACGGGCACACAAAGCCCATTTGTTCCGCCATGAATTTTTCCGCATAGGGGTCTGTCTGACACCATTTGATAAAATCAACGGTCGCATCTATATCCTCCTGCATTACGGTCGAATTTATGCACCAATAGTTTTCCGTACCCGTGCAAAGCCCTTGGTTTTCCTCATTTTCGGTACCGCAGTATATCGGCAGCATCATAAGTTCATCATCGGAAAATGCCCCGCTTTCCGTCAATGCGTTGTATTCCCACGAGCCGTTCTGATAAAAAACAGCCTTTTTGCCGATAAATTCATTTCTTGCATCATCCATTGTTTTTGCCGCAAGTTCACTGCCTTTTACGGTGGCATTATTTATGTAAAGATCGTATATGCTGCGGAAATTATTCAGATATGTGCCGTCGATCTTATCCGATGTGTTTATGCCTTTATCCCTGTATTCAAAATATATAGGCATATTGGCAAGATGTATCTTGTAACGCCATGCGGAACTTTCGTCCATGCCCGCCGAAGTAAAGGCACAAAAGCCAAGCTCGTCTTTGCACTTTGTAATATCTTCGGCGACGGAACGCAGTTTGTCAAACGAGTTTATCTCGTCAGCGGAATATCCCGCCTTTTCAAGCAGGGTTTTGTTTGTTATAATGCCGTAGGTCTCAAGCGTAAAAGCCACCGCCACGGTCTTATCCTCGCTTTTCAGTGCATACACATCGCTTGTAAGTTCGTCCTCAATGCCCGTTTTTGAAAGGTCATAGCAGTAGTCCTTCCAATTTTGTACATCATTGCTGCCTTGTATCTGAAACATTGTCGGTGCGCTGCTTTTGCCCATTTCACTCATAAGTGTGGTCTCGTAATTGCCCGATGCCGCTGTCACAATGTCCACTTGTATCCCCGTTCTTTCGGTGTATTCTTTGGCAAGCCGATGCCACGCTTCATCCTGCTCCGCCTTGTAATTCAGATAATAGACCGAAGGCTTGTGCAGATTTGTGCAGCCGCCAAGCATAAGCACCGCTATTGCGGTGATAAAACTTTTAAAAAAATACCCCGCCCGTTTCATCTTCATATAACCACTCTTTTCCTGTTTAGGTTTACACGTTTTTTTGTTATGAACTGCTCCTGTTTACAGTATAACACATTTTAAAGTTCTTGTGAACAGATTTTGTCAAAAAAAACATTGAATTATTATAGGAAAAGTTTTATAATAAAAAACAAAAAATATGCTTGACAAAAAATCGAAATTGTATTATTATTGATTTAACGATTTAAAGCACTAAAGCGTTTTTGATCTTATTTACGAAAGGATGTTAAAAATGGGAAAAAAAGGTACCCTGATGTCCGTCAGACATGACGTAAGAGTTGTGGACTGTACCATACGGGACGGCGGACTTGTAAACAATTTTGAATTTGACGATGATTTTGTAAGAAATCTTTATATAGCTAATATCGCAGCGGGCGTTGATTATATGGAGTTTGGCTACAAGGCCGACTACGAGCTTTTTGACAAGGAGCAGTACGGCAAGTGGAAATTCTGTGACGAGCAGGATATACGCGCTATTGTAGGCGACAACCCCTCCGACCTTAAAATAAGCGTTATGGCGGATGTTGGACGTACAAATTTAAAGCGCGACCTGCTTCCCAAGGAAGAAAGCGTTATTGACATGGTGCGTGTTGCGACCTATATCAATACTATCCCCGCCGCTATCGAAATGGCGGAATACTGTCACGAACTGGGCTATGAAACAACTATCAACATTATGGCTATTTCAAACGCAAACGAGAGCGATATGCGCCAGGCAATGGAACTTATCGCCGAAAGCAATGTTGATGTGGTGTACATTGTGGACAGCTACGGCAGTATCTACCCCGAAAAAATGCGCGAACTTGCCGACCTCTACCTCGAATACCTCGAGCCTGCGGGCAAGCTTGTCGGCATCCATGCACACAATAATCAGCAGCTTGCTTTTGCCAACACGATAGAAGCGCTCTCCCGCGGTGTCAGCTACCTTGATGCCACTGTTTCAAGCATGGGCAGAGGCGCGGGCAACTGTCCTATGGAACTGCTTATCGGTTTCCTGCAAAATCCCAAGTATAAGATAATGCATATTCTTCGCTTTATCGAGAAGAATATCCCGCGCCTTATCGAACAGGGCGCAGTTTGGGGCTATGATATCCAGTATCTGCTCACCGGACGATTTAATCAGCACCCCTCCTCCGCTATCGAGTTTACCAAAAATAAAAGAAAAGATTATTCAAAATTCTACAGCGAATTGCTGGATAAGGAATAAAGAAATGGGACTGCCGCACTTTTACGGTGCTTCAGTCCCTGTTTTTGTGTGAGGTGAATTGAAAATCGTCCGGAGTTTTGTGTATGAGACAGGGGGGACGGTTCTACTGTCCCGCAGGGGACAGATAGAACCGTCCCCCTGTCTCATTGTAAATTTAATGGTAAAATGAGTTGATTTGTTGATGTTTTCATAATATAATTAATCTGCTTTCGTTTTTTTACAACTTAATTATACTTTTTACACTTAGTTTTCTAATCAAGAAAAAATGCTGCCGCTTTTGATTTGCGGCAGCATTTTTTCAGAATATCCTCAAAAACGTATTATACAAATTCAATCTTCCGTAGCCCCACAGGTCATTCGGGAAGCCCTCGCCGTCCGATTCCAAATTCCTGACGGGCTGTTGTGTGCCCGCTATAAGATAGGCCTTTATTATCTCCGTTTTCATGCGCATATCGTTTTTATTGACTATCCCCCATTGCAGCAAAAGTGCCGCCGCGCCCGCCGTAACGGCGGCAGCCATACTCGTTCCGCTTGCGCCCTCGACATCGACGGCGGGTGCTGTAAGATCGGGGCGCATTATACCGCTGCTGTTAGGCCCTCTGCCCGTAAATTCGTACACCCCGCCCGTATTTCCGTTATAACCTCCGACGGTTATTATTTGTGCTGCCACGGCGGGTACGGTCACGGTAGTTGCGGTACTGGGACTGATAAAGGTAACATTTCCGTTTAAAAGCCTGTCGGTCGGAAGCCAGCAATCCAGAGAACAAACACTTGTACGGCTGAAAGTCAGTTCAAGCCGCCAAATGCCGTTTACGGGCTTTTTTATACTGACGACCGTCAACTGTTTTTCATTTACGGGAAAATGATAAAGTATGCTTATCTCTCCGCTGCCAAGCACGGGCGAAAAACGGCTTAGCGCCATATTTACCGGCTGAACGGGCTGTATGACCTCACTTAAAGGCGTTATCAGCCCGACACTCGTCCTGCACAGATAATCGTTCCACAGCCACAGCGTAAAACCCTCGCTGCCGTCTGCGGCAATTTCTATCGTATGCCGCTCCAAAACGGGCTTTGCGTAATAATGATGCCGCGACAGCCCCTCATTTCCCGCGGCAGCCGTGATACAGACCCCTGTCTGCTGCGCCAATGCTTCAATATACCTTTCCAGAAAAGACAGCCCGCCATGTGCGCCCTGCGACGTACCGAGCCCGATAATTACCGAAACGGGTCTGCCCAGTTTTTGTGCCGTTTCGACCACAAAATCAATCCCCGTCATAAGGTCGTTTGATTGAAACGCCAAGGCATCCTCAAAAAGATTTTCCTCCATAATATACGGCTTTGCCTGTTTTAATTTTACCACGACCAACTCCGCATCGGGGGCAGCACCGAGAGCCGCCGCCGCAAGTCTTGTGCCATGCCCCGACGGGTCGTCAAGGTTTAAAGGCTGCTGTTCTCCAAGGGCGGAATTTATTTCTTCGCGCGTTATCACACTTCCGTAGACCCTGCCCTCGGGCGGTGTACCCGTTCTGTCCGTCTGATCCCAGCAGGCAGCGATACGTGTTGTGCCGTTTGGGTAAATAAAATTCGGATAGGTGTAGTTTATGCCCGTGTCCACAATCCCTATCAATACCCCGCTTCCGCTCACATCCAGCGAAGCCTGCGCAAGTACCCTGTCTATGCCCGCATCCGCAAGGTAATCGCGGCAAAGGCTCAGCACATAAGGTTCGTAACCCTGTGTATATATATTCAAAGACGCAAGCAAAGCCCGCGGGATGTGCATTATTGCATAATTCCCGACGTACTCCGCAAAGGCTTCATCCTCGCCGAAAGGCGGCAGATCGCCTGTCAGAGTCACAATTTCGGCATAATCGTTTGAATAGACTTTTTCCTCCGCCGTCATTCATCCACCCCCAAAAGCCGCAGTATCTCATCAAGACAAAGCGTGCCGAACCCCTGTTCAAAATTCGGATAGACCACGCCGTCCGTCCGCCTTGCTCCCTTTTGCAGGAAGGCTTTCAGCCGCTTTCCGTACATAAAAACGTCGTTCCCCTCGACTATCCCCCATTGCATAAGCAGGGCACAGACACCGCTGACAAAAGGTGCGGCAAAACTTGTGCCCGAAACCGCTGCATAGCCGTTATTCGGCGCTGCCGTGCGGATATTGACCCCGGGGGCGGCTATATCGGGCTTTTGCAGGCCGTTTGCCGCAGGGCCGACACCGCTGAATACCGCGGGCACATTGTTTTGCGCATCATAAGCCGCGACCGTTATGACATTTCTTGCGAGTGCGGGCAGGGTAACGGTCGTTTCCCGCGCGGGCGAGGTAAAAAAATTTTTATCGAGCCACATATTGACCCTCCCCCTTGTTGCAAGTTTCTTCGGCAAAAGCCCGACATTCCACAGCCCCTTGTCCGCACCCGAAAAGCGAAGCCTTATCTCCGCCCCCGACATATAGGGCGTGGGCTGAACATATTCCGCGCTTATACTGCCGTGAAAATAGAAACTGCCGCTGCCGTCGGCAAGGTAGGTCTCGTTATTGGGCGCTGTGAGCCGCAAGGCAAATTCGTCCGCAAAATCGTACCAGATACCGCAGGAAAAATCGCCGTTTTCGACTTCTGTTTCGGCATTTACGATATTCCCGTCCGATATGCCGAAGAAATGCCTGCCCGTATTCCCCTCATTGCCCGCCGCGGCAACTATCACGGTCTGTTCCGTCTGCGCCGCATAGTCAAGGTATTCTTCAAAAAGGCTGTCGCCCCTGTGTGACCCGCTGTTTGTGCCGTAGGAGATATTTATAACCAAAGGCCGTCCCTGCGCAAGTTCTATAAGCCTTGCCGTGCCCCGCATTATGTCGGATGCGCGCATTTTCCCGCTTACACCTATACATATTATCTGTGCTCCCGCTGCGGTCTGTGCGGCTATACCCGCGGTATAAGTGCCGTGCGGGTCGTTTGAAAATTCGCCGTAGTATTCGGCATTTTTAAAAATCGGGTGAGAAACGTCAAGATAGCTGTCTATAAAGCCTATCACCACGCCCGTTCCGTCAAGCCTTGTGTTTTTCCGACAGTAAAAAGCAGCGGTATTTTCCGCAAAAGTCTGCGCATATCTCAAAGGCTCATCAAACTGTACAAAAATGATATGCGGGTCATTTATAAGTGTATTTATATCACTTTCTCTTATGCAGACCGCACCGAAACCGCCGCCGAAATCCTCCGACTCAAAAAACAGCTCAAACGGCAGGTCGGCAAAGCTGCCCCTGTATTTTATCAGCAATTTTATCGGTCCGTCCATATACACACCCCCTTGCCGTATGCTATGCGGCAAAAATTTTATTTATGAATGATACGCACAAAACCGACATATCATTTACAAAAAAAGGTTTTGCCATGCGTTTACTCTACATATTTTTTATTTTTATATTCTGTACAAAAACTTTTGCAGCAGAGCCCGAAATAAGTGCAAGAGCCGCCGTTCTGACAGAAAAGGAAAGCGGCAGGATACTGTGGCAGAGAAATGCCGACAAGCCCATGCCGCCCGCAAGCACCACCAAAATAATGACGGCGATAGTTGTACTTGAAAATACACAGCTTGATAAAACGATAACCGCAGACGAACGGGCAGCCGCCGCGCCAAAGGTAAGAATGGGGCTTGAAAAGGGCGAAAAGCTGACGGTTGAACAGCTTTTGTATGCGCTTATGCTGCAATCCTCGAATGATGCGGCAGTCGCTCTTGCCGTAGGGGTCGGCGGAAGTGTTGAAAATTTTTGCGATATGATGAATAAAAAGGCCGCGGAGATAGGCTGCAAAGACACGCATTTTGTCACACCGAACGGGCTTGACGAGGGCGACCACCACACCACCGCTTACGATATGGCGCTTATTGCCGCCTGCGCTTTGGACAACGAGGACTTTGTGCGTATAACACAGACAAAAAATATAAGCTTTTCTTCAAACAAAAAAAGTTACAGTATATACAACCACGACAGATTTTTAAGCGAATATCAAGGCGCACTCGGCATAAAAACGGGGTTCACGGGCAAGGCGGGGCATTGTTTTGCGGGTGCGGCAAAGCGGGACGGTCTGACACTTGTGTCCGTGGTGTTTGCAAGCGGCTGGGGAAACACGGGAAAGGAAAACAAGTGGAAAGACACGAAAAAGCTGATGAATTACGGTTTCGAGAACTACCGCTACACACAGCTTACCCAAAAAGGAACTTTTGTGCGCGAAACAGATGTGACAAACGGAAGTAAAGACAAAGTTAAGCTTGTACTCGGCAGCGAATACGGCACCGCCATGCTTGACGGCGAAAAATACAGTATAAGCTGTGATGTACCCACAAAAGTAAAAGCGCCCATAAAAAACGGGCAGGTGCTCGGGCGCGCCGATATAAGCATAAACGGCGTACATACGGCTTTTATCCCCATAATTTCACAGACAGAGATACGCAGACTCGGTTTTTCGGACAATATAGCAAAAATTTTATATATATGGTCAAACATATACAAAAACTGAAATTTATAATTTTTTATGACAATATAAGAAAAATTTTATATATATGGGCATCTTCATAAAAATACCAAATTGAAAATACCGAATTTTGTAATTTTTTCTCTTGAAAAATGCTTTTATTTGTTGTATAATGTGATTTACGTATGGGCATATACATACGCAGATACCAAAGTTTTGAATACTAAAAAGGAGAAAGAAAAATGAAAAGGCTTTTATTTTTAACGTTGATGATATGCAGCTGTGCCTTTCTTGCCGCCTGCGGCAGTGATGAGCCAACACCCGAAGCACCCGCTGCACAGGAAACACCCGCTGCACAGGAAGCACCCGCAGCGCAGGAAACACCCGCGGACGACAAACCCGCTCAGACCGGCGCAGTTGTAAACAGCAGACTTTATGAAGCGGAAGACGGCGTGCTTAAAAAGGCAAGCACCGCTACCGACAGCATAACTGTAGGCGACGAGATAACAAGCATAGATTCCTTTGCCTTCAAGGACTGTACAAATCTTAAAAAAGTAGTTATTGCCGACAGTGTAACAAGCATCGGCGAATACGCATTCAGCGGCTGTACATCACTTGAGACCGTACAGTTCGGCAGCGGCGTGACAAACATTGGCAAAAACGCGTTCAACGGCTGCACGGGGCTTCGCATGATAACACTGCCCGCAAACCTCAGCGCTTTGCAGGACAGCACATTCATGGGATGCAGCTCACTTGTAACAGCTACACTTCCCGACAGCCTTACTTCAATAGGCAACTATGTATTTCAGGACTGCAAATCGCTTAAAAAGCTGACGATCCCCGCAAGTGTAACAAGTGTCGGCAACAGTTCGTTTACAAACTGCACATCTCTTCAAAGCGTTGAAGTCGCAGCGGGCAGCGCAGCGGACAATGCTTCGCTCTACCCCGCCGAAACGGTTCTTGTTGCAAAATAAAAAAATCAAATAACAAAAACCTCTGCCGTGATTGATATGACAGAGGTTTTTTTATTGTATTATTGTTCAACGGGAAATTTCATATTGTCGGAAAGCACTCTTTGCAGTATAAGTGTGGCATCTGCCGCTTCAAGCTGACCCTCGCCGCTTACATCCGCATATTTCAGCCAATCGTCTGTTTCCTTTTCTATAGGCATGACTGTGTCTTCCGTAAGGACTTTCTGCAAAAGCATAGCCGCATCATCGGCAGCGAGAAGCCCGTCTGCCGTTACATCGCCGTATAAAAATGTCTTTGTATTTTCAATGACCTTTAAAACAGACGGCATTGTTACCGCTATATCACGGTCGGCCGCTTTCTGCGCCGTCATAAAGTAAACGCTGCTCACATCCGTCACATCTGCCGCAAGGCTTACGCGCGGTTCGCCGTCAAGCACAAGCGAAACTGTCTTATTGTCAAGGTCTATCACAAGTTCGTAATCGTATTTTATATTTGCGCTGATGCTGTGGGCTGTCTGTGCATAGCTTTCCGCACCCGACCTTAAACTGAGCACGCTGTTCGGGTCTGTTGCAAGCGAAGCTATTGTGTCCTCAACACCTGCGGACGTATTGCCTCGCACCTGGACAAGCGCCCATTTTGATGCAGCAACCTGCGGTGTAACACTGCCCCTTACAACTATCACGCCGCTCGTCTGCTTTTCAAAAGGCACACGCCAGATAGTTGTGGCTGTGCTTGAACGGTCAAGCAGGTAATAATCGTCGGTTGCCGCTCTGTAAGTGACCGTATTGAGCGAAGCATCGCCCGTATCACTTGCGGGTGTCTTGCCTGCCTCGGGAGTTCCTGTCTGCACTTCCGTTACAATAGTTGTTGTTTCGGTAGTGGTCTCCTTAACAGGCGGCACAACGGGGATATCGCCGCCGCCTGTCATAACGCCGCTGTTTTTGATGCAGTTTTCCTTTGCGGCCTCTGCACTTTCAAGCAGTTCCACATTGCTTTTGCCGTTTTTGTAATAGAATACGGAAGAATTTGTATCAAAATTTGGATACGGGTTACTGTTATCGGAAGGAGCGGTGTATGTCTCGTCCCTTGAAGCCGCCGTGTGTATGGCATCACCCACGGCGTCAACCTTAGGCGCATTTACAAAAACGTCATTATAGCTTTTTATCACGGGCGCACCGCTGCTTGTTACCCTTGAAATGATAGCCGCCGTTTCAATGTCCTCAAAATAGTTTGCCTCGGAAAGCACCCATGCACTTGCGCGGACATCCACACAAGTACCGCAGTTATGGAAATAATTGTTGTATGTGTGCACATTTGCCTGTCTTACAAGGGGCATACGCGAAGAAACGTTTTCAAAATAGTTATGGTGCCATGTGATATGGTACTGCTTTACATCATTTCCGTTGCCGTTGAGTGATGTCTTATGGCAGTTGTTAAAGCGGTTGTAGCTGAAAGTCACATAATTTGCCCTTGCCACATCCGTCGAACCGTCGCCCTCGTGCTTGTCCTGCTCGGATGTAAGGTCGTACTTGTTTTCGCCTATTTCAAATGTACAGTTGTGCAGCCAGAAATGTGCGCCGAAATTACTGCCGCTGCCAAGGAAACTGCACGCATCTTCGGGGTATTTTGTAAATGTCAGGTTTCTTGCCTCGATATTTTGGCAAACGCTGAATGTAAAGCCCCATTTTTCGATAACGGCATCAGTGCCTATACCCTCGATAGTGATATTTGAGGCATTTTTAACATCCAGCATATTAAAATAGCTGTCATTTCCCATATCCCTGTCGGTAAGGCCGTTTATCGCAACAACGCCGTTTTTCTTGTCGGTGGTCTTTGTGCCGTCCGCATCGCGTGTCTGTGTGTCCACAGTACCGATAAAACGCACGATAAGCGGCACTTTTATATTGTTTGCGCTGTTGAGGATATTGCCGATACCCGTCTTGCCGTTATATGTTATCGTATTTTTGTTGTCGTTGTCAACATAGAGGATAACTGCTCCGTCCTTTGGAGTACCGTCGTTATTGTATGCGCCGACACCGATATTTGTGTTAAAATGCGCATAGCCCGAGCGGTCGAAGTTGTCTACGGGGATATTGCTCTGTTCCAGAACGGTGCCGCCCGCAGTTTCTATCTTAACATCATAATAACCCGCCTTTATGCCGACTATATCCACACGGCCGCCGTTTGCGGTCGCCCTCACAAGCTCGCTGTCTGCCTGTGTGTAGTCGGTCTCTCCGCTTTCCTTATAAAAAACTTTTGCGTTTTTTGCATCATTGTCATTGTCCCAGTTTACATAAAAACTTTCGTGCCAGCCGCCGTAAAGACTTATAACGGGTGTTTCCGCCTGCACACTCACAGCCGCGCCGTCTGTATAATTATCCGCAAATACTGTATTTATACCGCCCACCGATATCACAGCCGCAAGCAGCAAAGAAATAATTTTTTTCATATTGACCTTCCTTTATATGATTTTAGATGATTTTCAAATGATTTTAAAAATTTTCTTTTCACACTCCTTCGATTTAATCATACCCTATTTTGTTTTTTTATTCAACAGTTTTTTTGCGGATTTTATTTGATTATCATAAAAAAAACTTATTTTTATTCAATATGGATATTTCAGATTTAATTTTTTGGTAATATTTTTGTAATGAAACTGTAAAGAAAGGATTGACAAAAGAGCTTTTATAAAGTATAATAATATTAACAAAGAAAAAAACGACAATTAATTACAAAAATATTTATTTTTCATTTCATATCATACGTACTTCCATTAAAAAACAGGCTGTCTTCTCCGACAGCCTGTTTTTTTTAAACAAATCCGTATGTTTTTACATTTGCGGCAAACAAAACTTTGCGCTGCTGAGCTATTGCATCAAGAAAGTCAAATTTCTTGTCGCCGTTTACATCAAGGTAATAGTCTCTGTAATATTCATTGCTTCGGTTTGACGGCAAAGCGAAAAATCCCGCAAAATATTTCAGCATATCGGACGAGTCCTTTTCATTCACCGAATTGTCGCCGTTTATATCGCCCAGATATTTGTAATTGCTGCGTGCATAATCCACAATGCGATGATCCTGCGCAAACTGCTTGTCGCAAACATCAAAATATCTCGGTGTTCTTTTGGTGTAGGTCTTTACAAAGCTGTCACCGTCTTTATCGTAGGTATTGCCGCTGTCCCAGGTGGCATCAAAGACTATCCATCTGTTTTCTTCGGCGCACCATGCCTCATTCCACGCGTGATTGGCGGCATTTGCATCTATGCTGTCCCAGTCTGCGCTGCCCGAAACACCCAATCCCTCGGCGACCTTGCACGGTATGCCTATGGAGCGCAAAAGCGACGCACACAGCGAAGAATAGCCCTGGCAGACGGTATAGCGGTAATTATAAACATCTTTTGCATCAAGCATTGTACTCGAAGTTTTTTCGTAATAATAGGCATAATCGTAATAGAGATTTTCCGCCGCCCAGTCATGTACCGCCTTTATCTTCTCATAGTCGGTCTTTGCGTTTTGGGTTATTTCAAGCGCCCAGCCCTTTACTTCATCATCAACCTGCACAAACGGGAAATACTGGTCGATATAGTATTCGGGCACACGGTAATTCCCGTGAAGATACCACCTGTTATTTTCATACACGCTCTGCGGCACGGTAAAATACAGTTCGCCGCCCTCTTTTATCATATTTATCCCGCTTAGCGACATACTCCAGTAACTGTACTGGGGAGTGGTCGGATTTTTAAACAGATAGGTAAATGCAATACTTCCGTCCGAAAGTGAAGAAAGGTCAAAAGAAAGGCTCAAATTGCCGTCCGAACCGTTTCCCACCGCAGTTACGCCCCCTACCATAAAGCCGTAAGGCACATTTTCGGCAGTAGGCTTGATATACGCATCCAGATATAGTTTCTGCCCGTCTATCCTCATGTTATAGCGGTTATCGCCCGAAAATGATGTTGACATAGCCTTTGTGTAACCGCGCCCGTCAACTTCATAATCATCATAGTCAAGTGCAGTTTCACTGTATTCAAGCACTCTTACGGGCACTTCGGGAAGTTCGGCATATTCGGGCTGCGGCTGTTGTTCGGGCAAAGGGCAGTTCATAAAATCCTCCGCCCGAACATTCGCAGCCATTATCCCGCTTAAAAAGAAGACAGCGGCCGCAGTTTTAAAAAATTTCATACTGTCACCTCCGCAAATTTATCCGTTCAATATCTCATACATATATTTTAACACATCTCAAATTTTTTCGCAACAAAAAAACTGCCGTAAAAACGACAGTTTTTAAAACGGAGAGTGTGGGATTCGAACCCACGTGCCCAATAAAGGACAACCGCATTTCGAGTGCCGCGCGTTATGACCACTTCGCTAACTCTCCATGGCACTACAATAGTATACCATATAAAAAAACAAAAATCCAGTATTTTTTTTAATTTTTGAAAAAAAAATTATTTAAGTGCCTTTATTACATCCAGCAAATTCACGTTTCCGCTGCCGTCAATGTCTGCAAGCAGGTCGGATGCGAGCATTTTTCGGATATTGCTTATATCGAGCAGAATTATCTTTGCATCTGTCCCGTTTACCTTGCCGTCGCCCGATACATCTCCCGTTTTATGCGGTGTGACAACGCAGACCTCGCTGAATGAAAGCGAACTGCCCTTTGCGGAAACGTACATTTTGTTCTGTTTTGCATAGCCTGCGCGGCAGCCGTTTACTATATCGTTATAACTGTAGTAGGCAACGCCGTTTTCCGTTTTTTCGGGTTGTATGGTGTTCCACTCGCCGTCTATGGTATAGTTCTGAAAAACCAGATTTGGCGCATCCCCGCTGTATTTAACGGTAATATAATACCCCTCTTTAAGCTCGGGCGGATCGCCGACAGACTCGTTGTCCCAGCCCGTAAGTGAGACCGTGCGGTCAAACAGCACCAGCGTATACGGGTCGCTCGTGCCGCCCGTATACGGTACGGCGGCATTTACACCGTCGGAAAACGCCTTTGCTATACTTTGGTAATACCATGTATGCGAATTTCTGTTGTAAAGGCCGTAATGCTCCCTGCAATCGTTTTCATCCGTGGTTATAACATTGTTATCCCACACAAAGCAGGTAATGCCATAGCTTTTGGCGGTCTGTGCATAGAATTTTGCCCATGTTTCGCGCGCGGAAGTATTCATTTTATCGGTCGCGCCCATTTCGCCTATAATTACGGGCACACCCTTTGAAACAAAGCGGTTGTACAAGCCCTTTAACTCACTGTCAAGCGCTGTTTTATCCTCCTCGCTGCCCCAGTATTTCGTGCCGTCCTTATCCATAGCAAAACCATAGGGCGCGTAGTGATGCACAGAAAGCGCAATATTTTCATCGTCGGGAAGTTCAAATCCCGTTGAAGCGGGAATAGAAGCCGCATTTCCGGGACACATAACAAGACGTTCCGAATTGTTGCCGCCCGATTTTCTTATCTCTTCCAAAGCCGCTTTATTAAGGCGGTTTATCACAGAACGGGTCTCTTCCGTGCCGTTTGTCCACTCGGACGCATCGCCTGTTATCCTCGGCTCGTTCAGGGTCTCAAAAACAAGATGCTCGTCATAGTCCTTGAAATACGGCGCTATCTGCGACCATAAATTTCTTAAATACGCTTCGGAGCTGTCGGCCTTTGCATAGGTCGGCACGATATACCCCTCTTCGTGGTGGGTGTTGAGGATAACATACATATCATCCTCAATACAGTAATCAACGACCTCTTTTACGCGCGCAAGCCAATCGGCATTTATTTTGCCGTTATTTACCTTTTCATACCAGGTAACAGGTATCCTGACCGCATTGAAGCCCTGCGCCTTTATATCGTCTATCATCTGTTTGTCGGTCTTTACGTGTACCCAGTAGGTCTCCGCCGTATCGGGATCGCTTCCGCCGCCATAACTGTCGAAAGTATTGCCCAGATTCCAGCCAAGACGCATATTTTTTACTATCTGCATATTGTCCGCCGCATATGTGCTCACATTCATGCAAAAAAGCACAAGTGCCGCGGCGGTTATCTTTAAAAATTTCATTTTTATTCCCTCTCCAGTATCTTCTCCGTCATCATGACCGCCCTTTTGTTTGCAAGCACGTCATGCACACGCAGAAAACGGCAGCCTTTCATCACGCCGACAACACTTGTCGCAAGCGTTCCCTCAAGCCTTTCCTCTACGGGCAAATCAAGCGCAAGGCCTATCACGCTTTTTCGCGATGTGCCGAGCAGTACGGGATAGCCCAGAACCGAAAGTCTGTCAAGCTTGTTTATTATCTCCAAATTTTGTTCGTATGTCTTGCCAAAGCCGACACCCGGGTCGATACATATTTTATTTTTATCCACACCCGCCGCAAGCGCGATCTCCACGGACTGCCCAAGCTCGTTTAAAACATCTGTGATAAGATCGCCGTAGTCCGTGTTGTCCCTGTTGTGCATAAGACAGCAGGCCGCGCCGTATTTTGCCGTTATATCGGCAATTTTTTTGTCGTATTTAAAACCCCAAATATCATTTACCATTACCGCCCCCGCTTTAAGTGCGGCTTCGGCAACGGCGGGCTTGTAGGTGTCTATGGAAACGGGAAGTTCAAAACAGCCCGAAACAGCCTCGATTATCGGGGCTGTGCGTTCTATTTCCTCGCTGTCGCTTATTTGTGTATGCCCGGGGCGTGTGGACTCTCCGCCGATATCTATTATATCCCCGCCCTCGTTCACTATCTGCTCGGCACGGTAAAGTGCCGCATCTATGCTGTTGAATTTGCCGCCGTCCGAAAAAGAATCGGGCGTTGCGTTAAGTATACCCATAATATAGGTACGGTTATCGTAGTTTTTGCTGTCTATTATCATATAAAAGGCTCCAAATTCATTTTTTCGCGGCTCCAGTTACATTTGTCCCTTGCCGCGCAGTCAAAACAAAGGCGCGATCTTTTGTCCGCCTTGTACAAAAGTTTTGCTATTTCGTCATCATTATCCCCGCTTCTGTGGGATAGTATGGCTGCCGCCGCCCTTTCGGTCTCGTTTTCCGAAAATCCGCAAAGCGGCATAAAATACCGCACGGCATCGGCGCTTGCCTTATGATGCTCCGTACCGTCGGTATACTGCGAAGCACGGCCTATATCGTGCAAAAGGCCAATAGCATAAATAAGCTCCTTGTCGATATCGAGCTTTTCTTCAAGGCAAAAAATATATAAAATTCTCGCCGTATCAAAAAAATGCTGCAATGTATGGCGGCAGAATATCCTGTCTTTCTCCGCTTCGGTTATGGTGTCGAGCATTTTTTGATATTCCGTGTTTTCAAGCAAAAGTTTTATGCGTTTCATTTTATCATATTCAAAAACAGGTTTCTGAGGTCGGTATCGGTCTCAAAAACGCCGCGGGAAACAAGTGTAAATGTCTTTGTACCGGGCTTTTTTACGCCGCGCATGGTCATGCAGGTATGCTCGGCCTCGATAGCTACTATAACGCCCTTTGTATCGAGATTTTCCATAATGGCATCCGCTATCTGCACGGTCAGCTGTTCCTGTATCTGCGGACGTCTTGCAAAAACTTCCACGGTGCGCGCAAGTTTGCTTATGCCGACAACTTTGCCGTTTGGGATATAGCCGATAGCCGCCCTGCCGAAAAACGGCATAAGATGATGCTCGCAGGTGGAATAGAAAGTAATGTCCTTTTCGACAATAATGTCGCTGTTTGCGGACTCAAAGGTACGCGAAAGATGGACTGCCGCCTCCTCGTTAAGACCCGCAAATATCTCCTCATACATTTTTGCAACACGCAGCGGTGTATCACGCAGACCCTCGCGTTCGGGGTCTTCGCCCACGCCCTCAAGTATAAGCCTTACGCCCTGCATAATTTTATCTTTATCCATGTTTTTTGCTCCTTACATATTCTATGGCTCTGCCCAGGAAAGACAGGCTGCCAAAGACCGCAACCGTTCGGCCTTTCATATCAAAAGCCGCATCAAGCGCCTCTTCAAGCGGCAGAGCGGTCACATCCGACAGATAGTTTAAAAATTCGTTTTTCAGTTCTTCGTTATCAAGCGCCCTCGGTGACGGCGGCGTTATCGTAAACACCTTTTTTGCAAGCGGTGCGGCGGTTTTTACCATTTGCTTATAGTCCTTGTCGGCAAAGATACCGCAGACAAAGACTATATCTTTATAGTTTTCAAGCGAGCTTACAAGTGCTTCTATGCCCTGCGGATTGTGTGCCCCGTCAAAAATGAAAGTCGGGTCGCCCTCCATTATCTGAAAACGGCCTGCCCACTCTGCATTTGCAAGACCCTCGCGCACCGCCTTATCGTCATTGTAAAGGGTGTCAAAGACCTCTATGGCAAGCGCCGCATTTTTATACTGGTATGTACCCGCAAGGCTTATTTTAAGGTTTTTATGCGTTTTATAATCAAAAGTTTTGTCCTTGCGGATAACGGGCTCTTCACAGAAAATAAGCTTTGCGTTTTTATCGGACGATACCTCTTCAAGCACCTCTGCCGCTTCCTTTTGCTGAACGGCGGAGATGACTGTGCCGTTTTGCTTTATTATGCCCGCCTTTTCAAAGGCAATTTTATCTATCGTATCGCCGAGAATTGCGGTATGGTCGAGGCCTATGCTTGTAATGACCGAGCGAAGCGTGGTTTCGACCGCGTTTGTGGCATCGAGCCTGCCGCCCATGCCCACTTCAAGCAGTACATAGTCGCAGTTTTCGCTCTTGAAGTACAAAAGCGCCGCCGCCGTTTCCACTTCAAACACTGTCGGAGAAACAGCTCCCTCGGCCGCATTCTTTACCTGTGTGATATAGTGCGGGAGGTCTGTTTTTTTGATATTTTCGCCGTTTATCTGAAAACGCTCCTCATAACAAAAAATTGTCGGCGAAACATAACGTCCGACTTTAAAACCCTTTGCACGAAGCATGGCCGAAATAAAAGCCCCGACCGAGCCCTTGCCGTTTGTACCCGCGATATGTATTATTTTAAGCCCGTTTTCGGGATGCCCAAGCCGTGACAAAAGCGCACGCATATTGTCAAGCCCCAGTACAACACCGAATTTTGCAAGGCTTTCTATATATTCTGTTGTCTGCCGATAGTCCAATTCTATCCCCTCACCAAGTTAAAAATCGTATATGTAAATAATTATATCACATATAGAAACTTATTTCAACAACTAAAAAACGACCCCGTACAATGTACGGGGCCGTAATTGGAATTTTAGTAAAGTGTCATTTCAACATCCTTGAAAGTAACTTCACACGCTCTTGCAACAAACAAGCCTGCAAATACCTTATCGGGGTTGTGTGCTGTAAGGTCTGTGTTAGCCCAATCTTCAACGGTTGCTGTGAAAGGAGCTTCGTCGCCATACTGTAATGTATAAACGCCGTCTTTCTTTTCAAGTACAAGTTTTACCTGTGTACCCTTAACGAACTGAGCATCGTTATCTGTAGCAGTTTCTACCGTAGATCTGATATTTTCCTGAATGAGGTTCTTAGCGGGGTCGAAATCCGCTGCCTTTTCGGGATCTTCGGGAGGTGTCACAGTACCTCTTCTCCAAACAGAAACAAGGTTTCTGCCGCTGTTCTGTGATGTGTTGCCGACAGCGATGTAGTGTGCGTTTGTGTTGTAGTTTGTATCGGAGAATACGTTGTCACGAAGCATAAGACCAAATGCTGTCTGGTTTGTGCTTGCAAGGTAATCCTCTGCCATTTCTGCTGTAGCTGTAAGTCTGAAATCCTGATCCTTGTCAAGTTCTTGGAAGTACATTACGATACCGTCGCAGTTGGAAGCGATCTTACCCTTGCTGCCCGCAGCTTTAAGATAAACTTCGTTAGGTCCGTTAACTTCTACGATGTCATGTGAAGGATGACTGTCCTCTGTGATATCGCCGACACTTGCGCCGAATACGGAACCTGCCCATGGGCTTGTAAGTTTCCAGATAGAACTCGGAACATATACGCCCTCGTCAAATGCTACCCAGTTTTTGTTTACTGTAGCATCGTTATCGAATACGGGAGCTTCGATACCGTCTTTTACATACTTGGAAAGTGAGCAGGTTTCTGCTGCCTTGATGTCTTTTGCCATCATGTAAGCAACATAGTCTGCGCCGTACTTGTTAAGGTGAGTATTGTCAACGCCGCCGTCCTGAACTGCTGCGTGAAGTGCTGCATAGCCGTTGGGAAGT
Organism: Bacillota bacterium; assembly: GCA_017460805.1. GTDB lineage: Bacteria > Bacillota > Clostridia > Lachnospirales > CAG-274 > RGIG4310. Next base: position 56,964 of record JAFUAF010000064.1, on the reverse strand, counting down.
ACGCCTGCATCAAGTGCAAGTTTTTCGATAGTACCCTCTTTTACCATGGCTGCCGCAACTTCTTTAACATCCTGACCCTTGCCAAGTTCTGTCCAGAGTGCCTTGGTGTTTTCAAGGTTGTCGATAAGCTGGATATTAAGTTCGGAAGCAAGCTCTCTTACTGCTGCGCCGTAGTCGCCGAGACCCGTAGGCTGATGGATATCGTTGCCGCTGATGCCTCTTGTACCCGTACCGCGTCTGATGATAGGTGTGCAAAGGATAGGTGTTGCACCTGCATCCTGAGCTACCTTGATATAGCGGTTGTAGAGTGACCACTTGAATGATGTTTCATCATTGATATCCTTGGTCGCATCCGTAAATCTGAATTTATCTGTCTTTTCGTCGTTATGACCCCAGGCAATGATAAGATAATCGCCTGCTTTGATGTCGGATAAAAGCTGTGCATAGTTCGCTACAGCATCTTCGTCAACATTGCCGTTTTCGTTGATGCCTGTTGCAAAACTCTTGGAGCTTCTGCCCGAAAGAGCAAGGTTGATAACCTCAACATCATCCGTCATATACTGCTGTAAGCCGTCGCCGAAGCCAACGCGCTTGAACCAGTAGTTTGTATCGGATTCTTCGCCGTAGTGGCAAGCTGTGGAGTCACCTACAACATAAACCTTGATACCCGAATTATCAATTTCGGCTGTGGTCTCTTCTGTCTGTGATTCCGTTGTAGCTTCTGTAGTAGCCTCTGTTGTGGTTTCCGTAGTTGCTTCTGTGGTCGCCTCTGTTGTTTCTTCGGCAGGCATGCCTGCAATAACGTTTGCAACGCTTGTGCCTAAAAGCACAGCCTGTAAAATAACGGCCGCATCCTCTGTGCGAACACCGTCATTGCCGATAACATCGGCAGCATTAAGGTCATACGCACCCTTTCCGAAATAATCGGGGTTAAGTGCAAGTCTGTAAGCGATAGAAGCATCGTTTGAAGTAAGAATGCCGTCGCCGTCAAGATCGCCCGCAACAGCGGATGCTGCTGCCTGAACATTAACGGAATCACTTAAATAACCCTTAGTCACACCCGCTGCCTGTGTTGTGACTGCACTTACAAAAAGCGATGAAACAGTCATGACACCCGCAAGAATGCGGCTTAAAGTTCTTTTGGAACTTTTTTTCATAAGTTTTCCTCCTTTATAAATATATAATTGCTATATTATCATTATAGCATAATTAACAATAAAATCAATATTTTTTTATAGTAAGCGAATTAAATAATCGGACTTAAACTTGTTTGAGTCTGATTATTTATGAGCCCCAAATAACGTGAACGACCGATTATTTTTGTCGTTCACGTTAAATTTTTGGGCACTTTGCTATGGACTCCGCTATCTCCTCATCGGTGGGGATATAGTTTTCCATTTCGCCGTCATTGTACTTCTGGTATGCCACCATATCAAAGTAACCCGTGCCCGTAAGACCGAATACGATATTCTTTGCCTCGCCCGTTTCCTTGCATTTAAGCGCCTCGTCTATGGCAACTTTTATTGCATGGCTGCTCTCGGGTGCGGGAAGGATACCTTCCGTTCTTGCAAACTGCTCCGCTGCCTTGAACACTTCCGTCTGTGTAACACTTGTTGCACGGATTATCTTGTCGTCATAAAGCTGTGATACGATACTGCTCATGCCGTGGTATCTCAGACCGCCCGCATGGTTGGGCGCAGGGATATAGCCGCTGCCGAGAGTATACATTTTTGCAAGTGGGCAAACCTTACCCGTATCGCAGAAATCGTAAACATAGCTGCCGCGTGTAAGACTTGGGCAGGATGCGGGTTCTACGGCAAGGATGTCATATTCTGCCTCGCCCCTTATTATCTCGCCCGCAAAAGGTGAGATAAGGCCGCCGAGATTTGAGCCGCCGCCCGCACAGCCGATTATCATATCTGCCTTAATGCCGTATTTATCAAGCGCCGCCTTGGTTTCAAGACCGATAACGGACTGATGTAAAAGTACCTGAGAAAGAACCGAACCGAGAACATAACGATAGCCCTCTTTGCTCACAGCCGCTTCAACAGCCTCTGAGATAGCACAGCCGAGACTTCCCGTTGTACCCGGGAATTCTTCGTTTATCTTTCTTCCGACATTTGTTGTCATGGACGGAGACGGAGTTACCGTTGCGCCGTAAGTACGCATTACCCCACGTCTGAAAGGCTTTTGTTCATACGACACCTTTACCATGTATACCTCGCAGGCAAGGTCGAAATATGCACACGCCATAGAAAGCGCCGTGCCCCACTGACCTGCACCCGTTTCCGTAGTTACGCCTTTAAGGCCCTGCTTTTTTGCGTAATAAGCCTGAGCGATGGCGGAATTTAATTTGTGGCTGCCCGAAGTGTTGTTACCCTCGAATTTGTAGTAGATATGCGCGGGTGTGCCGAGCGCCTTTTCAAGACAGTACGCACGCACCAAAGGCGACGGGCGGTACATCTTATAAAAACTTCTGATCTCCTCGGGAATGTCGATATATGCGTGTTCGTTGTCAAGTTCCTGCTTAACAAGCTCCTTGCAGAATACCGCCTCCAGTTCCTCCGCCGTCATGGGCTTGCCTGTGCCTGGGTTGAGCAAAGGTGCGGGCTTGTTTTTCATATCAGCCCTTACATTGTACCATTGCTTAGGCATCTCGCTTTCCTCAAGATAGATCTTGTAAGGTATTTCTTTTGCCATTTTAAACTCTCCTTTTAGTTTTTAGTGTAGATATTTTTAAGCCACTTGCCCTCCTGGCTGAGATCGTCATCCGTCCAGCCCGAAGTCTTTGAAACGCCGCTCCTTATCAGCGCGCACGCCTCATCTTTGTTGGAAAGGTTCCAGCAAACGTAGCTTATACCGTTTTGTCTTAAATAGTTTATCCAGTTGTTGCCCTCGCCCTCGTCAATGCCGCCGCTGCCGCTTGCTTCGCTAATGCCGAACTCCGTTACAAAAACGGGAAGGCCGTTGCCAAGCGCAGTTGCCAGCTTGTTTCTGAGATCCTGACGATGTGTGGCCGCATAGAAATGCAGGGCATACATAATATTTGTCTGGCCTGTGATGGGGCTTTGTGAAACCACATCAACATCCTGTGACCATGTGGGTGTTCCCACTATTATAATAGCATCATTGTCCTGCGCCCTGATAAGATTTATCATATCAACGGCATAAGGCTTGATGTCATTTTCCCATGTAACGCCGCCGTTAGGCTCGTTGCATATCTCATAGATAACATTGTCGTAGTCCTTGAACTTGCCCGTCATTTCCGTAAAGAAAGCCTTTGCGCTCTCCTTGTCGGTGTTGGGGTTGCCGTTTTGAAGGATATGCCAGTCGATTATAACGTACATACCCAGTTCTTTTGCATAATTTACGCCGTCAACGACTTTTTGGTGCATGGCTGTGCTGTACCCCTCGTTCGGACTTGAATACAGCGCAAGTCTTATGGTATTTACGCCCATGGTATCTCTTAAAGTCCTGAAACCCTCTTTATCCACATACTGCGGGAACCATGCTATGCCGTGTGTGCTGACACCCTGTAAAATAATGGGTGTGCCGTTTTTGTCAACTATCTTCGTACCCGAAACTTTAAGCTGTCCGTGCTGTCCCACAGGTGTTGAAGACGGGTCTTCCGTGGTCGCTATAACAGCCTGCTGTGTCTGTTGTGCGGGCTGCTGTGACATTTTTATATCGCCGACATTTGTGGAAGCGCTTGCGCTTGTAACAGTAACGGGACCCGAAGTTTTAAGGTGGAAGTTAAGCTTTTTGGTCTCGCCCGCCTTGATATTCTTGTTCCATTCGACAGGCGAAATAAGAACAGCCTTGCCGTCATAGCTGAAAGTGTCGTTCCAGCTGTTTATGCCCTGAACATCGCCGTCAAACTGTATCATGCCCGTCCAGTCGGTTATTTCCGCACCGGAGTTGTTTGCGATATCAAATTCTATCTCCTGCAATGTAAGGTTGCCCTCCGACCACGGAGCTCCCTTTACAAAGGCATTTACCGTGTACTGAGCAACAGCCTGTTCCGCCGCGGCCTGTGTCGCCGTTTCCGAGCCCTGCTGTGTGGTCTGTTCCGAAGCCGCCTCGGTCTCGCCCGCATAGCGGTATACATCTTCTTTTAATGTCGCTTCTGTTTCCTGCGCGCGGAAAGTAGAAATTATCGCTGTGGCAAATATGCCGCCCGCAATAAAAATCCCAAGCGCACCCAAAGCGTATTTTGCACTCTGATTCATAACTCATCCCCCTGTGTATCTTCATCATTTGTCTGCCCGTCTGCCGAATCATCGTTTGCGGGTCTGTTATTTGCATTTATGTTCATAACATCATAGCGGAAGTACTTGTTGAATACCTCTTTTCTGTGTTTAAGCGGTTCGGGCGCTTCGACAAATTCGTCGGGCACAAGCTTTATCGCATCTTTGAGCGGCGCAAAGCTCTCTGTTGCATTTCTTGCGATATTGTGCGTGATATATATCAGCATATCCTCGCAAAGCCTTGCCGACATAAGAAAAGCACCGAATTTGTTAAGATGCGTATCTTCCTGCACGCTTGCGGGGTTGTCCGCGCTTCTTATATAGTCCTTCGGCCACTCGCCCGAAAGAACACCGCTTTTTATTGCGGTAAGATAATGCGCATCCCGCTTTCCGAGCGCCTCAAACACGTTTCGCATCTCGTTGAATGTGTCAAGTATCAGCACATCCCTTTCCTTTGCAAGCTGACGTATGGCGCGTATATAAGCAAAATTGTCGCCGCCGTGCAGTCCGCTGCCGTCTTTTATATGTATGTCGTCACGGTTGAAAGATGCGCGCGGAGGCGGTGTTATAAGCACGGGTATGGCCTTTGCCGCCCTTGCGACACGCACATACTGCAATAAAAACCACTTGAATGTACCCATTACGCCGTTTTCGGAGTAGGGATAGTAGTAATCGCCGTACTGCGAAAGCGCATTATATGCCGCTTCTATAACGGAGCGTTCGAGATAACGGCTTTTTTTTGTCAGCTCGTTAAAAAACTCCGCAGGCATAAGATCCGTAGGCACAGGCTCCCCCTTAACAACGGGAAAACGCCCCGTTTCATCGGGATTGCCAAGCGGTGTAAGGCGGTTATGCAGCGTATCTTTCTTTTTTGTGTCATCATCATTATGACAAAAATGGATAAAAAGATAGTCGCCTTTTTTTATCTCGCGCTTTATCTGCTCCAGTCGTCCCTCATTGATAAACGAACGGGAGCTTCTGCCGCCCTTGGCATAATTTTTTATTTCAACTTGTTCCGGGTCAAAAAACCACTGAAGATATTGCCCCCAGCCTGCGATAAATTCCTCCTGCTTGTAGCCCTGCACAAGGGAGTCTCCCGCAAGATGGATGACGATTTTTTCCCTGTCGTTTTCCATTTTCCATTTCCTCAAAACAAAACATTAAATTTACCCATATATAATCTATTATAAAGGCAAAAGCAAATTTTATCAAGGGATTTTGTATATTTTTTGTAAATTCTTTGTTACGGTTTGATAACTTTTTGCCTTAATTTTGTGGTTTTTAACGGAATATATTTCCGAATACGGGAATTTTATTGTTCATTTCCCGCAATAATAACCGAAAAATAGCTTTTCTTCTCATCGGCAGCCGAAAGGCCGTTGTACAGCACTTCCCCGTCCATACCGCATTTTTCCGCCATTTTTGCGGTATCAAGCAGGCCGTTTTCAGCAAGAAGCGCCTTTATTTCGCCAAGCCTGCCGCCCGCTTTCATTATTGCCTTTTTGCCGTCAAGGGCAAGCAGGCTTGAAATATCCGCGCACTCTGCAGGAATGACAAAAAGCGGCTCTCTGTTCTCGCAAAGCGGCATATTGAATTTTGCGGCGGCCGCACAGAAACTTGTCACGGCGGGTATCATCTCCGTTTCAAACCCGTCTTTTGCGACGGCTGCGCCTATTCGGGTATAAGTGGAATAGACCGCAGGGTCGCCGAGTGTTATAAAAGCCACACTTTTGCCCGCCGAAAGCTGTTCTTCTATGTCTTTTATCACTTTGGCGTAAGCCGCATCAAGCAAAGCTTTATCCCTCGTCATGGGTATAAGGCACTCCATGACCTTGTTTTTGTCTATATATTCTTTTGCTATGTCAAAAGCCGTTTGTGCGCCCTTCCCCGTAACGGGCACAGCCACGGCATCCGCACTTTCAAGTATTCTTACCGCCTTTAATGTCATAAGTTCGCTGTCCCCGGGACCTACGCCCACACCGTAAAGTTTTGCCATATACCTTACCTCCGAAAAGTTTGTAAAACGAAAAAAGACCCCCTGACGGAAGTCCCTTTTCTAAGGCGACACCCGGACTCGAACCGGGGATCAGGGAGTTGCAGTCCCACGCCTTAGCCACTTGGCTATGTCGCCGTATTAAGTTAAAAAATTAAAGAACATTCGGAAAACCGAAGTTCTTAAAAAAATGACCCGTGGGGGAATCGAACCCCCGTTTTAGCCGTGAGAGGGCCACGTCTTAACCGCTTGACCAACGGGCCATAAACTCCCCGAGTAGGATTCGAACCTACGACCTATCGGTTAACAGCCGAGTGCTCTACCGCTGAGCTATCGAGGAATATTGATATAGCTGTAATACCGCATCACAGCTATATCATAATAGCACATTAAAGAGTTTCTGTCAAGAGTTTTTTTAAAAAAATTTACTCAAAAAATTTTATTGTTCGTCGGTATCAACGGGCGTTTCCCGATAATGCGTATTTTCGCGCATCTCAAACCTGCATACCGAAGCATAGGGGCAATAGTCACAGCCTGTTTTGCCGCCGCATTTTGACGGATTTATGTCCACATTTCCGCCAAGTATGCCCTTTCCGAGCATTACGGCTATTTTTTCGGCATCCCTGCACAGTTTTTCAAAATCTTCGCCGCCGACCTTTTTTACGCCCGCAAGGGTCTCTATCTTCTCGCCCCTGCCCTTTTTCACCCTTTCGCCTATGCCGTCAAGCAGACTTTCGTCATCCAGCACCAGACCGTTCATATCGTACTGTTCAAGCACCAGTTTTTCCACATCTCCGCCGCCGTTTTCCTCTACCATGGGGTTTGACACCTTAAAATAGAAAACACCGCCCGGGAGCAGATTTTTGCCGTCCTTCGGCTTAAAGGCCGCAATATAGCTGTCCATATACAATAAAAGCTGAAGCTGAAGACCGTAATACAGTTCTTCCGCGCTGAATTCGTGATTGCTCGACTTGTAGTCGATTATTTTTACATAATCTTTGCTGTCCACGGACATTATGTCCACGCGGTCTATCTTGCCGTTAAGCACGATTTTTTTGCCGTTTTCAAGTTCAAAAACTATTGGTGCAAGTTCCTTGCCTATGCCGAATTCCGTTTCAAAAGCCGAAGGGTCGAACCTGCCCGCGCGCACATGGGTACACAGCGCGCCTATGCTCCTGTCCATTATATCTTTCACGCGGCCTATGGTGTGCACAAACTGCGGATCGGCTGCCATTATATCGTTAAAAGCCTCGGGCACTATGCCGTCCACACATTTTTCCACCCTCTCGCGTATCTCCCCGCGCTCAAGGGTGCGCCAATCCCTGCCGTCCTCTTTCACACCGTTTGAAAAGTCCTCCAGAACGCCGTGGAAAAGGTTGCCGAGCCTTAACATATCAAAACCGTATCGGTCTCTGTCGCGTATTTTAAGGCCGTAGCGTAAAAAGTATGCAAACGGGCATTTTGCATAGCTTTCAAGACAGCTGACACTTCCGTATACCTCGTCATTATAGAGTTTTTTAAGCTCCGCTTCGTTAAGCGTAAGGTTTGTGTTTTCCCGCTGTGACAGCTCGTCAAAAGCCACTTTTTTAAGCATAGAAACATCGCGCGAATACCTCTCGTCGGCGGCAAACCACGCATATTCCCCCGCCGTTTCTGCGGAAATATCAAGTCCTCGGCCCATTTCCCTTATATCATCCAGCATTTTTTCAAACGCAGGACGGGGCGCAGGCGGTATACCGTTATTTTCGACAGGCTTTTCCTCCAGTTTCGGGAAAATTTTCAAAAGCCTTGAAATAACGGGCGAACGCGAAGCCCTTTTGCCGCCGCTTGTCAGCGAACGGCTGATATACAGCGTCTTTGTGGGCTTTAGCATAAGCGAATAGATATTAAGGTCTATCATATTTATCTTGCGGGTATTGTCCGCCGCCACCTCAAAAAATTCTTCGCCCAGTTTTGTCCTCTCCCTGTCGGCAAGCAGGCCTATATCGTCCATAAAAGGCGGTATAACGCCCTCGTTTGCGCCAAGTATAAAAACCGCCTTTACCTCGGGCAGACGGGTTCGGTCTATATCGCCTATGACCACATTGTCCTGAGCGGGCGGGATTATGCTTATTCCGCACATATCAAGCCCCGCCTTGAACACCTCGGTAAAGGTTAGAATATCAAATTCGCGGTCGGCTATGCTTTCAAGGGTCTCAAATATCGTTTTCAGTTCGTCCCAGATGCGGCTGTGCTGACGAAAAGCGTTGTTGTCACCCTCTTCTTCGGCGGCTTTTATCATTTCTTCAAGCGTTTTGTCCGCACCCGTATCAACAAGAAATTTATAAAGTTCGGTTATTATATAGCTTGCCGCATAGGTCTTGCCGCGGCTTATTTTTATTTTGTCAAGGCTGTCTGTCAAATCGTCCTTTGCGGCATTTATTATGGCCTTATCCTCGCTTTCCTCATTTTCGGAAAAGCCCCAGTCCCAGCTTTTTCTGCGCCAGGCAGAGCCGTCTATGCCGTTTTTTATCACATAGTTTTCAAGATAGAATACATCCTCGGGGTCGGCGGGCGAAAACATACTTTTCGCAAAACGCAGCATACGCTTTGTATTCACGCCGCGGCAAAGGATATCCAACACCGCAAGCACATACTCCGTCAGAGGATGAGCCGCCACGGGACGGCTGTTGTCGATAAAAACAGGTATATTATAGGAAGTAAATTTGTTTTTGACTGCCTGTTCGGCCGACTTGTCTATTATAACGGCTATATCGTCATAGCGCATATCGCCGTCATGCACAAGTGAATTTATCATGCGGCACACATATTCAAGCTCGCTGTCCTGATCGTTTGCACAGGCAAGCCCGATATTTTCGGGTACGCCGTCAAAAATATCGGGGCGGGTCTTAAAATAATTTTTCGCAAGATGCTGCATATCCGCATGAGTGCTGTGACGCGCACAGCCGTGCAGATATATGGCGGGCTCGATTTTTATGCCCGACTCCGCCGCCGTTTGGCTGAGTTTTGTGACTGTTCGCTTCTGCTCGTAAAACGGGTCGAATTTTGATGTTTTCGACGCATCCTTAAACTCGCCGCAAACGGTGATATATACATCTTTCGCATACAGCATAAGCCGGCGGATGACCTCGTATTCCTGCGGAATAAAATAGTCTATGCCGTCAATAAAAATATGCGCATTTTTGATATAATCGGACTTTTCAATGTCCTTTGCAAGTATGTCAAGGGTCTCTTCCGCCGCCGCATACTGAGTTGATACCCGCTCGCGGTAGGCGGAATAAATTATATAAAGATCGTTTAATTTCAGTTTAAGGCTGTCATTGCCGTCCAGCTTGTCTGCGGCATTTTTAAGCATTTCGGGCGTAACCGAATACTGGTAAAATTCGGTCAGTATATTCACAAGGCTGTCAAGAAATCCCTGCCTGCCTATAACTTTTGAAAAATAGGCAAGCTTATCCCTGTTTTCGTGCACCACCCTGCGCACAAGAAATGCCCTGCCAAGTGCGGAAAGCACGGGTTTGTGCGTATCTGCCGCATTCATAACAACGTGTGCAAGCCTGTGAAAACTCAGCACGCGGGTCTTCATTATAGCGCCCTTTTTCGCAAGCAGCATATTTTCCGTTTCGAGCGTAAATTGCTGCGGTACGATGTATATGATATTGTCGGCCGTTTTTTCAAGCTCTTCTATTCTCTTTACACATTCGCAGGTCTTGCCGCTGCCGCAGCCGCCTATTATAAATCTCAACGCCATACTTTCACCTCCCGAACCTGCCGTTTTGTTTAACTATACCATAAAACGCCGATAAAATCAATACTCTCCGCTGTTTCAAAAGCAATCACCCAAACAGATACAGCAAAAAAGCTTAAAATACAATGTTCAAAAAAACAGGCGGCACTTTCTGTCATGCCGCCCAAGACATAGAAAAGGACAGCGGTTGCTGTCCTTTTCTTATTGTATCCTCTTTATCAGCCAAAATCAAGCGGCTGTCTTATTATTTAATATCCATATAACATCAAGCATATCGGGTTCCGACTTTGCGCTGTCGGTTACTTTTGCGGCTGACTTTTGGTTTTCGGTCAATGTGTATGTGCCGCTTATGTATTTAAGCAGCAATACCGCATCTTTGTCGGTTACTTTTTGGTCACGGTCTATATCGCCCTTTATAATGATAGTCGGTATTACCAATTCTTCACTGTAAATAAACTGATTTGCAATACTCAACACCGCATAGATCGTTTTTCCCGAATAACTGTAATCCATTTTTATGCTCGAACCCGTTGGCTCTGCTATTGTTTTTATAAGTTTCCCGTCTGCATACCAAAGAAAAGCATAATCTTCTAAAAGAAAACTCTCCGCAAGTTCATCGTTATCGCCGCATATAGCTTCAATAGCTTCTGTCGAAAGCCGCAGTTCGCCGTTTAACGATGTGTCGGTATTTTTGGTATCAAAAGGTATTTTTTCATATTTTATAGTAAGCGAATTAAATAATCGGACTTAAGCTCGCTTAAGGCTGATTATTTATGAGCCCCATCATATCGTGAACGTCTAAATATTTTTGACGTTCACGATAACTTATAAAAGGTATATTTTACAACTGCCATTGTACAGATGTAAGAACAGTTGCATTACGTTTAGGACATAGTACCCCAAATGTAACTCTTCAGGTCTATAGCCATGCTTTCAGAAAAGCTGATGAAACAGCAGCAAATAAAATGGAAGAGATGTTTAATATCCATAAAGGTAAAATAGCAAATAATAGAAAATATCCTGTCTAAAAAAGATGGGATATTTTTTGAAATAAATCAATATTATACTTGAAATTATAATAATTTGAGGTATAATATGAATAGGTAAGAGAATAAAAAGTTTACTTTTTAGGCTCGTCCCTATTCAACGACACGAAATCTTTGATTTCGTGGAGTGTAATTATAAAGGGGTGATTTATATGACCGAGTTTATAGATAGAAAACAAGAATTATCAACTTTACAAAAAGAATATAACAGAAGCGGTTCATCACTGGTGATACTGTATGGACGAAGAAGAGTTGGAAAGACCACGCTTATATCCGAGTTTATTAGGGATAAAAAAGCTTTATTCTTTCTTGCAAGTGAAGAATCGGAACTGCAAAACAGAACAAACTTCAAGAACAGAACATCAGAATTTATCAATAATGAGCTATTATTAGAAGCAAATTCACTTAGCTGGGATGCGATTTTTAAGGCTATCATAAACACAAACTTTGAGACAAAACCTGTTATAGTGATAGATGAGTTTCAGTATATAGGAAAATCAGATCCTGCTTTCCCCTCTGTTTTTCAGAGAATATGGGAAGAAATATTGAAAGATAAGCAGGTCATGGTCATCCTGTGTGGTTCGTTGATATCCATGATGGAATCTCAAACACTATCCTACAGCAGTCCTCTTTATGGCAGAAGAACAGCACAGATAAGGCTGAAACAGATACCTTTTAAGTTCTATTCTCATTTTTTCAAAAATAAAACTGAACGTGAACTCGTAGAGATGTATGCTGTTACAGGTGGTGTTCCGAAATATATTGAGTCGTTTACAGAGTGCGGAGATATATACGAGGCTATTGAGGAAAATATATTGAATACATCGAGCTATCTCTATGATGAGCCACATTTTCTCTTACAGCAGGAAGTATCCGAAATAGGCAGTTATTTCTCAATAATCAAGGCGATAGCATCAGGCAGCAGTAAATTATCAGAAATAGCTACAAGGCTTGAAATGAAGGCTACAAGCCTTACTAAATACCTTAAAACGCTTATAGACCTTGATATACTTGAAAGAGAGGTGCCTATTACAGAGGATAACCCAGAAAAAAGTAAAAAAGGGCTTTACAAGATAAAGGATAACTATATAAAATTTTGGTTTGCTTTTGTCTATCCCAATTTAAGTTTTGTTGAAAGTGGTCACCGTGAAATAGTTATGAATAAGATCAAAGCTGGTTTTGTGTCTGATCAAGCAGCATTTGTATATGAGGATATATGCAGAGAAAAAATGTGGGAACTGAATGTAAATGGGGCTTGGCCCTTCAATTTTACAAAAATAGGCAGATATTGGGATTCTAAAACAGAAATAGATATAGCAGCAGTTGATTCAGAGGGTAAAAATCTTATCCTTGGTGAATGTAAATACTGGAAAGACAAGGTTGGAGTAAATATTCTTAAAGAATTAGAAAAAAAATCAAATTCTGTAACATGGAATAAAAATAATCGTAAGGTTTGGTATATACTTTTCAGCATCAATGGCTTTACCGATGAACTAATTGAACTTGCAAAGAGTAGAAATGATATACAGCTTGTGAGTAAAATTTTAGAAAAATAATACGATAGGATAGAAGAGGTATCTGAAATATGATGCTTTTTCTATACGAATTTTTTTATGGAGAAATATCAAAAAATTGTCAAATGGACACTCTGTGGACACTTTGAGCAATAAAAACTTCAATGCAATCAAAAACCCGCTATCCAAACTTGGCTTGAATAGCGGGTTTTTCGTAAGCTGATAACGGGAGTCGAACCCGTGACCTCAGCACTACCAATGCTGCGCTCTACCTACTGAGCTATATCAGCAGACTGTCAACATTTATATTATACCTTAAAAGTGTGCTGTTGTCAATGATTTTTTGAATACGGGGCAAAAAAATGTTGAATACGGTACGGAAAAGTTAAAGAACAAGGCCGTACTTTTGCAGTTCTTCTATATAGATGCCTGCTATATGGCTAAGGGAGCTGCCTTTGCGTTTTATATAGCCTATAGTCATTTTTTCGTTTTCTTTAAGGGGGACGGCAACATAGTCGTCGCCGTTGAGTTCGGCGCAGATGATGCCCGAGCAAAGGGTATAGCCGTTAAGGCCGATCATCATATTGAGCATGGTAGCGCGGTCATTTGCCTTGATAATTCGCTTATATTCAAAGGTGCTTTTCACTTCTTCGGCAAGGAAAAAGCTGTTTTTGCCCTGGTCGAAGGCAAGGCAGGGATAGTCCTGCAATTCATCCATAGTGATGATGCTTTTTTTCGCAAGGGGATGACCCGACCAAAGGTAAACATAGGTATCGCAGTCAAAAAGCGGCGTAAATTCAAGGCTGTTTTCGCTTAAAAGCTTAGTCAGCACGCGGCGGTTAAAATCGCTTATGTAGATAACGCCAAGTTCGCTTTTAAAGGTCTTTACATTGTCGATTATCTCGTAGGTACGGGTCTCGTGCACCGCAAATTCGTACTCGTCGCTGTCGGTCAGTTTTATAGTCTCCACAAAGGCCTTTACGGCAAAGGAATAATGCTGCATGGAAACGCTGAAGCGCTTTTTGCTTTGTTTGCCGACATACTTGTCCTCAAGCAGGCTGTACTGCTCGCAGACCTGTCTTGCATAGCCCAGAAATTCCTCGCCCTCGGGGGTAATGGTTATACCGCGGTTGGAGCGCAGAAAAATATCAAGACCGAGTTCGTCCTCCAGTTCGCGTATCGTGCCCGAAAGGCTCGGCTGTGAGATAAAAAGCCGCTTTGCCGCCTCATTCATAGAGCCGCTGTCGGCTATGGTTATTGCGTATTTTAGCTGCTGTAATGTCATAAATGCACCTCTTAACTGCCGTTATTTCTGAAATGTTCTATCATGGTGTTTGTAAGGCTGATAAGCGACTGTGTGGCGGGGATATCGCTGCGCTTGAACCATGTCGCTTCGGAAAGTTCCTCGCTGTCTATTTTCGGAGTGTCCTTGCCGTCAAGTTCGCAGAAAAAGCCCACAAGCAGGGTATCGCTGAAAGACCATGGCTGATTTTTAAAATATCTTATATTTTTGACTTTCAGCCCCACTTCCTCCATTACCTCGCGGCGGACAGTGTCCTCCAGAGTCTCCCCTACCTCGTTATAGCCCGCTATAAGCGAATATCGTCTGTAAGCGCTGTGGTTTGTGCTGTATTTTGTCAGCATTATGCGGTCATTGTCCGTCAGTGCCACGATAACACAGGGAGAAATGCGCGGATAGACCGTCTTGCCGCAGCTTGTACAGATAACCGAGCGTTCATGTGTGCCGCGCTTCATTTTGGCGCCGCAGCGTGAGCAGAATTTATTTTCCGCATACCAGCGATGCAGCTGTACGGCCGTTATGCCCGCAAAAGCCTTCCAATGGGGCGCAGCCGTGCGGAAATACTCGGGCTTGACAAAGTCCCAGCCCTCAAATCTCACACCCTCGTCAACATCGGTCATAAAAATATTCATATCGTCTATTTTAAACAAAAATACGGGGTTGTTTTTTATATCAAAGCCGCCCACGGACGGGAACCATGTTCTGTTGTTTTCCTCGCGCACAAGGATGCTGTTCCCCTTGAAAATAAGCAGTATATCTTCGGCAGTCGGCGCACACGGCGTATATTCCACATGGTATTTATGCGGCGCTATATCCTGTATCATAATTGACCCTCCTTAAAAAGCTTTAAGAATATTTTATCACACATACAAGGAAATATCAATCCAATAAATAGTTACTTATAAACAAGTGGCGCGCAAGCGCGTTGTAGTGGTCGCACGGGAATCGTATCGCGCTTCGCGCTCAACTCCCAGTCCCGTGCTCCAACACACTTTTGCTTTTATAAAAGCAAAAGTGTGTTAAATTCCAATTTTTCAAACCATTGCAAAAACGGAGATGCCGCACCATACAAGTGCGGCATCCCCGTTGGAAAGGGAAAAATATATAATATTGGGGGATAGCAATTTAAAAATCCGTCTTTGTGGATGCAAGGCTTAAAAGCACGGTAAGGTTGCCGTTTCTTGTCCTTACTTTATCCATAAATTCTTTGGTGTTTGTGCCGTTTGGGAGCACTATGTCATAGCTTAACTCAAACACACTGCCCATATCGGCTGTTTTTACCTTTGTGAGTGAGTAGTCCTTAGCGTACTCGTCAAGGATAGGGTCGAAAATGCCTGCAAAATTGAGGTTTTCGGGGATAGTGATCTTAAGCAGATAATTTGTTGCCTTGGGAACACCGAGTTTTACTGCCTTGAAAACTGCGATAAGTACGCAGATAACAGCCGTAAAAAGCAGTGCATATATATAAAAGCCTATACCGCATGCAAGACCTGCAGCTACCGCAAAAAGGACGTAGCTGATGTCTTTAGGGTTGCCCGGTGCACTTCTGAAACGGATTATCGAGAATGCACCCGCAAGGCTGAAAGCGCCTGCAACATTGCTGCCGATAAAAAGAATGATCAGCGAAATAAGTATGGGAAGCATTACCATTGTATTGAACAGCGCCTGCGAGTAGTCGCTTGCGGCTGTCGTCTTGTAGTATGTAAAGCCTATCAGAAGCCCCAATACCACCGTAAAAGCTATAGTTATAAGTACCTGTGCCGCAGAAACGGCTGTCATGTTCTGTGTTAAAATCTCTGTTAAATTAAGCATATATCTTCACTCCTGTATCTTTGCCTGCTAAGTATTGTTTGTATTCCGTACCGTATTTTGAAAATGATGTTTTATAGATCTTGTTTTTACTTAAAACATCTGTCAGCCACAAGGGCATTGCACCCGCGCATTTTATTTCCATAAGCCAGACACCCTCGTTTAAAAGCTGTCTGCCGTAGTCGCCGTATTCCAGACCCACGTCATAGCGTCTGGTGCGGATATTCTTATCAAAGGTAATGCGAAGCTCGCTGTCCTCTATGCCCGCATATGCCTGTCTGTCGTATGCAAGATAGACTTTGGGCTGCAATGGATTATAAATCTGTACAAAGTAGTAAAGTTCGTCCATTACCTGTTCGTTTGCGTATGAAAGATGCTCGGGGCGGATAAGGTGCTCCGTCAGCATCTTTGCCGATTCAAGACCTATGGTCGTGCGGCGTTTGTTGACTATGTGGTCGTATTTCTTTTTTATCTCAAGAAATACGGGTGTGCCGAGTTTTGGTGTGCCGTAGCTTCTTAATCTCAGCTTTTCCTTGTATACGGGCTTTGAAAGAGAACGTCTTATAAGCTCGTTGTCGGGTGTGTCGTAGTAGACGTTGCATATAGTGTAGAATTTGCCGTCTATACAGTATTTGTCGGGAATGGTTTTGTCCGCGATAGCCCTTTGCATTGCCTCAAACTGTGCGCGGTTCAGAAGAAATTTTGTTTCATATCTGTTGAATACCTCTATTGCCATATATATCACTCCTTGAATGTGTGTTTTTCTTAACTTGTTGAACACAGTATACCGCCCGCAAATTAGAGTGTCATTAGAGATAATTTAAAAATGAGTGAATTTTAAGCTAAAATAATGTTAGTATAAAAAGCATTCGCAGAGGGATAGAAGTCCTCTGCTATAGCCACAACACCCCGCCAAATTCCAATAAATAGTTACTTAGAGACAGGGGGGACGGTTCTACTGTCCCCTGCGGGACAGATATAACCGTCCCCCTGTCTCGTATAAAACGTACAAACGAAAAAACACCCGTATGCTTTCGCATACGGGTGTGAGTTTAAGAGTTTTATCAGAAATTAACTTCGGAATAACCCTTGTCTTTTTGGAACTTAGTTGTAACGATACCACCGCTTACAAGAATGGAATCTGTATTACGAATAACCGAAACAGTTATTTCGGGCTTTGTATATGTTTTCATTCTATTATACCTCCCGTTAATTATTCTACAGTTACGCTTGCAGCTGCATAATCAGTTGCTGTACCCGAAAGATCTACATTTACAGTACCGATCTCAACGCCTGCATCGCTAACAGTATCAGCTGTTGTACCAAGATCAGCGTAAAGTTTAGCTGTTACAGAACCGCTCTGTGTAGATTTAACTCTTACAGGGAAGTCATAAGTCTTGTCATCGGATGTAACATACTGAGTGATGCCCTGCTTTGTTACTCCGTCGTCAAAGCTAACATAAAGAGCATGAACATACTTAGGAACTGTTGTAGAATCAATAGTGATCTTGAAAGCGCCTGCACAAGCGTTTGCCTTAGCTTCTGTTGAGTTTTCAGTCTTGCTGTAACCTGCGTCATTGATGTTGATCTTATCAGCAACAGCATCAACAAGCTTTGTATTTAATGCATCACTTGCGGGAGCAGCCTTAACTGTGAATACAAGATAGAAGTCAGCATCAGCAGTAGTAGAGAATGTCTTTGCTGCTGCTACCATAAGAGATACAGTCTGACCGGGAGCCGCGGGGTTACCGATATATGCAGTATCGCCAATAAGATTCTTTTTGCCGGAAGTCCACTTAAATGCACCTACAGCTGTTGCAATCGACTCTGTATTTGCATCTAATATAACATCGCCGTAGCTTTCGAGTGCAGATGCCGTATCAGCATTTGCATCTTCATAAACATCGGCAAAACCGGGTGTTAAAACGCTTGTATCGTATGTAGCATAGAACTCTACAGACTCTGTAGCGCCTGATTCTGTTGTAATGTCAACGGGAACAAGGATAACCTGATCCTTTACAAGATCGGTTGCTGCCTCGCCTGTGGTTAAATCTATCGGGCCGCCGATTTTTACAGTATCAGCTGCAAAAACGCTGCCTGCGGAAAATACTACTGCACCAACTGTAAGTGCTGCGCAGATAAACTTATTTAATTTCATCATTTTACCTCCTAATTATTTGCCTGTGTGTGGCAAAGTTTCATAACCTTCAACGCCACCCTTGTGCTTCATAATAATTGTTGCATCGCCAAGTGTTACAGCACCGTCAAGGTTAACATCAGCAGCAGTCTGCTGTGTCTCTGTAAGTGTTGCAAAACCTTCAACACCGCCCTTGTGCTTCATAATAACTGTAGCATCGCCAAGTGTTACGGAACCATCGCCGTTTACATCGCCGAGAAGAACAGATGCAAGGTTGATAGTACCTTGAACCGTATTAGCTGTATCGTTTGCGCTTGTACCATCAGCAGAGAGCTGTTTAAGAGTGATAGTAACAGGGATCTCTGTTGCGGAGCCAACCTCATCGGCAACAGTAAATGCAAGATAAGCAAGTGTCTGCTCGTCTGTAACTGTCTTAGCGGAAGCGTTAGCCCAAGCCACAACAGCCTTGCCGGAATTACCGCTTGTAAGGTTGCCGCTTACGAATACGCCGTCATTTGAGAATGTACCGGGTACAGCAAAATCATCCGAAGCCGCTTTGCTTAACTGAGATGTATAATCGGCATCATCGGAAGTGATAAGGCTCTGGTTTGTAGCATCGCCAAGCTGTACAACAGATGCAAGAGAAGCATCGTATGTAGCTTCGATTATGTAGCCGTTTACGGTATTTACGCTTGTAGTATCGGCCTTAACAGTGATAGGAACCAAAACTGTCTGACCTGCGCCGCCCGAAACAGCAGCAGCTGAATAAGTAGCCGCATGAGCAGTTACCGAAGCAAGCATAATAGTACCAAGTGCAATAGCTGCACCTAAAATTGTCTTGAATTTCATATTTTACCTCCTTATTTTTTTATAAAATACACCTATGGTTATTATATCATTGAAATATCTGAAATGCAAGTATTTTTATAAATTTTTTGTAATTGGGGACAATTTTGTTAATTGTCCCCATATTTTAATATAAAATTATTCAAAACTCATGTAGAAAATGTTGCCCGTATCGGCTTTTGTGATAGTGTTCTTACCTTCTTTAAGGTCAAGCACAAGAAGTCCGCAGCCGCCCGTAGCCGTACCTGTTTTCTTCACGCCGTCAAGTTTTAAATTATATTTTGTATCGTCTGTACCGAATACGACATAAAGCTTACCTGCGGAAGGTGCATTTACAACTATTGATGTTTTTCCCTCAAGTTTTACACAAGTTTCTGTCTTTGTGCCGTTTACAACAGCGTAGCCCTTTTCAGTGCCTGAGTTTGCGGCTATTGTATATATGCCGTCATCCTGCGATGTTCCTATTACGAATGTGCCGTCAAACCACTGTGCGTTGCTTGTAGGAACGGTAACACCCGCAACAAGACTTGTTTCGCCGCCGCCCTGTTCGCCGCCGCCTTGTTCACCGCCGCCCGAGGACTGGTTCTTAAGAATAAACTGTACGTCAAGGATGTCAAGCACATCGTCGCCGTTGCAGTTTGCCTGTGTAACATCAAACTTTGTTTCTGCGGGAATAGCAATACCCGAGATATGTTTAAGGATAAGCTTTGCATCGGCCGCATCAACATTGCCGTCGCCGTTTACATCGCCGCTGCCGCCTGTAACGATATCATTTGCATCATAAACCTTTACATTGTCAACCACAACATTTCTCTTGCCGGAAGTTGCGGTAACAAAACGAAGCATATTGATCTTATCTGCATCTGGGACAGTCACGCTCTTTTCGGAAGAGCTGCTGCCCTGTGTAAGCTTGAATGTAACATTGTTTTCCGTTGCATTCTTGTCGATTATGATTCTGTAGTCAACCTTTGTATTGGCTGCGGAAGTAATACCCATGTCTGTCATGTTATCATTATCCGTACCCAATCTGATACAGTATTTCTTGCTGCCGTTAGCTCTGATACCGCAGTATTCCTTGTCTGCCGTTTCGTCATAAAGCTGCATGATAGTCCAGTTGCTGCCCTGTACGGACGGAGTGAACGAACCCGAAACAGCATACTTGTCGGCAGGTGCTTCATAAGGAAGATTTATTTTTACCATTACAATGCCGTCGTTGTCAACAACAGTCGCCTTGCCGTTTTCAACAAGAACGCCCGCATCTTCGGGTTCTCCCTCAAATTCATCGTAGGAGATATCCTTTTCGGCATACTGTACTTTACCGTCAACCTTTACTTCGTTGCCGTCTTCATCAACGACCACTTTCTTTTCTCTGAGTGTTGTATAAGCAACCTTGCTGCCCTTTTGGTCATATACCATATAGCCCGAGTAGCCCGAGAAGTTATAGCCGTTGTTATAAGGTACTTCGATATTGTAGTCAAGAACGGACTCTGCTGTGGTTATCTCAACGGGAGCTTCCGTAACCTTTGTAGGTGTTTCGCCCTGTGACTGTGATGCCGTTGTAGTTTCGGTCACTGTTTCGTTATTTGTTGTTTCTTCCGCTACTTCGCCGCCCGATTCAAGACCGCCGATCTTAACAACGGGAGAACTGTAGCTTACAATATAACTCTTTAAAGAAGAGTCAACATCATAGCTCTTGCTGTCTGTAAGTGCAGTGTACTTGCTCTTTGCGGAGTCGGAAATAAAAGCACTGCCCTGAACGCCCGCATACTTTGTTACTATGCTTTCTACGCTGTCAACATCATCAACATCGCCTGCATCCACACCGAGGTATGCCGTTGCATTTGTATCGAAATTACTGTATGCGTTGCCGCCCTGCTTTGTGGTCACACTTGAGGGAACGGTCTCGTTTCTGCTTGAAACTTCATAAGCATCAAAATCAACGCCGTCGCTTGAAGCGTAAGGCTTGTAGCCTGTTGCGCCCTCGATCTTGTTGTTGTAAGCCTTGATTATACCGCCGTTCTCGCCCGAGAATGTACCTTTACCGTCATTCATATCGTTGCCCTGACGGGAGATAAGCATGGGGTACTTACAATTTTTGAAGTAGTTGCTTTCTACAAAGGCGTTGCTGTTAAGTGCTGCGCCCACACCATACTTGGAGTTGCCGTCAAAGAAGTTGTTATAAACATGGACGGACATTGTTCTGATACGCGGATGACGCGAATCGGAATGGTCAAACCAGTTGTGGTGATATGTTATGTAGTTGGGGCCCGACTCGCTCTTCATACCGCAGAGTGAAGATTTACCGGAATCCCAGAAATGGCAGTAAGAAACAGTTACAAACTGTGAATTTGCCTTGATATCAATAGAGCCGTCGCCCTTTGCCTGGTCGCTGTCGCCGCCTGTGGAGCCGTAGAAAACGTCCATATTGTGAAGCCAGATATCGCCGTTTTTGGTATCGAGAGAAATACCGTCGTCCATAAATGCCATTACGGCAAAGTTTCTGAACTCGATATTGCCCGCATTTCTTACAAGGAAGCCAAAGCCCGAAACACTTGCGTCGTCGCCGACACCCTCGATAGTTACGTTCATTTCGGTATAGCCCTTGCCCTTGATCTGAATACCCTCTGCCGAAGATTCAAAATAGTCCACATCATCGGCTGTGATCGTACCGATAATACGGATATCAAGCGGGGTGGCATCAAGGCCTTTTTCCTTGCCTTTAAGGATAGCCTGGAGACCTTTGAGAGTTTCCTTGCCGCTGCTGCTTGTCTGTATCTGTGCGGTGACCGTCTTTGCGTTCTCTGCGGTAACGTAAATTACCTGTGCGCCCGATTTAAGCTCGCCGTTCATGTCGTAAGCACCGGGAGCAGATGAGAAATAGGATTTTTCCGCAAAAGCAGAACCCGAACGGTCATGTGCAACAACCGTAAGGTCGTCTGTCGTGAACGCCTTTGACTCGTCCTTTTCACCATTGATATAAGGTACGATCTTCATCTGATATGTACCCGCTTTAAGACCAAGTGCATCTGCACGGAAGTATGTGGGATACTTTCTTATCAGCTCGTTGTCAAGCTTTGTCCATGTGGACGCCGATGTACTCTTTACATAGGCCTCAAAACCTGTTGCATCGGGAACTGTCGTCCATCTTACATAAGCGCTTTCAAGCCAGCCGCTCTGTTCCAATATGTAGGAACTTGCAGCCTCAACGCTTACGGGTGCTATCCTGTCAAGCACGGGCACAGGCGCGTTTACGGATAAAGTACCCGCAGCCAGAGCCACCGCAAGAAAAGATGCAGTCACCTTTTTCATGTATTTTTTCATTAACCTTTCTCCTCCTTAATAAATTCCTTTTTGAAAGATTTATCCGATATTATTTTAGTATTTTTGGGGTGTTAAGTCAATTAATATTACCGAATTAAATTTTTTTCGTTGATATGAACAATTTGTAATCAAGATTTTCATTAAAAATTACGGGCAAACTTTCGCAAAAATAAAAACAGACAATTTTCGCAAAAATACACTTCGCAAAAAAGCTGCCCGCAAAACTGCTTAAACATCGGATTTTTTTAATAATTAAAACTTTATTAAGACTTATGCAAAAAACACAATGCACCGCCAAAACATTATTTGAAAATAAAAAATGAATAATGAATATTCAATAATATAAAACCAACCTATAGGTCAAATTCTATATTATAAATTATTCACTATTCACCCAACCCCTTTTGCGCAATGTCATCAACTTAAGGATTTACAATATTATTGGTATGCAGTATAAGAAGCTGTCCCTTTAGGGAAAGTGGCGCCGCTTGCGGCGTCGAAAGGGTAATCCCTACGGGACTTATCCACCCTTCAGTCGCGCTTCGCGCGCCAGCTTCCCTAAAGGGACGCCTTTAAAATGAACTCTAAATCTCAATAACATTCAATCGTGCATTTCTTAAGTTGATGACATTGCCCTTTTTCGGGGTTCACATTCTGGAGGTGAGGAGAATCGAACTCCTGTCCGAAAGCTCGTTGGCTCGGGTTTCTCCCATTACAGTCGGTCTATGTTCATTCCCTCGGACAAGCGCCGATCGACAGGCAAATGTCCTTGGTAGCTTCATAGGTTCTTTTTACGGGGCAAAGCTTATCCGCAAAAGTTCCCCGACAAGTCGATGCCGGTTACCGGAGCGTCGGGACTCCCCGGGCCGACAGCAGCCCTTAGGCTGCAGCTAATAAACTGTTGTCGTTTATTCTTTATAAATTTTGAACCTTTTAGGTGGCTGTTCAACACCAATGGCTGCCCGGGCTTTCAAAACCCCCGTCGAAACCATTGCACCCCCATATTTCTTACATCTTCATTATATCACATCTTTGATTTAAGTCAATTAATTTTTTATTACAAATTGTTACAACTTTGATATGGGGGACGGTGTTTATAACTAAAAAACGCCCCTTGTGTGCCGATGACATAGCCTGCGTGGGCTATGTCATCGGCTGGGGTGTAAATGTTTTTTGTATTAACAAATATCACGAACCAAAAACATCATCTGCTGTTAAGCCTGTTTTCTCATCTAATTCATAGATTCCCGTACCGCTTGTTAATAAAATTTCTTCTGTCGTAAATAAAGTTATTTCTATCTCAGGTGTATTATAAATACTTTTCATTACAATATTTCCTCCCAATTACTGTTCGATTGCAAAGTGCTTAATAAGTTCTTCCTGTGCGCCACTTGTAAGACCTGTTATTTTAAATCCATATAAAAGATTTGCTTCATTGCCATCGTTAGCGTTAAGGTCTGAAGCATTTATTACTGTACCGTTTGCTTTAACTTGCTTATAACCTTCGCTAAATGAAAGTTTCTTTGAACCGATAACTGCATTTAACGTATCTTGTGCAGCATCTCTTTCCGAAACCGCTACAATAACATAGGCTGTTGTTCCGTCTATTATAACCTTACCGTTTAATACACTGTCATTGTAATTTGCAAGACTTAAGCTTGTTTCAGGTATTACGGATATTGTATATGCTCTTATTTCATTCGATGATGAAGTTAAAGTATATGTGCCGTTTGTAGGAGCAATTGCAGAAATATACTGACGTCCGTTTGTAGCATAACCACCCTTTGTTGACTGCGAAACAAGAGTATCGCCCGACGGTTTTTTAATTATAGCTGTGGATGTATTATTGGCTCCTGTAGAAGAAAACTCTGCTGTTATTACACTGCCCGCTATTGCTGTGAATGTAACTTCACCTGAAGTAGGTATTTGAACACAATCAATACTTGCACCGCCGCTTGCTATACGACGTTTAACCTTTGTATTAAATGTAAAGCCATTGATTGTTGTTGCTTCACTAAATGTTGAACTATCTTTTGCTTCTGTGATTTCAGTTGCATCTGCAGCAACAAAAGTTTTTGTTGTGGGAGTTTTGGTCTTAAACATACTGTTTGTTAAATTAATTGTATATGTATAAGCAATGCATCCTGTTGTTCCTATGGGTGTTGAACTTCCTTCAACTATATCGTCTTCACTTGAAAGGGGTCCTGTAGGAAAAGCAGTATCGGTTTCAAAAAAGTCGTTGCCTTTAAATGCTATTGTTGCGGTTGTAGGATCATCTAATTTTGTAACCGTGAAATCATCTGCCGAAATCTGTGTAGCCAGTTCTCCAGTAAGAGCTGATGTATCAACTGTCCAATCATAAGTATTGGTTGGCGTATTGAGAGCTTCGTTGTACTTTATAATGATTTTGTAAATACCGAATTTTGAACCATTAACAGTAAATGTGTACGAACTTACTTTAGAACTATCAGTTGCAACAAACGCCAATGTAGTCGGTGCTAAATCTTTTGCATTTGATGAACGTCCAGCAGGTACAATTATATCATTGACCATGTTTGTTTTACTTGTATTGCCGTCGACAGATTGAAGTGTTGCATTAACTGCTTCAGTGCCAGTTCTCATTCCCTTATCGGAACCATTGTCTACAGCCCAATATATTTTTACCTCAGTATCACCTTTTATTCCAGATATTGTAAAACTCTTGTTACCATCTGCATTATAATAAGATTTTGTATTCTTTATACTTGTTATTCCTAAATCGCTAATTGATACATTAGCACAATTATTGTTTGTCATTGTCGATTCAGTTAATACAAAACCATTGCCATCTGAAGTAAGCCAACTCGGCATTGTATCTGGTGTAGCTGTGGATGCTTCAAAAGTATACGTTCCATCTAATTCATAAGCAAAAACATTTGTTACATGAACAACTGCTAAAGCACTAAAGGTTAATGCGGCGGTCACTAAAGAACCGATAGCTTTTTTTAACGATTTTCGCATTTAAAAATTTCCTCCTTTTCGATATAGGCGTACCAATATCTATTTTTTATAATTTGCAAATTATAACCAATCCTCACGGCGATTGATAAGCCGTTTACCCATTACCCTCCTTTTTCTTGACTCGGAGTCTGTCAAAGTTTTTTCGCGCAGCAATGGCAGTCTCCTGTGAATATATCGACCGACCCAAATCTGCAGCGGATCGGCGGACAACGTATCAAATCAAGCCCGACTGTTTCAGTTCGCGGTACATTCTTGCGAAAGTATTGGGGCTTGTGCCTATTAGTTCACGGGCTTCCGTTTTGGAAATTTCGCCGTTTTCCACACGTCTGAAAACATCAATGTAATCACGGGCAACAAACTTTTGTTTTCGGCCGAAATGCACTCCGTTTGCAAGTGCGGCATCAATACATTCGCGCTGTCTGTCCCTGCGCAGTTTTTTTGACCCCGCCTGCATATAGGTAAGCATTTGTATAAGTATGCCGTAAAGCTGTTCTTCCATAAGCACCCTGCCCTCGGGCATATCGGCCATTGGCAGGCACAGCCTTAATGTTTCCCGTATCCGCTCTCTGGTTTCAACACGGCACAGTTCCAGCATTTCCTCATAACTCGAAACAGGCTCCGCGTATAAATCTTTGATAATTACACCCTCTCCCGTTTTATTCAATGTCATCAACTTAAGAAATGCACGATTAAATGTTATTGAGATTTAGAGTGCATTTTAAAGGCGTCCCTTTAGGGAAGCTGGCGCGCGAAGCGCGACTGAAGGGTGGATAAGTCCCGTAGGGATTACCCTTTCGACGCCGCAAGCGGCGCCACTTTCCGCTGAAGCGGCACAAGCCTAAAGGGACAGCTTCTTATACTGCAACCAATAATATTGTAAATCCTTAAGTTGATGACATTGCCGTTTTATTAAAATATCATACAATTTTGGAATTGTTTTTGTGGGTCTAAAAGCCGTTTTATATATTGACTTTTTACTAAAAATTAGTTATAATAAAGCCATAAAATTGTAATTATGGACACAAATATTTATTATTAAAAAAGTATAAGTTTTTAATAAGAATTTTTGTGTATTTTTTTATACGACACAGGGGGACGGTTCTTTTGTGCACACGAATTACGTGCACAAAAGAACCGTCCCCCTGTGTTTATGTGTTTAACTAAAAAAAGCCCCGCCAACTCGGACGGGGCAAAACTTTATTCTTTTAAACCTATACGCACAAGTGCGCGTTTAAGTGCCAGTTCGGCGCGCAGGACATCAATATCCGCGCTTTTTTTGCTAAGTCGTTCTTCCGCACGTTTACGTGCTTCTTCGGCGCGTGAGAGGTCGATCTCGTCCGCCCATTCCGCAATATCGGTCAGAACGATTATCCCGTTCTCGCCTATCTGTGCGAAACCGCCGAAAACGGCAGCGGTCTTATCCTCTTCGCCCTCGTTTTGTATGCGCATAACACCGTAATCAAGTACTGTTACCATGGGCTGATGTCCGTGAAGAATACCGACATCGCCGCTTGTTGTACGCAAAATGACCATATCGGCCTTGCCGCTGAACATTTCGCGGTTTGGAGTAATGACCTTCAAGGCTATTTTATTTTCCGCCATTTATCATCACCCCTGCTTCACTCTGGCAACTACCTCGTCTATAGTACCTGCGCTGAGGAAGTAACCCTCGGGGATATCGTCATGCTTGCCCTCAAGAATTTCCTTGAAGCCGCGCACGGTCTCCTCAACGGGAACATACTTACCGTCAAAGCCCGTAAATTTCTCCGCAACGAAGAACGGCTGCGAAAGGAAACGCTGTACCTTTCTTGCGCGGTTTACGACTACCTTGTCGGCCTCGGAAAGCTCGTCCATACCAAGGATGGAGATGATATCCTGCAATTCCTTGTAGCGCTGGAGGATAGCCTGTACATCGCGGGCTACGTTATAATGCTCTTCGCCCAGTATCTGCGGGTCGAGGATTCTTGAATTTGATTCAAGAGGGTCGATAGCGGGATAGATACCAAGTTCTGCGATAGAACGGCTTAAAACCGTTGTCGCATCAAGGTGAGCGAAAGTTGTTGCGGGCGCGGGGTCGGTAAGGTCATCCGCGGGAACATAAACCGCCTGAACCGAGGTGATAGAACCCGTTTTTGTAGATGTGATACGCTCCTGCAAAGCGCCCATTTCCGTTGCAAGCGTGGGCTGATAACCAACCGCGGAGGGCATACGGCCAAGAAGCGCCGAAACCTCGGAACCCGCCTGAACGAAACGGAAAATATTGTCGATGAACAAAAGCACGTCCTGATTTTCTTTATCACGGAAGTACTCCGCCATTGTAAGACCCGTAAGGGCAATTCTCATTCTTGCTCCGGGCGGCTCGTTCATCTGTCCGAATACAAGTGAAGTTTTGTTGATAACGCCCGATTCCTGCATCTCGTAGTAGAGGTCGTTACCCTCACGGGTACGCTCGCCTACGCCGCTGAAAACGGAGAAACCGCCGTGCTCTGTCGCGATATTTCTGATAAGCTCCATGATAAGCACGGTCTTGCCAACGCCTGCGCCGCCGAAAAGACCGATCTTACCGCCCTTTGAATAGGGGCAGAGAAGGTCAATGGCCTTGATACCCGTTTCAAGCAGTTCGGTCGCATTTGCCTGCTCGGCAAAACCGGGTGCTTTGCGGTGGATAGACCATTTTTCAACATCCTCGGGAACGGGCTTGTCGTCTATGGGCTCGCCGATAACGTTGAACATACGGCCGAGAGTTTTCTGTCCTACGGGAACGGAAATGGGCGCGCCCGTATCAACGGCGTCCATACCGCGCTTAAGGCCGTCGGTAGAACTCATGGCGATACATTTTACAACGTCGTCGCCAAGGTGCTGTGCTACCTCGGCAACCAGCTTTTTGCCGTTGTTGTCTATTTCTATTGCATTGTTAAGTGCGGGCATATTATCCTTGCTGAACTTGATATCCAGCACGGCACCGATGATCTGAATGACCTTGCCCACATTTTTAGTTTGTGCCATTATAAAATTTCACTTCCTTTAGTTGGAAAATTGTTATATGTCATATGTCATGTTTTTAACCTTGTAAAGCGTTGCTTCCGCCGACTATCTCCGTGATCTCCTGTGTGATAGCGCCCTGTCTTACACGGTTGTAGAGAAGATTAAGGTCGTCTATCATTTCGGAGGCATTTTCGGTCGCGCTGTCCATGGCGGTCATTCGGCTGCTCAGTTCGCACGCCGCAGACTCCACCATAGCGCCGTAAAGTATGGTATTTACATACTTTGGAATGATGTAGTCCAGCACTTCTTCCTCACCCGGTTCGTAAATGGTAAGCGTAAGGTCTTTATCCTCTGTTTTCACGTCCGTAAATTCGTCCGCGTTCAAAGGCATAAGCTTTATGACCTTGGGCTCGTTTGATATAGTCGAAACAAACTCCGTATAAGCCAGATAAATTTCGTCCACTTCGCCCTCGTCATACATTTTAAGCACCTTTTCGCCGATAAGCCTTGCATCGTCATAATTCGGCTTTTCGGAAATACCGCGGTAGCTTTTGGCGATATCCTTATTGCGGTGTCTGAGATAATCCCTGCCCTTGCCGCCTATCGTCACAAAAGTGACATCGGTATCGGGTGCAGCGTTGAGAGCCGCCTTGCAGACATTTGTATTATAGCCGCCGCAAAGGCCTCTGTCGCCCGTAATTACCATAACACAGACTTTTTTTACCTCACGGCTTTGAAGATAGGGGTGTGAAGCACCGCTGCTGCCGTTCACTATCTGTGCTATCGCACGGCGTGTATATCTGAAAAAGGGCTTTGTTTCCGAAAAGCGGGTCTTGGCCCTTGCCAGTTTGCTGCTCGCAACCAGGTTCATCGCCTTGGTTATCTGCTGAGTGCTGCCGACACTTTTTATCCTGCGTTTTATATCACGCATTGATGCCATAGTATCACCGCCTTACTCAAAATCTTTTTTGAATGTATCGAGAGCCGTTTTGAGTTTTTCCTCGGTCTCATCGCTGATTACCTTGCTTTCCCTGATATCCGTGAATATCTCGCCGTGATATTTCTCGACAAATTCAAAGAATTCGCGCTCGAAAGCGGCAATTTTCTCAAGCGGGATATCATCAAGGTACTTGTTTGTTACCGCATAGAGGATAACGACCTCTTTTTCGACTTCAAGCGTCTTGTACTGCGGCTGTTTAAGTATCTCAACGATGCGCTGGCCGTGATTGAGTCGGTCAAGCGTATCCTTGTCAAGGTCGGAGCCGAACTGTGAGAAACTTTCAAGCTCGCGGTACTGTGCAAGCTCGATACGGATAGGACCTGCTATTTTCTTCATGGCCTTTATCTGCGCCGAACCGCCTACACGGCTTACGGAAAGACCCGCATTGATAGCGGGGCGAACACCCGAGTTGAAAAGTTCACTTTCGAGGAATATCTGACCGTCGGTAATTGAAATTACGTTGGTCGGGATATAAGCCGAAACATCGCCCGCCTGGGTTTCTATTATAGGAAGCGCAGTTATGCTGCCGCCGCCGTACTTTTTGTCGATACGTGCGGAACGCTCGAGAAGTCTTGAATGTAAGTAGAAAACGTCACCGGGGTAAGCTTCACGTCCGGGCGGCCTGCGGAGAAGCAGACTCATTGCACGGTAAGCCACAGCGTGCTTTGAAAGATCGTCGTAAACGATAAGCACGTCCTTGCCGTTTTCCATAAATTCTTCCGCGATAGCAACACCCGCGTAAGGTGCTATATACTGCAATGTAGAGGACTCGGAAGCCGTAGCGGAAACTACTGTTGTGTAGTCCATAGCACCGCTGTCCTCAAGGCTTTTAACTATGCGCGCTACGGTAGAAGCTTTCTGACCGATAGCAACATAAATACAAAGACAGTCCTTGCCTTTCTGGTTGATTATAGTGTCAATACAGATAGCCGTTTTACCCGTCTGTCTGTCGCCGATAACAAGCTCACGCTGGCCGCGGCCAATAGGTACCATGGCGTCGATAGCCTTGATGCCCGTCTGTAAGGGTACGTCTACGGATTTACGTGTGATAACGCCTGGCGCCACACGTTCGATAGGTCTTGAACCCGATGCGGCAATAGGGCCTTTTTCGTCGATAGGCTCGCCAAGTGCGTTTACAACACGGCCTATCATAGCATCGCCTACGGGTACGGATGCAACCTTACCCGTCAGCTTAACGCTGTCGCCCTCTTTTATGCCCGAATCCGAACCGAGGATAACGACACCGATGTTGTCTTCCTCGAGGTTCTGAGCCATGCCCACAGTACCGTCCGCAAACTCCAGAAGCTCGCCGCTCATGGCGTTGTCCAGACCGAATACACGGGCAATACCGTCACCTACCTGTATAACCGTACCAACCTCGGACACATCCAGCTTTGACGAATAACCCTTGATTTGCTCTTTAATGACAGAGCTGATTTCTTCAGGTCTTATGTTCATTGTTGGTAGTCAATCCTTTCTTGGAAATATAGAATTTCTTTATTATTTTATATTTCTATTTTATATTTCTTTTTTATATCCTTTTTATATCCTCGTTTCAAGAAGCTGCTGCTTTATCTCGTCAAGGCTGCGCTTTATCGTGTTGTCGATAAGCATACCGCACATTTTGATGCGAAGTCCGCCGATAAGCGAGGGATCGATGGAATATTTCACATCCACCTGCTTTTTTGAAGTCTCCTCCAGCTTTTGTTGGAGGCTTTTTATCTGGGGTGCGGTAAGGGGCTTTGCCGAAACTATCTCGGCAGTCGCTATGCCTTTTTTATCGCGTACCTTTTCGATAAAAACTTCAAGTATCTCCAAAAGCTGTGCCTCGCGGTTCTTGTGGAAAGCCACAGAGAAAAGACCGATAATGTCGTCCTCGACCTTGCCTTTAAAAGCGTTGGTCAGTACAGCAAGCTTTTCTTCGCCCGATATCTGCGGGTGTTTAAGGATAGTTAAAAATTCTTTGTCGTCCTTTATGGACTCATATATCAGCGTTATATCATCAAAATACTTGTCAACGCTGTTTTTTTCCAGGGCAATTTCAAAAAGAGCCTCGGCATATCTGCGGGATATCAATTCAGCCATTTAACTCCCTCCAAATCCCTGATGGTCTCTTCGACCAGCTTTTCCTGCTCTAATTCGCTTATCTTTGCTGCAATAAATTTCTCGCTCATAGCAGTCGATACCTTGATTATCTGCTTTTTCACCTCGTCCTGTACCTTTGCCTGCTCGCGTTCTATATCAAGCATAGCGCGGTTTTTGATGGTGTCGGCCTCTTCCTTGGCCTGTGAGATTATCTGCTGACTGCTTTTGATCGCCGATGCGCGTGCGGTCTCAAGAATATCGCTGCGCTCGGTCTCTATGTCTTCAAGCTTGAGCTCGTACTGCATTTTAAGTGTCTTTGCCTCGTCAAGCATTTTGTTTGCCTCTTCTATCTGAGAGGCGATACGCTCTTTACGGGCATTAAGGAAGTTAAGCACGGGGTTGTACAAAAGCTTCGCAAGTATAAAACACATGATGCAGGTGTTTATAAGCTGCACGACAATACTGAATACGAATTGCGAATCAAGCGTAATTACATATCCTCCGTCCAATATCCTGACCTCCTGTTCGTAAAATGATGTTGTTTTTATTTACAGAAGTATCAGCCCATGAACGGATTGCCCTTTATTACGCCGAAAGGATCGCCGAATAACAGGATAAGTGCGATAACCAGACCGTAGATACCCGTAGACTCCGCAACGGCACAGCCTAAAAGCATGGTCTGTGTGATCGTGCCCTTTGCCTCGGGCTGACGTCCAACGGCCTCGGCACCTTTACCTGCCGCAAAACCCTGGCCGACACCGGGGCCGATACCTGCGATCATAGCTAAACCCGCACCTATAGCGGAGCAGCCCATTACAAATGCTCTTGGGTCGATTGATGAATTGTCCATAATTGTAGTTCCTCCTTGGAAAATATATTTGTTTTAGAATTTGATACCCTTAATCGGGAATTTTATCCTTAATAAATAACTGGCTAAGCATACAAAAGATGATAGTCTGTAAGATACCCGCAAACACATCAAAATAAATATGTGCTATTGCAGGCACGACATATCTTGCCGCAGTTGAATAGATCATCGCCATAATGATCATACCGCCTAAAATGTTGCCGAAAAGACGGAAGCTAAGCGAAATAGGCGTTGCCAGTTCGCTTATGATATTTATAGGCAAAAGAACGGGGATAGGCTCAAGATAACCTTTGAAATAGCCTGCTTTGCCCTTTGTGATGCCCATAAAATGTATCAGGAAAAAGGTGGTCAGCGTTATCGCAGCCGTTGTGGCAAGGTCTGCCGTAGGCGGTCTGAAACCGAGCAAACCGCTCAGGTTTGATATGAGTATAAACATAAATACGCCAAAAAACCATTTGCCAAAATAGGCATACTTTTCGCCCATGTTGCTGCGTGTAAAGTCGTCCATTGCCTCTACCAGCATTTCAATGATATTCTGTCCGCCCTTTGGCACCTGGGTATATTTTTTAAGCTTTGCCCTTACGCACAGCGCAAAGATAAAAAGCACTATCATAAAAAACCAGGTCGTGACCATTGTCTTTGTAATATAGCAGGTGTGCCCCATAAACGGCACTTCCTTGTAAACGCTTATATTAAAATCAAGACCGTCTTTTGCGGGCGCAGCGGTATCATAGCCCACCAGTCCGGGAATAATGGTTATCTTGTCCAGCATACAAGATCTCAGCAAAATCTCTCCTCCTTTCCGGAATATTAACACTTAACCGTTTTTGCGGCTTAAAAGGTTTTGTATATGCACCGCGGGCGCAACGGGCAAAAGCCCTATTATAAAGCCCAAAAGGTCGATATACTTCACCTTTGCCGCAATAATTGCAACAACGGTTATGACTGCCATACGCAAAAAGTATTGCAGCCTTATATAGTTCTGTGCATCGGCGGGTGCCATATCCACAGATTTATTCAGCGCCTTTTCAAGCAGCAGAAATCTTGCCGCAGAAAGCGCCGTACCGAGTATTATGCCAAAAGCGTAATACAGCGGGTTGCTTATAAAAAACACACCTATACCGAGGGCTATGGCCTCCAGTATCAGCATGATCTTTACCGTTTGTTTGGAAATATCAGACATATGTAAAATCCTTTAATGTTTCTTTTTGTAATAAAGAGGGTCATCGCCGTCCTTGAAAAACTCCCTCGTCATCATATACACGCTGCGGAAACCCGCCGCAACGCCAAGTATTATGCCGACAGTCATTATCCACGGCGAAGTGCCCAGATGCCTGTCCAGAAAGACACCTGCAAAAAGGCAGATAAGTATGGGCACAAGCATAGATACCCCAAGCTGTGTTATAAGCCCAAGCACTTTTGCTATATCTTTCACCCTTACTCCCCCTTGAAAAGCCGTCAAAATTTATGACGGTCACAGTCCTATGCTAATTATATATCATCTTGTAAAAAAAATCCATAGTTTTTTTATAATTTTTATAAAAAAAGTTTGACAAAATTTTTTTAATTGTGCATTTTGGATAAGACGGCATAAAAAAAGGGCTGCCGCACTTTTAAATTGCAACAGCCCGTAATATTTTTATGCAAGAAGTTCAAGCGGGTCGAGCGGTCTGTTGTCCACCCTTATTTCAAAATGCAGATGATTGCCCGTAGAGTCGCCCGTACTGCCCACAAGTGACAAAAGCTGACCCTGGTGGACTTTCTGCCCCGGATAGACGATGACTGCGGAGTTGTGCGCATAGACGGTCTTAAACCCGTTTTTGTGGTCGATAACGACCCAGTTGCCGTAGCCGCCGCTGTTCCAGCCCGCCTGGGCAACTATACCGCCGTCAGCCGCATAAACGGGAGTCCCCGCAGGTGCGGCAATATCTATGCCGAAATGTCTGCCGCTGCCATAGTCGCGGTTGCCGAAAGGCGAGGAAAAATAAGCGCTTTCGTGTATGGGATAGCGAAAATTGCCCACAGCCTCGTTCACATCGGCACTGCTTTCGAGCACACCGACTTCAATTTTTCTCGGCACAGCCTCAACTTCTATTACATCATGCTCGGGGTCGGGCTCTCTGCGCACTTCTATGCCGTTTTCGTAATAGACTTTGTACGCCGCAAGCTTCTTGCCCTCGCTGCCCTCGGAAATGACCTGTTTGTAGGTCTTGTACTGTTTAAGGTTTTCTATTTCTTCCTCGGGTATGGGGATGATCTCTTCCTCGGTCTCGCGCATAACGGTGCTTATGCCGTAAACCGGCACCTGTGTTGTGACCGTCACTTTCTGACCGATCTGCAAAAGCGTTTTATTGCTCTCGGTTATATCGGGGTTTATGGCAAGCAGTTCTTCCTCTTTCAGTCCGAATTTTGTCGCTATGCCGTTAAAACTGTCGCCCGCTTTTACCACATAGTCATAAGTGGCTTCCTCGGTCTGTGTCAGAAAATCGTATGCCTGCACCGTGCTTAAAACCAGTTCGTCATCGGCATAGAACGGCTCGACCGTTATCTCGTCCGTAAACTCCACGCCGATAACATCGTCCTTGCTGTCCTCCGACACATCGGGTGTATACTTCGCAAGCACATCATCAAGCACCTGCTGTGCCGCCGCCGTACTGCTCAAAATCAGTTCGCGCTTGCCGTTTATCATTATTGCGCCGCACTCGCCTTTTACGGTCAGCACGTCACAAAGGTTGGCAACGACCACATCCACATTGGCGGATATGCTCTTTTTTGTCGCATGAGAGGGTTTAAGCTCCACTTTTTCGTTTATTTCCACATTTTTGCCGTAGCGTTCCTTTAATTTAGCCTGCAAAAGCAGATTAAACTCGTCCGAAGTCATATTTTTGGCGCGGATAAAGGCAAAATTTTTGCCGTCCACGGTTATGGCACGCGTATCGGTAAAAAGCACGGGTTTGACATATACAAAGGCCGCCGCCGCGATTATAAGCAGCAGGACAAGCGAAAGCAAATGCTGTCCGCCGTTTTTCTTTTGTTTTTTTGTATCTTTCATCGGTATTCCTCTTTTTAAAGATATTCCTCTTTTTAAAAAGTACAGAAAATATTTTACCACAAAAGCATTATTTTTTCAAGATGCCCGAAGCTAAAATTTATCGCATAAAACGCACTTGGTTTTGTAAATGATTTCAAAGCCGCATTTATCCGAAAAGCATATTGGTAAGTTCGGCTTTTGTCTTATCGTCGGTAAAAGCCGCTTCTACTGCGTTTTCAAGCAGTATTCTCTCCTGTTTTTCACTCAGGCCGAAAGTCTTTTCCATGTATTTGTACTCCGCCGCAATGGTCGTGCGTTCTATGGCGGGGTCGTCGGTGTTGAGCGTGACTTTTAAGCCCATGTTCATATAATCCATAAAAGGATACGCCGACATATCTTCAACGGCGTGTGTCTGACGGTTGCTGGTGGGACACATTTCAAGCGGAACAGCCCTGTCTTTCAGTATTTTTAAGACTTCCCCGTCTTCGAAGCTGCGCACGCCGTGGCCTATCCTTGCCGCACCGTACTCCAGCGCAAGTCTTACGCTTTTCGCACCGTCGGCCTCACCCGCATGGATAGTGAACGGGATGCCGTATTCCCGCGCCTTTGCAAAAAGGCCGCGGTATTTTGAAGTCGGAAAAAGCCCCTCCGCACCCGCAAGGTCGATAGCAACGACTCCGCCGTCTTTTACAAGGTATTTCTTCGCAAGCTCCACAGTTTCGAGATTTGCCGCATCATTGCCCTCGCCGCGCATACAGCAAAGGATGATATTCCCCCTGCCCTTTGACTTTTTCAGCCCGTCAAGCACAGCCAGAACGGCATCTTCTTGGGTCATGCCGTTTTGGGTGTGAAGCTGCGGCGCAAAACGTATCTCGGCATAGATAACGCCGTTTGAGAACGCATCGTCCAAAACAAGACGTGCAGCCTCGCTCAAAGTCTCTTTTGTCTGTAAAAGCGAAAGCGGCAAGGCGAAACACTCCAGAAATTCGTTAAGGTCGGCACAGTCCTCCGAGACCGAAAGCCGTTTTTCAAGCGCTTCGCCATTCGGCAGGTCTATTCCTTGCAAAGCCGCAAGTTTATAAGCTATATCGGGTGTTATAGCCCCGTCAAGGTGCAAGTGCAGGTCGATATATTTGTCCATAATAACCCTCCTGTCTTCTGATTTAACACACTTTTGCTTTTGCAAAAGTGTGTTGGAGCACGGGACTGGGAGCTGCGCGCCGTAGGCGCAATGCGATTCCCGTGCGACCCCTGCAACGCGCTTGCGCGCCACTGTTTATAAGTAACTATTTATTGGAATTTAACTCTCATTTCACCGTATAAAAATATAAAAGCAGGGGATGAAGCACTGTAAAAGTGCAGCATCCCCCTTGTTTTATCTGTATAAGATCTCTTCTCTCTTAGGTCCGTTGGAGACCATGGAGATATGTACACCTATTTCTTTTTCAACAAATTCCACATATGCCTTAGCTTCCGCGGGAAGTTTGTCATAGCTGTCTATACCGCGGATATCGGTATGCCAGCCCTTAAGTTCGGTATAAACGGGCTTTGCCTTGTAGAGGTCTGCCGTTGTAAGGAAATCCTTGTATACCTTGCCGTCAAGCTCGTAGCCCGTGCAGACATAGAGCGTTTCAAGATAGCTTAAAACATCAAGGCAGGTCATGCAGACTTCCGTTGCACCCTGCAAAGCACAGCCGTAGCGTGTTGCAACGGCATCAAAATATCCTACACGTCTGGGGCGGCCTGTTTTTGCGCCGTACTCGCCCTTGTCGCCGCCGCGCTTTCTCAGTTCTTCCGCCTCGTCACCGAAAAGCTCGCTTACAAACGGACCCTCGCCGACTGCCGAAGAATAAGCCTTTGTTACAGCGATTATATCCTTTATCTCATAAGGCGGTATACCCGCGCCGACTGCCGCATAGCCCGCCAGAGTGGAAGAAGAAGTAACATAGGGATAAATACCGTGGTCGGTGTCCTTTAAAGTACCCAGCTGACCTTCCAAAAGTACATTCTTGCCCTCTTTTATCGCATCACGCAGAAGCTTTGAAGTATCTGTCACATAAGGCTTGATAAAAGCCGCATATTCCTTTAAGGTCTCAAAAACTTCAAGATAGTCTATTTCGGGCTTGTTGTAGAGATATTTCATGGAAATATTTACCTTTTCATAATATCTCTGCAATTTGTCTTTCAGGCTTTCTTCATCGTAAAGCTGCCATACCTGTATGCCCACTTTAGCGTATTTGTCCGAATAGAAAGGCGCGATACCACTTTTTGTCGAACCGAATTTTCTGTCCGCAAGACGTTCCTCCTCGTAAGTATCGAGCAGGATGTGATGCTGAAGAAGAAGCTGTGCTCTGTCGCTTATAGCCAGTTTGAACTCGACCCCTGCCGCGTTTACCTCCGCCATTTCGTTTTTAAGCGCGTTTACGTCAAACGCAACGCCGTTGCCTATAACATTGATAATGTTTTTATGGAAAATACCGCTTGGCAAAAGATGCAGCGCAAAACGTCCGTATTCGTTAATAATGGTGTGGCCTGCGTTTGCACCGCCCTGAAAGCGCACCACTATATCGGCATTTTCCGCACACATATCGGTAATTTTGCCCTTGCCCTCGTCGCCCCAGTTGGCGCCTACTATTGCTTTTACCATAATGTTACAACTCCTTTTTTAGTTATATGTCTGCTTATACATTCAATTCTGTATGAGCGATAAGATCGTCTTTGTTTGCCTCGATAACGGGGCGTACCGTACCCGTGATATATTCCTCTACCTGCTGCGGAGCGCGTCCGACAAAATTCTTCGGGTCGAGGATAGCTTCAAGGTCTTCAAGCTTCATGCCGAAGATAGGGTCGTTTGCGATACGCTCGATAAGGTCGTTATCGCCGCCGTTTACCTTGACATTCTTTGCCGCTTCCATAGAGTGAACGCGGATAGCCTCGTGAAGTACCTGTCTGTCGCCGCCGTTTTTAACACCGTCCATAATGATTATCTCGGTAGCCATAAACGGAAGTTCCGCCATAAGGTGCTTTTCTATTACCTTGGGATAGACCACAAGACCCTCT
Source organism: Bacillota bacterium (assembly GCA_017460805.1). Taxonomy (GTDB): domain Bacteria; phylum Bacillota; class Clostridia; order Lachnospirales; family CAG-274; genus RGIG4310. Next base: position 18,974 of record JAFUAF010000064.1, on the reverse strand, counting down.
GCCACATTGTTGTAAATGCCCAAAATAGCATCACACGCAAGGAAAGCCTCGGGAATTGAAATTCTCTTGTTCGCGCTGTCGTCAAGTGTTCTTTCAAACCATTGACCCGCCGTTGTAAATGCGGGGTTGAGCGCATCTACCATTATATATCTCGCAAGACCCGTAATTCTTTCGCTTCTCATAGGGTTGCGCTTATACGCCATAGCCGACGAGCCTATCTGATTTTTCTCGAAAGGCTCTTCCATTTCTTTAAGGTGCTGCAAAAGGCGCATATCATTTGCAAACTTCGTACAGCTTTGTGCAATGCCGCTTAATACATTGGCATAAATTGAGTCGAGCTTTCTTGTATAAGTCTGACCGCTTACCGCAAAAACACCGCTGTAGCCCAGTTTTTCGGCTATCATTTCATCAAGTCTGCGTACCTTTTCGCTGTCGCCCTCAAAAAGCTCCATAAAACTGCCCTGTGTACCCGTTGTACCCTTTGAACCGAGAAGTTTTGTGCTGTTAAGAACAAAATCTATCTGTTCAAGATCCATCATAAGATCCTGTACCCAAAGGCAGGCACGCTTGCCGACTGTGGTCGTCTGTGCAGCCTGAAAATGCGTAAAGCCGAGTGTGGGCATATCCTTGTATTCCATAGCAAACTTTGAAAGCTTGTCGATAACGGAAAGGACTTTCTTACGGATTATCTTCATTGCGTCTATCATTAAAATAACATCTGTGTTGTCGCCTACATAGCAGCTTGTAGCGCCAAGGTGGATAATACCCTTTGCCTTGGGGCACTGTGTACCGTAAGCATAAACATGAGCCATAACGTCATGGCGCACTTTTTTCTCGCGCTCTGCGGCTACATCATAGTTTATGTCGTCCGCATGAGCCTTTAATTCCTCTATCTGCTCGTCGGTGATGTCAAGGCCTAACTCCTGCTCTATCTCCGCAAGGGTTATCCATAACTTTCGCCATGTTCTGAACTTTCTGTCGGGTGAAAATACCTCTTTCATCTCCGCACTTGCATAGCGGGAGTTAAGTGGTGTTTCGTAAGTGTTTTTCATAAGAACGTCCTTTCTTTTTATATAAAATTATTGTTTGTTTTATTGAGACGAAAGCTCCGCTTCTATCTCTTCTATAGTAGGCAGACTGCCCTTGAATTTTTCGGGGATGAGTTTTGAGAGTTCATAACCCGAAATACCTATCGGCTGACTGCTTGATTCAAGCGCATACTGTGCTTCGACCTTATCCATGGACTTGCATACTATAAGACCTATCGTCGGGCTGTCATTTTCGCCTTTAAGGGTATGATTTACAGCCGCAACATAAGTGCCGAGCTGACCCGAATAAGAAGAATCAAACTCATCCACCTTTACCTCAAGCACAACATAACAATGCAGTTTGATATTGTAGAAAAGCATATCTATAAACTTTTCCTTTTTGCCGACCTCTATGCGTACCTCGCGGCCTACAAAAGCAAACCCGTTGCCAAGCTCCAGCAAAAACTTTGTTATATTGTCCATAAGGGCATCTTTCAGCTCTTTTTCATTATATCTTTCGGTTATCGTCAAAAAATCAAAGTTATACGGGTCTTTGGTTATTGCCTGCGCCAGATCGCTTTGTACATCGGGCAAAAACTTATGAAAATTGGTTATCGCCTTACCCTCGCGCGCATATAAGTCGGTATCGAGAAAATTGAGCAAAACCGCACGCGACCAGTTGTTCTCCCGTACTTTTTTGACATAAAACAAGGCTTTTTCTTTGTCGTTTTTGCATTTGTCAATAATTAACTTATTGTGTCCCCACGGAATATAAAAAACGGCATTTATTGGCTGTTCCCCAAGTTGGGGCAATTTTTGATTTTCAAAATCTTCCCCAAGTTGGGGCAAAATTTCGGTTTCGGAATAAAGTTCATAAAACCGTTTCATATATCGCAAATTAGTTGCCGAAAACGAATGAACATCGGGAAATATTTCCTGTAGATCGTCGCTGACATTTTTATAAAAAGCATTGCCATACTGCACATTTACAGTCATTTTTGAAATATCCCTGCCCAAAGACCAATAAAACATCAGCATATCGGCGTTGACCTTTATTGCCGCCTTTATCTGGCTTTGTTTAAATCTTTTACTGACATCTTTTATCCAATTTTTGTAATTATCATCAATTTTTATCAATTTACTCATAAAATCAATTCTTTCCCGCAAAAATAACATCATAGACCGCGGTTATGGCCTGTTGGCGGGTGAGGTTCGGGGTCGTGCCGCCTTTTATCTCGGCTTGGGCATAATCCGCGCTTAGTGCGGAAAGGCTGTCAAGCGCGGCTTTTGCTTCATCCGTCGGTATCGTGGAAATCGGATCGAAGTTTTCCTTATCCGCAAGACCCAAGGCACACGCCGCCGAAACATTATAGTCATCCATATCCGCAAAAGGTGACGGATACTTATTTTCAAGCGGGTAGCCCGCATTTCTGAGTGCGGAAATGAGCAATGCACAGAATTCGCGCTTTGTCATTTCGTTTTTATAGTCAAACGCAAGGTCGGGCGGCAAAAAGCCCTCGTCAAGCGCAAATTTCACGGCCTTGTCCGCCCATTCATCCCTTGCAAGGCTTTTGCCGTTCAATACAAGAAGTGCGGGCAGGTCTTCTATTTTATTGCCGTTTTTATCGTAATAATCGCCCGCCGTACCTATCGGGAAAATAAAAACGTCTTTCCCGAGGTCGATACAGCGAAAGGCGGTCTCACTCTGAAGCGGAAGTTCACTTGCCTTTTTATCCTTGACCGATAAAATGCCGTAAACGCCGTCTTTTCTGTACATATACAGATGATAGCGCTCGTTAAGGGGCAGAATACTGTCATATTCGCGCGTTATGGCCGTTTTTTGGCTGTCGGCAAGATAGACATAACTGTAGGTCTCGCGCCTTGAACCGTCACGGCTGTACTTTACGCCCGAATTTTCGCGCAGATATATGCCGTCCTCGCCGTAAAACGGGTCGGGCGCTTCGGGGCTGGTATCTCTGACGAGCATACCGTCATAAAGGCTTTTGCCGCGTTCGGAAAGATAGGCGTTTATATCCTCTATCTTTTCCTCGCCGCCGTCCTCGTAATAGGTGTTTTTATCGGCTTCATAAGGCGAAGCGCCGTTTTCGGCACTTGCCCATATTTTAATATCGCCGAAATCAAGGCATTGTACGGGCTGAATACCGCCGTTTTCCGTCAAGCGGAATTTTTCCGCCTTTAAAAGCCCGTCCTCGGAATAATAATATATCTCGCAGATACTGCCGTCGCGGGAAACAAGGTTCGCATCCTCAAAGGCTTCGCCGCTGTCTACCCAGCGATAGCCGCCGTTGTCTGCTGCATAATAGCCCTCGCGCGGGGTCTCCTTTACTGCGGGCGGCTGTTCGGCTTTTGCCGTGACAGGCTCGCTTTCGGGCGGAGCGCCGCAGCCCGTCAGCACAGAGACCGCTAAAAATGCCGTTAAAAAGCGTTTTATCATTTTTTGTAATAGTCGTTAAGTCTTGCCCAGACCTCGTGATAAACCTCGGCAAATTCGCCAAGGTCGCGGCGGAACTGATCCTTATCAAGTTTTTTGTTTGTCTCCGCATCCCAGAGGCGGCAGGTATCGGGGCTTATCTCGTCTGCAAGCACGATCTCGCCGTCTGCCGTGCGGCCTACTTCTATTTTAAAATCGACAAGCTTGATGCCGATATTCTTAAATATCTCTTTTAAAGCATCGTTTACGCCAAAAGCAATGTCTGCGATAGTCTTGATGTCCTCGCGTGTGGCAATGCCGAGTGCAAGTGCGTGATAGTCGTTGATAAGCGGGTCGCCGAGCTCGTCATTCTTGTAGCTGAATTCGAGTGTGGGCTCTTTGAAAACAACGCCCTCTTCCACACCGTAACGCTTTGAAAAGCTGCCTGCGGCAATGTTTCTGACAATGACCTCAAGCGGGATTATATCCACCTTTTTAACAAGGGTCTCACGCTTGGAAAGTTCCTCTACCATGTGAGTTTTGATGCCTTTTTCTTCAAGCAGGCGGAAAATAAAGTTTGCCATCTGGTTATTTATCTCGCCCTTGCCCTCAAACGAGCCTTTTTTAATGCCGTTGAAAGCCGTTGCATCATCCTTGTACTCAAAAATGCAAAGGTTGGGGTCGTCTGTGGAATAAACTTTTTTTGCCTTTCCCTCGTAAAGAAGGTCTTTTTTTGCTGCCATTTTAACATTACCTCATTTCGTTTTATATAAATAAAAATACACTTTTTTAAGGGCTTTGCCGTAATTGGCATATAAGCCCTATTACTATAATACCAAATTTCAATGCAATAAGCAATATCTTTTTTATTTTATAGTAAGAAAATATTCAGTAAGAAAATATTGTGGGTCAAAACGGGACTCCGTCAAAAATTCAAAATAATTCTTGATTTCCGAATAAAAAGCTGTTATAATATTGTTAAAAAAATAACGAAAAATATTTTTTATTGCATTCGGATAGAATAATTTCGGAAAGGAAAGGTGATAAAATGGAGAACATTATCATTGACAATCTTGATGCGCTTGCGCAGAAGATGAAGGGGATGAAAGCCGCACAGGCGGAATTTGCCAAATTCACGCAGGAGCAGGTGGACAAAATTTTCTTTGAGGCGGCTATGGCGGCGAACAAGGCGCGTATCCCCCTTGCAAAAATGGCGGTCGAGGAAACGGGCATGGGCGTTGTTGAGGACAAGGTAATCAAAAACCACTATGCTTCGGAGTACATTTACAATGCCTACAAAGACACAAAAACTTGCGGCGTTATTGAAGAGGACAAGGCATACGGCACAAAAAAGATAGCCGAACCGATAGGTCTTATCGCGGCGGTAATACCGACCACAAACCCGACTTCCACGGCTATTTTTAAGGCACTTATCGCACTTAAAACAAGAAATGCGATAATCATAAGCCCACACCCCCGCGCAAAAAATTCTACGATAGAGGCGGCGAGAATAGTGCTTGAAGCCGCAGTAAAAGCGGGCGCACCCGAGAATATAATCGGCTGGATAGACGTTCCCTCGCTGGAACTTACGAATGAGGTAATGAAAAATTCGGACATTATCCTTGCAACGGGCGGCCCGGGCATGGTAAAGGCGGCATACAGCAGCGGCAAGCCCGCCCTTGGCGTAGGCGCAGGCAATACACCCGCAATTATTGACGACACGGCGGACATCCGTCTTGCGGTAAATTCCATTATCCACTCCAAGACCTTTGACAACGGCATGATATGTGCTTCCGAGCAGTCGGTCACGGTGGTCGGCGATATCTATGATGAAGTAAAAAAGGAATTTATCGACAGGGGCTGTTATTTCTTACAGGGCGAAGAGCTTGACAAGGTAAGAAAGACGATAATTATAAACGGCTCGCTAAACGCAAAAATTGTAGGTCAGAGCGCCTACACCATCGCCAAGCTTGCCGATGTGGAAGTACCCGAGAACACAAAGATACTTATCGGCGAAGTTGAAAGCGTGGATATTTCCGAAGAATTTGCGCACGAAAAGCTTTCGCCCGTACTTGCAATGTACCGTGCAAAGGATTTTGACGAGGCTTTGGCAAAGGCGGAGCAGCTTGTCGCAGACGGCGGCTACGGCCACACTTCCTCACTTTATATAAACCTTGCCGAGACCGAGAAAATGGCAAGGCATCAAGCAGCAATGAAAACCTGCCGCATACTTGTCAACACTCCGTCCTCGCACGGCGGCATAGGCGACCTTTACAACTTTAAACTTGCGCCCTCGCTCACTCTGGGCTGCGGCTCATGGGGCGGCAACTCCGTTTCCGAGAATGTCGGCGTAAAACATCTTCTGAATATAAAAACAGTCGCCGAAAGGAGAGAAAATATGCTTTGGTTCCGCACACCCGAAAAGGTCTACTTCAAAAAAGGCTGTATGCCCGTTGCCCTTGACGAATTAGGCAGTGTAATGGGCAAAAAGCGCGCCTTTATCGTTACCGATACATTTTTATACAAAAACGGCTATACCAAGCCTATAACAGACAAACTTGACGAACTGGGCATCGTTTACACCTGTTTTTATGATGTAGCACCCGACCCCAACCTTGCGTGCGCACTTGCGGGTGCAGAACAGATGAAGCTGTTTGAGCCCGATGTTATTATTGCTCTGGGCGGCGGCTCGGCTATGGATGCAGGCAAGATAATGTGGGTGCTGTACGAGCATCCCGAGGTAAACTTCCTTGACATGGCAATGCGTTTCCAGGACATCAGAAAGAGGATATACACCTTCCCGAAAATGGGCGAAAAGGCTTATTTTGTGGCTATCCCCACTTCTTCGGGCACAGGCTCGGAGGTTACGCCATTCGCCGTTATCACGGACGAAAAAACAGGCACAAAATATCCGCTTGCGGACTATGAACTTCTGCCCGATATGGCGATAATAGATGCCGACAACATGAAAGACCAGCCGAAAGGCCTTACAAGTGCCAGCGGTATAGATGCACTCACCCACGCACTTGAAGCCTACGCTTCCATCATGGCTACGGACTACACGGACGGAATAGCTTTAAAGGCTATGAAACTGATATTCAAATATCTCCCCTCGGCTTACGAAAACGGCGGAAACGATATGCTTGCCCGTGAAGAAATGGCAAATGCAAGCTGTCTTGCGGGTATGGCGTTCGCAAACGCTTTCCTTGGCGTATGCCATTCGCTTGCGCATAAACTGGGCGCTTTCCACCACCTGCCGCACGGCGTTGCAAATGCACTTTTAATTACGCATATAATGCGCTACAACGCGGCTCATGTACCGACAAAAATGGGCACATTCAGCCAGTATCAATATCCTCATGCACTTGAAAGATATGTTGAGTGCGCTAATTTCTGCGGTTTCTTCGGCAAGGACGACAACGAGACCCTTGAAAACTTTATCGCGGGCATTGAGGAATTAAAGGCGAAAGTCGGCATTAAAAAGGCTATCCGCGACTATGACATCAAGGAAGAGGACTTCCTTGCCACCCTTGACGATATGGTCGAGCAGGCATTTGACGACCAATGCACGGGTGCAAACCCGCGTTATCCGCTTATGAGCGAGATCAAAGAACTTTATCTTAAAGCATACTACGGTGAATAAAGGGGGAAACAAAAATGGATGACAATATAAAACTGGAAAATCTTATTGCAGAGCGCAAAAACAAAAAAATATACAGATACGAAAACTTTGCCGTAAAGGTATTTGACAGCGATTTCAAAAAATCCGACATTCTTAACGAAGCCCTTAATCAGGCGCGTGTTGAGGAAACGGGTCTTAGCATCCCCGCCCTTGAAGAGGTATGCAAGATAAACGGCAAATGGGCGATAGTTACCGACTTTGTCGAGGGGCGCACCTTAGCCGAGATAATGGCGGAGGACAGGGCAAATTTAAGCCGCTATATGGAAAAATTTGTGGATATACAGCTTGAGATGCACTCCAAGCGCGCACCTTTGCTCAACAAGCTCAAAGACAAGATGAACCGCAAGATAAGCGAGACTGCTTTAAGTGCTACAACGCGCTATGAGCTGCACACCCGCCTTGAGGGTATGCCCAAGCACAACAAGGTCTGCCACGGCGATTTTAACCCGTCAAACGTGATAATCTCCCCCGAGGGCAATTATCATATTATAGACTGGTCACACGCCACACAGGGCAACGCAAGCGCAGATGCCGCAAGAACTTACCTGCTTTTCAGCCTTGCGGGCGATACCGAGGCCGCCGAGATGTATATGGATATGTTCTGCAAAAAGAGCGATACCGCCAAGCAGTATGTACAGGCATGGCTGCCGATAGTTGCCGCTTCACAAAGCGTAAAAGGCAACGAGGAAGAAAGGGAATTTCTGCTTAAATGGGCAGATGTTGTGGATTACGAGTAAAAAAAAGGAGAAGCAGGGGATCTGCCACAATACCCCTGCTTCTCTTTTTTCGCATTTTACAATGCACAGTCTTTTATTGTAACTACATTATATAACTATCATCTTATTTTGTCAAGCATTTATCGCCGACATTTACAGCCAATTCTCGGTCATCGAAATAGATATCTCATACCGTTTTACCATTTCAATTCTCCGTCTCCGCCCATAGCGATCGTCATTTCTTCGATCTTTTCAAGCGGGAAAGGCGGCATGGCAAGCGGTTTCATGGCGATAGACATCAGTTTCATCGGGTTATCGTCGGCAGCAATTCGATTTGAGCTGAGTGCCCCGCATATCCTGCATCGGTGAATAACAGCCCATTCGCCGTTTTTTCTGACCCATACGCCGACAGCCTCCATAACTCCGCCGCAGTCTGCCGCGCGGTCGCCCGGCTCATTATCCAGATGCCTGCTTGAAAGGCAGTAAGGACAGTGATTTCTGTGTCCGCTCCCCGCCCCCGTCGGCACAACGGTCCTTCCGCAGACCTTGCATACAAAAGTGTCGCTGCACGGATGTTTTTTATAGTAACCTTTTTCAAATGTTTTTTTCCTGTTTTCCCTGTTCATGGGGATACCTCCTGAAAGTGTGATATATCCTTTCTTTCGGGAGGTTTGTGAGATAACGGCAAACCTCCCGGTTATACCGCACTCTCCGATTTTATGTTTTTAGTCAAAAGTCATTTCTCCTTAAATTTTGCTATTATCGTTTTTTGTAAATGACGAGTTCGGGATCCTCGCCGCTTTTTTCGTATGTGCATACCAAAATAAAATCCATATTAGCCAGCACTCCAAAATACCGCTCACCGCCAAATCCACATTCAAGCCGATTGCCGAGATAGGCCGCGTTATCGTCAAGAAATTTCACGGTACTGCCGTTCGGAAGTCTGTACGAAAGATTTACATCGCTCCCTGCAAGTGTGATGAGCTTATCCAAATTGGGCATACCCTCGATATGCAATGCGTTTATCTCGTCGATCAGCGTTTGCTTGAACGCCTCAAACTCCCCGCCGTCCGAAAGCTGTTCGTATCGTTTCCAGTAGTCCAGCTGCGGCAAAGTCGCTTTCAGGTACGCTCTGACCTCATTTTCGGGGTGTTCGGCACTTACCATGTTTTTAACACACACCTCGATAAGATCATCCATATTGCTGTATTGGTACACACCGTCCGCATAGCACCACTTGCAGTAATCACTGTTTAGCGAGCCGTCCTTCTCGCGGCTGATAAAACCGTCGTCAAGGGGCATACCGCAGCATTGGCAGATCAATTTTTTCGGAGTGCCGAGCAATGTGTCTATCGAAACACCGAACACTTCGGAAAGCAGTTTCAGCGTTTCCGTATTCGGCACCGTTTCGCCCGTTTCCCAGCGGCTGACCGCCTGCCTTGTAACAAATATCTTATTGGCAAGCTCCTCCTGTGACATACCGTGCTTTGTCCGAAGCTCCTGAATGATGTTTTTTGTTTCCATACTATCACCTCGCTTACATCATAACACAAGCCAAAGCATTATTCAAGCAACTGTCCGTTGCGTATAGCAGTGCAGGAATGATACAGCAGTTTTTATTGCGCAAAAAGCTTTTCCTGCAATGCTTCCTGCAATACAGCGGAGAAATTGATGTTTGCCGCTTCTGCTTTGGTATTCAGCCATGCAGGTATGGTACAGTTTTTTCGCACGGCTCTGCTGCCGTATTTTTCTGCATAGCTGTCCATATCAAGCACCACAAGGTTTACAAATTCATTTTGGTCGGTAGTTTTTACGCTTTTTATATCGCTTGCCGCAGGGGCATTATTGCCGTCTTCAAGTTCCGTCAACACCCAGCCGCTCGCAGCATCGACCGCCATTTCAAGGGCTTCGGCAAAGGTTTTCCCCTCGGTAACACAGCCCGGCAGATCGGGTATGGTAACGGTATATGACTTATCCTCGTTTTCATAAAAAATTGCGGGATATACAAGTTTCATATCAAAGCCTCCTTATTTCAAGCCTGCGCTTTTCAATATCTCGTTAGCGGTTTTTATTTTTAAGTCCCCACCATGATGCGGTATGGTTATTTTTCCTTTTTTAGTCGGATGTTTATACTGATAGTGTGAACCTACCACCTTTACAAGATACCAACCGTCTTGTTTTATCAATTTTTCTATTTCCTTAAATGTCATTTGTACATAACCCCATACAAAAACTTTTTGTTTACACTACCATTATAATACGCATAACACGCATTGTCAATAAATTTAAGCAAAATACCGGCAAAAAAGAACAGCCCGCTAAAGCATCCCCGTGTCTGCATTCTACACACAGGGACCGTCCCTCTGTGTACATGGGGGCGCGCAGCCTTTGTGTACAGAAGCCATCAGTCATTCAGCACCGAAAGATAGACTTCATGATCCTCGCATTCATAAAGAAGATAGACTTTATTTTTAATATCGTCGTCCTGTTCGGCGGGGGTAAGGTCTTTGGTATCGCTGCCGTGGATAATATGCTGAACGGTGTTATTGCCCTTATGCAGGCCGCTGAAATAGCGGTCAAGTTCTGCCGTATCGTCGGCGGTCAGTTCTATCCTCCTGCCGTACAGCTCGTTCATCTGGATAAGGGTGCAGCCGTCCTTGTGTTTTCTGTAGATAGCGGCGGGAACGTCGATACTTTCGATAAAAGTCTCGTTCATGGTGCCGTTGTCGTGGAAACTGATAGCTTCTATTTTTATGCGGTCGCTCTTTTCGGGCGGCAGTTCCACCTTTTCCCCGTCTTGCAAAAGCATCTCGAATTCCGCAACGGGCATAGGCTTATAGAAATAGTAGCCCTGGGCGTAGTTATCGCCGAAAGAGAGCAGATTGTCACGCTGTTCCTTGGTCTCCACGCCCTCGGTCACGACCATCATGCCTATCATGTGCGCCATGCTTATTACGGACTCCACAATGCTGAAAGCGCGTTTGTCGCTGTCGGACTGGCGCATAAACATAACATCTGTCTTTAAAATATCAAGGCGCATGGTGTGCAGCATACTCAAAGAGGACGTACCGCAGCCGAAGTCGTCCATAAGGATAAGGAAGCCTGCATTATGCAGTTTTTCCACTGCCTCTTTTATAGTGTCCATATTGTCGGTAAAAGCGGTCTCGGTTATCTCGACACCGATAAGGCGCGGTTCCAGACCGTACTTTTTGACAAGTTCTATGATATGCTCGGCAATATCGGTAAAATAAAAGTCCACCCTCGACACGTTTATCGAGCAGGGCAAAGGCGTTATACCCCTGTCGATAAGGCTTCTCTGCCATTTGCAGACCTCTTCCCATATATAGCAGTCAAGCGCAAAGATATAGCCGCTGTTTTCCATGGCCTCGATAAAACGGCCGGGAGAAAGTATCTGACCCTTTCTGTTCCAGCGCACAAGGGCTTCTCCGCCGATTATCCTGCCCGTTTTGACATTGACCTTGGGCTGGACATAGAAAATGAATTCGCCCCTCGGAACGGCCTTTTTTGCCTCCATAAGCAGTATTTTATTCTCGCGCACATTTTTGAAATGTTCCTCGCTGTAAAAATGGATATGCTCGGTATAACTGCCGCGTATCTCGGCAAGAGCGGTCAAAGCACGGTCGTAGAGCGTAACCACGCTGTCGCGCCTGTCTGTGGAGAGATACACACCCAGAACGGGCGCAAACCCGTCCACATAGTCCAATTTTTCAAACTCGTCCTTTAAAAACGGCAGCAGCTTTTCGGGGCTGTCCTCTTTTGTGGGTATCATCACGCAGAAATTGTCGCCGCCGCAGTAGCCCGCAATACCGCCGTTTTCATACGCGAATTGCTGCACCGAATTTGACAGCGCCTCAAGAAAAGCCTTGCCCGCCTTTCTGCCGAAAATATCGTTGTAAAGCTTAAAATAATTTATATCTATAACTATAGAAGCAACATTGTCGTCAAACAGCTTTGACAGCCATATATTGCCCCGCTCAAAAAATTCGTCGCCGTAGTAGAGTTTTATATCCGCAAGGGAAAGCCCGAAAGCCGCAAGCTGATAGTGTTCGCGCACTTCCACAGGCTTGAATTCCTCGGTAAGTTCCTTTTTGGTATCGAAAGAAAGCAGATTTGCCGCCCTTATCATCGCATCAAAGCTCTCCGCACATTTTTCCGCCCATTTCACGCCCGTTGCCACAAGCAGATCTTTTTGGTGGAAAAGATTTTTTGAGACAGTGACATTTTCAAGAAAATCCGACTCCTTCATATCCGCCGCCACAACGCAGAATTCATTCCCGCCCGTGCGGAAAATACATTCCTCGCCGAAAACGCTGCGCAGCACCTGTCCTGTGTGTATAAGAAGCTGTTCCGCCTCCATGTGCTCGGGGTTGTCGTCCGCGCGCTCCCAGCCTATCACATCACAGTAAAGTATGCCGATATTTTTATCCCTCGGCAGGCTTTCAAGATATTCGTGCATACCGAGCCTGTTGCCCGTACCCGTCAGAACGTCGGAATACCCCACTCTTTCAAGCTTGGTAACAAGGCGGTCGCTGTAGACCAGAGAAGAAAGGATATAGCGCACGCCCGGCAGTATCTCGTCCGCATCGTTCAAAACCACATCGGACGGGTTTTCAAGCACCAGAAAGCCGAGGTTTCTGCCATGAAAAGCCAGCCCGCAGACAACAAGCGTGTGTACGCCGCTTTTTTCAAGCAGTTCACATATATCGCACTTGCAGTCCTCGCCGATATCCCGCACGGTTATTATCTCTTCTTTTGAAATACGCTCCGCCCATTTTTCAAACATATTTACGGGCAGATCTTGAAGCACGTCCCTGTCGGACATGGACGCTTCCCTGCACCATTCGTAAGTGTTGTCGCAGCTGCCCGCCGCATTTATCTCAAAAATGCTTATCCTGTCACACGAAAGCTCCGTTCCCAGACAATCAAGCAGATCGGGCAGGGTCTTTCTTGTGGCTGTATGCGCAAAAGCCCGCTCAAATGCTCGGTTAAGCGCTTTTATATTTTCGTTCAACATCATCATCCTGCCTTTCCGATAAAAAGTTTCATATATATTAAGTTTAAGTTATTAACAGAGATAAGTCAAGCAAAATCGCCGTACAAGCCCGTAAACAAATTGTAAATTAAAAAAAAGCAAAAAAAATTTAAAATTTTTTAAAAAAAATGCTTGACATTTGGCTTGATATGCACTATAATAATTCTTGTCGCTGTGAGTGACACCAATAAATAATATGCCCAGATAGCTCAGTTGGTAGAGCAGAGGACTGAAAATCCTCGTGTCGGCGGTTCGATTCCGTCTCTGGGCATACCTTACCCCTGCGGGTGTGGTACAACGGCTAGTACATCAGCCTTCCAAGCTGAGGACGTGGGTTCGACTCCCATCACCCGCTGTACTGTATATTTTTTATGCGCGAGTGGCTCAGTGGTAGAGCATCGCCTTGCCAAGGCGAGGGTCGCGGGTTCGAATCCCGTCTCGCGCTTTTTCTGTATTTTGTTGATTTTAGTAGGAGGAAATGTTATGAGTATCGGTTATATAATTGTTTCGGCTATAATATTGATATTATGTGTTGCACTTATCGGCATTATCCTTATGCAGAGCAAGAACGCTTCCGGTCTTACCGGCGCTATCAGCGGCATGGGCAGTGCAGGCAACGCTTATTGGGATAAAAACAAAGGCCGCTCTCTCGAGGGTCAGCTTAACAAGTACACTAAAATAATTGCAGGTATACTTTTTGTTCTTATACTTTGCATTAAGTTTTTAGGCTAAAAAATAACAGGATGATGCACCTATAAAGTGCTTCATCCTTTTTTTATGCAGTTTTTCAAACATTAAGCCGAAATTTGACCCATTTTCAACCCCCGACCTGTGAATACTCATCGGGGTGTATCGCTCTTAGATAGCCGTCAAACCCTTCCACCACGCTTATTATATTACAAAAAAAGGAACACCTCCTCAGATTTTTTTTTGGGGGGGGCACCATCCGCTGTTTTTCTCAATCAGTGATGTTCCCAAAAATATACTGTCATAAATTTATAAATAAGTCTATAAAAATAATATTTCGTTTTTATTACAAAATCCAACAAAAAAAACGGAGAGCAAAAGCCCTCCGCAAAAGTATTATTCCTGGATATAAGCCATAAGTGCAACGTGTCTTGCGCGCTTGATAGCGGTTGTAAGAACACGCTGATGCTTAGCGCAGTTACCTGTGATTCTTCTGGGGAGGATCTTGCCTCTCTCGGAAACGAATTTACGTAACTTTGCTACATCCTTGTAATCGATCGTATTTACTTTTTCGGCACAGAATGCGCAAACGCGTTTCTTTCTCCTGCCGCGCTTTTTATTGATCATTTCAAAAGACCTCCTTACAAAATTTTAGAATGGTAAATCCTCTTCGTCTACACCGTCGGGCGCATCGTAAAATTTCTCGCTTGTGGATGCGGGCTTGGGAACTTCGGGAGCGCTGCTTCTTGCGGGTGCGCCGCCCTCGCCTTCGCCGCGTCTTTCGCAGAACTCAAAGTCCTCTACTATAACATCCATGCCGTAATGTTTCTGACCGTTCTGGTCTTCCCAGTTGTTGTTCTGAAGACGGCCCGAAACAAGAATTTTTCTGCCCTTGGTAAAATAATTGCCTATAGTCTCGCCTGTTTTGCCAAAAGCAACACAGTTGATAAAATCAGCTTCCGGCTGGCCGTTCTGCTGAGCATTGCGGGAAAACCTTCTTTGAACAGCCACACTGAAACGTGTAATAGCCATCTGGTTTTCGCCTGTTGAATACCTGACTTCGGGATCTCTGGTAAGATTACCCATTAAAATTACTCTGTTCATTCAGTATACCTCCCGAATTACTCCTCGTTGGCAACTATTAAATAACGAAGCACATTTTCCTTGATACGCATACGAGCTTCGATCTCTGCGGGAGCAGAAGTCTCGGCATTGAAAGTAACAAAGCTGTAGAAACCTTCGTTAACTTTCTGAATTTCGTAAGCAAGTCTGCGCTTGCCCCAATCATCGACCTTTTCAACGCTGCCGCCGAATCTCTCGATAAGAGCCTTTACGCTCTCTGCCTCGGCCTTTAACGCCTCCTCGTCTAATGATGGCTTGTAAACTACTGCAAGTTCATAGCTTTTCATTATTTGCACCTCCTTTTGGACTTTACACCGCATTTGTGCGGTGTTCTTTGGCTCTTGCATCCCTTTCTCTGTCGCAAGAGCAAGGATGTTGACAGTCCTTTGCTGTCATACTTGATTATTGTATCATTATTGCGGCGGCTTGTCAAGTTAAATTTTAAAGTAAAATGCACAAAAAAACTTGACAAACCTCACAAATTATATTATAATTTTCTTATTGACGATATGCCGATGTGGCGGAATTGGCAGACGCACTTGACTCAAAATCAAGCGGATAATCTCCGTGCCGGTTCGAGTCCGGCCATCGGCAGTCATGCCGCAGGGTTTACGCCTTGCGGCTTTTTGTTTAAGGAAAGCGGCGATCAATAGGATACCAAAAATTATGTTTACTTTTTGATCCGATCGGCATTTCTTAAGGGAAGGGGATATATTATGGCAAAAAAAATCAAATGCCCTGTCTGCGGCAAATACGAGTTTTTTGAGGACAACGACTTCGATATCTGCGAGATATGCGGCTGGGAAAACGACGGTGTGCAGGAAGAAGACCACAACTACGCGGGCGGCGCAAACGAACTTAGCGTAAACGAGGCAAGGATAGAATATTTCCTGCTCCATAACGAAGCCACCGCGAAAAAAGCTCTTGCACTTAAAAATAAATTCTACGAGAAAATGCGCAGTGCAAGATATAAAAACGGCGGCGAATGGTCAAGCGACATATACGAAAAAATGGAAAAAGCGCATAAATCA
Source organism: Bacillota bacterium (assembly GCA_017460805.1). GTDB lineage: Bacteria > Bacillota > Clostridia > Lachnospirales > CAG-274 > RGIG4310. Next base: position 3,224 of record JAFUAF010000064.1, on the reverse strand, counting down.
TACATGAACTCACTTAACGAACTTTTAAACGGCTGAAATACGCCGTTTTTTTATTTTTAAAAATCTTAATATATTTTTTCGTTTTTATCGGCATATTATATGATATAATCAGAATAGACAGTTTTTCACAAACACAAACGAGGTAGCCATGAAGATAAAGACAAAAAAGAGGAAATACAGGCTTCGGCCCCAGATAAAGCTTGCTTTGGTACTTATTGCGGTTTTTATGCTGCTTATTATAACGGGTATAAAGCGCGGCAAAAAAATCAGTTTTTGGCGGCAGTCGGGGCTTGATGCGCGTTCAAAGCAAAACCTTACAATAAACGCCGTACCCGTCGGCAGCTGCACCGCCGAATTTGACGGCATAGCCTACATACAGCTTGACACGATAAAAGAGCACATCGACCCCGATGTGTACTACAACAAGGACGAGGGGCGGGTCATAATCACGACATATGACGAAGTATACCGCCTTGACAGCGATGCCGCGACCAAGAACGGCGAAAGTATCGAACTGAATTTTTCGGTCTATAACGACAGCGGCAAGGTCTATCTTCCTCTTGAAGTTGTCGAAAGGATATACGGCTATAAAAGTATGCATTTTGAAGAAACGGGCATTACGGCGCTCTATACGTCAGGTACTTGGGCAAAAACCGCAAAAAACACAAAGCTTTATTCCGCCGCCAAAAAAAGCAGACATTTCGGCAGGGTTGAAAAAGATACCCGGATACTTATATATGAAGAAACTGATGATCATTATCTTGCGCAGATAGCGGATAACAGCGACATGGGCGGTTTTGTGGGCTATATCCCAAAGGATAAGATATATAGTTCCGGCACCGCCGACACAGCACCCGAAGCCGCCGAAAAGGAGGTTTGGCAGCCCGACGGCCGCATAAATTTAGTTTTTGACCAGATATCAAATGCGGCGGGGGCTTCCGTCACCATGTCGGACGGTGCGCCGACGGGGGTAAATGTACTCTGCCCTACTTGGTTTTCGTTCAAGGACACGGGCGGCGAGGTGATAAACAAGGCAAATGCGGACTATGTGGAATGGGCGCATGATAACGGTATTCACGTCTGGGGACTTGTGACGGACAATTTTGAGACCGCGGTCAGCCATGCCGTGCTTTCGGACGACAAAACGCGGGAATATGCCATAAAACAGCTTATCGCCTATGCGGATATGTACTCTTTGGACGGCATAAATATAGATTTTGAGGCCGTGCCAAAGGACGACAGCGCCGCCTGGGTACAATTTTTGCGCGAACTTGCACCCCTTTGCCACGAACACGGGCTTACCCTCAGCTGTGACCTGTTTGTACCCAAAATGTGGTCTATGTACTACAACAGGCAGGCGGTCGGGGAAATAGTCGATTATGTCATTGTTATGGGCTATGACGAGCATTACCGCGGCAGCGACAGCGCAGGCAGCGTGGCGAGCATGGATTGGTCGCTTTCTGCCGTAAAGGACACGCTGAACGCAGGTGTGCCAAAAGAAAAGCTGATACTCGGCGTGCCGTTCTATACCCGTATATGGACGGAATGCACAAACGGCGAGCTTGAAAGTTCGGCCTACGGCATGGACGAAGCTTACAAACTGCTTGAAATGAATAACGCGGATTTTGTGTTTGACGAAAAAACGGGGCAGAATTATGCCGAATATACCGACAGCGAAGGCCGACACCGCTGCTGGCTCGAGGACGAACAAAGCGTACAAAAACGCGCCGCACTTGTAGGGGAATACGATATCGCAGGCATAGGCGCATGGAAACTGCGCATGGAGAAAGACGGGATATTTGAGATTATTGATGAAGAGATAAATAAGCCGAAATAAATTCCGATTTATCTTTCATACTGCCGCAAAAAAGAGATGAAGCACATATAAGTGCAACATCTCTTTTATTTTACCTGTTATTATACATTTTTTCGTAGTAATCCTGATACTCGCCGCTGATTATTTCCTCCCACCAATCGCGGTTATCGAGATACCATTGGATAGTCTTTTTAATGCCGTCCTCGAATTTGGTTTCGGGGAGCCAGCCAAGTTCGTTATGTATTTTTGTGGGGTCGATTGCATAGCGCATATCATGACCCTTTCTGTCGGTAACGTAGGTTATCAGGCTTTCGGGCTTATCAAGCTCCTTACAGATAAGTTTAACTATATCTATATTGCGTTTTTCGTTATGGCCGCCGACATTATAGACCTCGCCCACACTGCCCTTATGGATGATAAGATCGATAGCCTTGCAATGGTCTTCGACATAAAGCCAGTCGCGCACATTCAGTCCCTCGCCGTAAACGGGGAGCGGCTTATCGTTAAGCGCATTTGCTATCATCAGCGGTATCAGCTTCTCGGGGAAGTGATAAGGGCCGTAGTTGTTTGAACAGCGGCTTATAGTCACGGGCAGGCCGTAAGTGCGGTAGTACGCAAGCACAAGCAGATCGGCGGAAGCCTTTGAGCTTGAATACGGGCTTGAAGTGTGGATAGGCGTTTCCTCGGTAAAGAAAAGGTCGGGTCTGTCAAGCGGCAGATCGCCGTATACCTCGTCTGTCGAAACCTGGTGATAGCGCTCTATGCCAAACTTGCGGCAGGCATCCATAAGCACAGCCGTACCCATTATATTTGTATATAAAAATATGGACGGGTCTTCTATACTGCGGTCAACATGGCTTTCTGCGGCGAAGTTTACCACTATATCGGGGTTTTCGCTCTCAAAAAGTCTGTAAACAGCCTCTCTGTCGCAGATATCGGCCTTTACAAATTTAAAATTCGGCCGATTTATCACATTTTTAAGCGTACTCAGATTGCCCGCATAAGTCAGTTTGTCAAGGCAGATAATGCGGTAATCGGGGTGTTTGTCAAGCATATAAAATATAAAGTTTGCGCCGATAAAACCCGCGCCGCCCGTTACGATTATTGTTTTACTCATAATTTCATCCCCTTTTTGGTATTACTAACAGTATAACATAAACCATACCATTGTTGCAATACAAAAAATATTTAGTTTCCCTGTTTTTGAAACCGAAAAGAAAAATTCCAATTTGTCGGGGTGTAATTGGCGGGGACAGCGGACTTCTGCCCGAAGTCCGCAAACCCTTCCACCGCAAGCGGTCCCCCTACCCCTCCCGGGCGGAGCCCTCCGGGCGTGAGCCTAAAAGGGCAGGCAAGGACGACAGCCCGTTCCTTCAATAGCTGCGACGGGAGTTTCTTGGCTCCCGAT
>JAFUAF010000063.1 GCA_017460805.1 Bacillota bacterium | reverse complement strand
TGAAGGAACGGGCTGTCGTCCTTGCCTGCCCTTTTAGGGTAGGGGGACCGCTTGCGGTGGAAGGGTTTGCGGACTTCGTGTAGAAGTCCGCTGTCCTTGTCATCAACTCCCCGTCAAATTCCAATAAGTAGTTACTTATAAACAGTGGCGCGCAAGCGCGTTGTAGTGGTCGCACGGGAATCGTATCGCGCTTCGCGGCTCAGCTCTCAATCCTGCGCTCCAACACACTTTTGCAAAAGCAAAAGTGTGTTAAATTCCAATTTTACTTTCCGGCGCAAATAGAAAAATGCAGAAACTCAAATGAATAATTATCTTGACGAACCCGCACAAAACATATATAATAAAGAGAGTATAATTTACAAAGGAGATAAAAAAATGAACTTTTTGACTATGTTTTTAGCCGGATCCGTTACATTCAACGGCGGTGAAGAGGCAGCCGCAGCGGCACAGGAAGCCGCAGCACAGGCAGCTACTACCGCAACGACCGCAGCAAACCCTCAGGGCGGTGCTATGTCGGGCATAATAATGGTGGCTTATATTATCGTTATTTTTGTATTGATGTATCTTTTTGCTATCAAGCCTCAGAAAAAGCGTGAGCAGCAGCTTAAGGACATCCAAAACGACATCAAAGAAGGCGATTGGATAGTTACATCCAGCGGTTTCTACGGCAAAGTATGCGAGATATACGACCAGAATGTGATCGTTGAATTCGGTCTTAACAAGGGCATCCGCATCCCCATTCTCAAAAGTGAGATATACGGCAATACAGAGCCCAACCTTACCAACAAGCCCGCAGAAGAAGCATCGGGCAAGTAATTATTTGGTAAATTTGCCCTTAAAAAAGGTAAATCAAGTTATGTTTTTTACAAAAAAAACACTTGTATTCACCCGATTTATGTGGTAGAATAATATTCGTGTGAAATTACAGCACACGAAATGTTTTCAGCCCATGCTCAGGTTTGGGACTCTCCGGCCTGTCCTTGGCATAGGGTACAGCAAAGGCGGCTTGTCCGTCACAATATTTTTAATAGGAGGAAACGAAAATGGAAATCAACAAGCAGGAAATCATTGCTAAGTTTGGCAGAAGCGAAGGCGACACAGGTTCTCCCGAGGTTCAGGTTGCTTTACTTACAGCAAGAATCAACCACTTGACCGAGCATTTAAAAGAGCACAAGAAAGATCACCATTCAAGAAGAGGTCTTCTTAAGATGGTAGGTCAGAGAAAAGGCCTTTTAAATTACATTAAGTCCAAGGATATTGTTAAATATCGTGAGCTTATTGCAGCACTTGGTTTAAGAAAGTAAGAATTATGGGGTGCGCACCGCACCCCTTTTTCACATTTTCTTTATTTTACAACAGTCAACTGCCGACGGTGTTTTTAGTTTAAAAAACGGCTTGTGGAGAACCGCTTTTTAAGCTAAAAAACAGTCGGTAAATATATTTACAAAAGGAGAAAAATATGTACAAAACATTTAAAATGAATCTGGCGGGCAGAGAACTTTCCGTACAGATAGACAGGGTTGCAGAACTTGCAAACGGCGAGTGTATAGTTCGCTACGGCGACACAGTCGTTCTTGTAACGGCAACAGCAAGTGAAAAGCCCCGCGCAGGCATCGACTTTTTCCCTCTTTCAATAGACTATGAGGAAAAAATGTATTCCGTAGGCAAGATCCCCGGCGGTTTCACACGCAGAGAGGGCAGACCCGCAGAACACGCTATCCTTACATCCCGTGTTATCGACAGACCTATACGTCCTCTTTTCCCCAAGGATTACAGAAACGACGTTTGCATCAACGCACTTGTACTTTGCGTTGACCAGGACTGCGCACCCGAGATCTGTGCAATGATAGGTTCTTCTATCGCACTTTCTATCTCGGATATACCTTTCTACGGCCCTACGGGTTCGGTTTCCGTTGGTATGATAGACGGCGAGTATGTTATCAACCCCACAGCAGAGCAGAGAAAAGTAAGCCGTATGAACCTTACCGTTTCTTCAACAAAAGAAAAGGTAATGATGATAGAAGCGGGTGCAGACGAAGTAACAGACGACGAAATGTTTGAGGCTATTATGTTCGGTCACAGACAGAACGTAGAAATATGCGAATTTATCGACGGTATCGTTGCTGTTTGCGGCAAGGAAAAACACAGCTATGAAGAGCACGTTGTTGACCACGACCTTTACGAAGCAATCAAGGAACTTATTCCCGCACAGCGTATGGAAGAGGCCGTATTTACGGATATGAAGCAGATACGTGACGAGCGTATCACAGCTATCAACGAGGAATGTATCGAAGCCCTTAAGGAAAAATTCGGTGCTGACCTTGAAGACGAAGAATTTGCAACAGTTATTGACGAAGCTATTTACAAGTACGAAAAAGAAACTGTTCGCCGCATGATACTCCGTGACCACAAGCGTCCCGACGGCCGTGCACTCGATCAGATAAGACCTCTTTCCGCAGAAGTTGACATTCTGCCCAGAACTCACGGCTCGGCACTCTTCAAGAGAGGTCAGACACAGGTACTTACAATAACAACACTTGCTTCCGTAGGCGAGGCTCAGAAGATAGACGGTCTTGACGAGGAAGAAACAAGCAAGAGATATATCCACCACTACAACTTCCCCGGTTATTCAACAGGCGAAGCGAAGCCTTCAAGAAGCCCCGGACGCCGTGAGATCGGCCATGGTGCTTTAGCTGAAAGAGCGCTTGTTCCCGTTATCCCCGACGAGAACGAGTTCCCCTACGCTATCCGCCTTGTATCGGAAGTTTTAAGTTCAAACGGTTCTACATCACAGGCAAGTGTCTGCGGTTCCACACTTTCACTTATGGCTGCGGGTGTTCCCATCAAGCGTCCCGTTGCAGGTATCTCCTGCGGTCTTGTAACAGGCGAAACAGATGACGACTTTATCCTGCTTACAGATATTCAGGGTCTTGAGGACTTCTTCGGCGATATGGACTTTAAGGTAGCAGGTACTCACAAGGGTATCACGGCTATCCAGATGGATATGAAGATACAGGGTCTTACACCCGAGATAATCAAGGGTGCTATTGCTAACACACACGCTGCAAGAAATTACATTCTTGACGAGGTCATGCTCAAGGCTATTGCAGAGCCCAGAAAAGAGCTCAGCAAGTACGCTCCCAAGATACATTTTGTACAGATCAACCCCGACAAGATGGCAGAAGTTATCGGTTCAAAGGGCAAAACTATCAACAAAATTATCGAGCTTTCCGGCGTAGACAAGATAGACACAGAGGACGAGGGCAAGATCTACATCTCCTCTACCGATGCAGATGCTATTGCAAAGGCTGTGGATATGATCACAATGATAGACAAGGGACCCGAAGTAGGCAAGGTTTACAAGGGTACCGTTACACGTCTTATGACTTTCGGCGCATTTGTTGAGATAGGCTTTGAGACAGAGGGTCTTGTACACATCTCCAAGCTTGCTCACGAGCGTGTAGGCAAGGTCGAGGATGTTGTCAATGTTGGCGACGTTATTGAAGTTAAGGTAACGGAAATAGACGATCAGGGCAGAGTTAATCTTTCCAGAAAGGCTTGCTTGCCCAAACCCGAGAGAACAGAAAAAACAGAAACAACAGAAACAACAGAAGAATAAAAACACCGTCAGGGGATGCAGCATACAGTGCTTCATCCCCTTTTTTACAGCGGTTCAAAAATCAGATTTCATATAACGTGTAACACGGCAGTTTACCTCTTTTGCCGCACTTTTGTAAAATTCGACTATGATCGGCAATTTCGCGCATGATATTTTCTACATTACATGTCGGCAAAATTTATTGACCCTTTGGCTTAAAAGTAGTAAAATCTATAATGTATGTATATAAAAAACGAAAGGAAGATTAGATGGAACCCAATGCAAAAGAAAATAAAATGGCGACTATGCCTGTTAATAAGCTGCTTATATCAATGGCTGTGCCGATGATGATATCCATGCTTGTTCAGGCGCTTTATAATATAGTAGACAGTATATTTGTGGCAAAGTACAGCGCAGACTGTATGACCGCCATTTCACTTGTATTCCCGATACAAAGTCTTATGATAGCAACCGGTGCAGGCGTGGGCGTTGGTATGAATGCGCTTTTATCCAGAAACCTCGGCGCAAAAGATCAGGAGGGCGTTGACAAAACGGCTGTGAACGGCATTGCGGTATACGTCTGCTGCTTTGTGATATTCCTTATTGTTGGTCTTGTGTTTACCGAGCCTTTTATGCACTCACAGTCCGCAAATGAAAATATAGTAAAAGAGGGTGCTGTTTACCTTAAAATTGCCTGTACATTGAGCATGGGCATATATGCACAGTTTTGTTTTGAGCGTATGCTCCAGTCAACGGGCAAGACTATGCTCTCAATGGTAACACAGATAACCGGTGCGGTAATAAATATTATCCTTGACCCCATCCTTATTTTCGGTCTGGTCGGCTTCCCGCGCCTTGGCATGGCGGGCGCTGCCATAGCTACCGTAATAGGCCAGTGTGTAGCGGGTACGGTCGCTGTTTTTCTTAACCTTAAATTCAATAAAGAAATTCAGCTTAATATGATACGCAAAATAAAGCCCACTTTAAAAGAAATGGGCAAGATACTCTACATAGGCGTACCGTCGATTTTAATGGCATCCATAGGCTCTGTAATGGTGCTTGCGCTGAATACCATATTCTCACACATGAACATTACAGATACCGCTCTTCCGCTTGACGAGGCGCGCAATAACGCCGTGGCTATCTTCGGTATCTATTTCAAGCTCCAGAGTTTTATATTCATGCCCGTATTCGGCCTTAACAACGGTATGGTGCCTATCGTGGCATTCTGCTACGGCGCAGGCAAACGCAAACGTATGCTGCACACAATGAAATTAAGCATAATGTACGCTTTTATCCTGCTTGTGCTCGGTCTTATCATCTTCCAGGTGATACCCGACAAGCTGCTTATGCTTTTTGCAAACGACGAAAATGCGGAGCATATCCTGCAAATGGGCGTTCCAGCTTTAAGGACCATTAGCCTGCATTTCCCGATAGCAAGTTTTTGTATTATCTGCCTGTCGGTGTTCCAGGCGCTTGGCAAAGGTTTTTTGTCAATGGCGGTGTCATTTGCGCGTCAGCTTATCGTGCTTGTTCCCGTTGCATTTTTGCTTTCACTTACACAAAAGGTCAGCAACGTGTGGTTTGCCTTTGTTGCGGCAGAAGCAATATCAATCACACTTTGCGTAATAGCTTTAAGATATATGCACAAGACCGTTATTTCCAAAATTCCCGAGGGCGAATCGGCTTAAAAGGAGTATGAAATGGATCACGAAAAAGTTTTGAAAGCGGTATCGGGTCTCACTATTGTTATGGCGCTGCTTATGTTTGTTTTTGTGGCGCTGCCTGTATTGCTGTTTGCTCCCGAATCGCATGAGGATTTTTACTTTTTGTTGTTTTCCTTTGCTGTACTTACTCTTTTGTCGGGCTTTGATATTTTGCGCGGTATAGCGGGATTTAAAATAACAGACGGCAAATGGGTAATGGGTGCTGTCGTTCTGGGATGGCTGAATGTCATATTTAACGTCTTTTCGGTATTTATTGTATTTCTTTCTCACGCAGGAATTTTTGATATGGTCAAGAATATCGTATATTTGATACTTTCCATACTCTACATTTACTGTGTGACTGTTATCAAAAAGAAAAATGAAAAAATTTCCGTGAATCGTGATGAAGAAATTGCGGATAACGAAAAGTAATAAATACGAGAAAATTTAAAGGAGAAAAAATGGATTTCAAAACAGGTTTAAAAAGAGCATCGGGTTTTGTTTTGGTGCTCGGCATATTAAGTTTTTTATTTTCGTGGCTGGTACTTTTGTACGGCTGCATGAAAGGCGAGTTTGGATATATAGTGCTGGGCGCGTTAAGCGTGCTTGGTGCAATATTCAATATTTTCAGAGCAGTTGCGGGATATAAGGCGATACAAGGCAAGTGGCTTATGGGCGCGGTCGTGCTTGGGTGGCTTGCGGTGGTCGGCGACGGACTGTCTCTTCTCATCTCTATGTTAAGCCCGCGCAGAATAATCATAAGAGTACTGTATCTTGTGATATCGGTACTCTATGTTTTCTGCGCACAAAATCTTATCAAAGACGAAAAAGCAGAAGAGGGGCTGCCCGAGGAAACCGTTATAAAACCGCATAAAGACACTATAGATGAAGAAGCGGAAAAGTTTTTTAACTGATATTTTAAACAGATTTTTTATTTTTTGAAATATTTCTTTGTCTCTGAAACGATAACACCGCTTAGCGCAAATATCGCTATCATATTCGGCAAAGCCATAAGGCCGTTGAATATATCGGACACCGTCCATACGGCATCTACGGTCATATACGGGCCTATAAATACGGCGATTATGTACAGGATCCTGAACGCAAGAAGCAGTTTTGTACCGCTTAAATATTCAAGGCATCTTTCGGAGTAGTAATCCCAGCCGAGTATGGTTGTAAAAGCGAAAAATACAAGGCAGAGCATAAGCGCAAAGCTTGAAACGGCATGCGGCAGAGGCAGACCGTTATTGAATGCGTAAGTCGTGACTTCTACGCCTTCAAGCCCTTTTACCTGCCATGCACCCGTAAGGATAATGCTCATACCCGTCATTGTACATATAATTATTGTATCTATAAATGTACCCGTCATAGAAACAAGACCCTGACGCACAGGGGATTTTGTCCGGGCTGCGGCTGCCGCTATAGGGGCGGAACCGAGACCCGCTTCATTTGAAAATATACCGCGGGCAATACCGCTTTGCATGGCGACTATTATGCTGCCGACCGCACCGCCTGTGACAGCGCGGGGATCAAATGCGCCCTTTACCACAAGAACTATTGCAGACGGTATCTTTGTTATATTGCAGATAAGCAGCAGAACCGTAAATACCAGGTATAAAACCGCCATAAAAGGCACGATTTTTTCCGATACGGCCGCTATTCTCTTTATACCGCCAATAAGCACAAGCGCAACGCATATACTTAAAATAACCGATGCAATGACAACGGCTATTGTATACTCGCCTATACCCGGGATAACAACGGTATGCAGTTCCTGCGGGTCAAAATAATTTTGTACAGCCGACGAAATGCCGTTTACCTGCGCGAAAGTACCTATACCCAAAAGACCTACGCATACGCCCAGAAACGCAAACAGATTTGCAAGCCATTTCCATTTTTGACCCATACCGCGCTCTATATAATAGAACGGGCCGCCAAGTGCGTGACCCTCGCTGTCTACCGTTCTGTATTTTATTGCAAGCAGACCCTCGGAATACTTTGTCGCCATACCGAAAAAGGCCGCTATCTCCATCCAGAATAAAGCACCCGGTCCGCCTGCACATATCGCCGTTGCCACACCTACGATATTTCCCGTTCCTATCGTTGCGGAAAGCGCGGTACATAACGCCGCAAAACTCGTCACTTCGCCATGACCGTCATCCTCGTTTTTAAACATAAATTTAAGAGCCAGAGGCAGTCTTATTATCTGTAAAAGGTTAAGCCGTACAGTCAGCATAATTCCGCCTAAAAGTATAAGTGCCATCAAAGGCGGTTCCCATACAAAACTGTCTATCTTGTCCAATATTTGTCCTATCTCATGCCACATATGATCTTCTCCCATGTTTTTTGGCCTATTTTACTGTGCAAACCCGCATAAATTGCGAACCCGGCAAAGTCTGTTAAAATTATATCACATTTAAAAACAAATTACAACAAAAATTTTTGTTTTGTGAGCGATCAAATATTCCGTCAATATTCGGCAGTAAAAAAACTGCCGCAGTTCAAATACGGCAGTCTTCTACTCCTCGTTTGAGGTCAGTTCATATAATTTTTGAAAGAATGTATATACATCGGGGTATGCACGTTTAAGATTAACGGGGCTTAGCGTGCTTTTTTCCAGAAAACAATGTGTGCTTTCGCCCTGTGTCGTAAGTTCGCCGTCCTTATAGACATTGTACTCCACCGTCATTTTTACGCCCGTAAATTTGGTTATGCGTGTGTCTATCTCTATTTTATCGTTGAATGTGATATGCCTGATATACTTTACATTAACGCTTAACACGGGTATCATAAGACCCATAGCCTCAACAGCCGCATAGCCCAGCCCGTTCGTTTCCATTATCCATACGCGTGCTTCCTCAAAATAGCGTATATAGTTTGAATGGTGGACGAAGTTCATCCTGTCGGTCTCGTAATAGTTTATTGTACGTAAATATCTCATCTTAACTCTCCGCGCCGTCAACCTGTGTAATATCGCGTATATTGCTCAGTTCGTGCGCCACTACAAGCCTGCTTGTCATTATGCAGACAAGATTGCGGTAATTCGTGCCTATCAGCTCGCCCTCGAACACTTTGTCCTGCAAGGTGGTTATCTTTACACGCATACCGCGCTTGAATGTCTGACCCTTAAAGCTGACATTTTCCAGCGGGAACATGGCATAACAACGGTCAAGTACCTTTTTTATGTCCTTGACGGGTGTGTTGTCACTGCCCAGCTCCATTATTTTTTTGAATTTTATCAGGTTATGTATAAACCATGTTATAAAAAAAGCAATAACGGCAATATATACCAATTCTTCGGCTGTGATATACTGTCCCATTTTCACGCCTCCCTTTTATAAAACAAATTTATATCTCTGTATCAATTAATAATACCACATTTTACTGCATAAATCAACAAAAATGTTTATAGTTTTTCTTTTTCTCGTGTTTATAGTTTTTCTTTTTCTCGGAATGTTAAATTGGAATTTGACGGGGAGTTGGTGACAAGGACAGCGGACTTCTACACGAAGTCCGCAAACCCTTCCACCGCAAGCGGTCCCCCTACCCCTCCCGGGCGGAGCCCTCCGGGCGTGAGCCTAAAAGGGCAGGCAAGGACG
>JAFUAF010000007.1 GCA_017460805.1 Bacillota bacterium | reverse complement strand
TATTAAAGTTACTTATAAACAGTGGCGCGCAAGCGCGTTATAGGGGTCGCGCAGGAATCGCATCGCCGCTTCGCGGCTCAGCTCCCAGTCCTGCGCTCCAACACACTTTTGCAAAAGCAAAAGTGTGTTAAATTCCAATTTTTCAGCATATTGTATCACAGTCGGTAATATATGCACAAGCCGCTTATTTAGCGTTTTTATAGATATTCGTTCTCAAAAAATGGGGAATCTCAAACCAATAATACGCAAAGCACAAATAAATTCCGTTCGGCATAATTATCTTCATATTGACAATAAAATTAATAGGTGGTATTATATTAATGTAGTAAAATGCCTTAAAATGGCTTTTTAAATAACCAATATATAATTTCATTTACCATAAAAGGAGAATAAAATGAGAAGATTATTTACATCCGAATCTGTTACCGAGGGACATCCCGATAAGATATGCGATCAGATATCCGATGCAATACTTGATGCCATGCTGGAGCAGGATCCATATTCCCGCGTTGCGTGCGAAACACTTGCAAGCACGGGTCTTATCATGGTTGCAGGCGAGGTAACGACAAAAAGTTATGTAGACATTGAAAACGTGGTGCGCGAGACCGTGCGCAGGATCGGTTATGACCGTGCAAAGTACGGTTTTGACTGCGACAGCTGCGCAGTTATCACATCCTTAAAGGCACAGAGCCCCGATATTGCACAGGGTGTTGATGCTTCGCTTGAAAGCCGTGACGGCGACGAGCATGACACGGGTGCGGGCGACCAGGGTATGATGTTCGGTTTTGCCTGCGACGAGACCGAGGCTTATATGCCCATGCCGATCTACCTTGCACACAAGCTTACACGCAGATTGAGCGAAGTGCGCAAAAACGGCACTTTAAAATATCTTCGTCCCGACGGCAAAAGTCAGGTGACGGTAGAATATGACGGCGACAAAGTCGTTCGCATTGACAGCGTGGTAATTTCCACACAGCACAGCGAGGATGCCACACACGACCAGATAGAAAAAGACATGATAGAACACGTTATCAAGCCCGTTATCCCCGCAGAGCTTTTGGACGAAAACACAAAGTACTACATCAACCCCACAGGCCGTTTTGTAATTGGCGGACCGCAGGGCGACTGCGGCCTTACGGGCAGAAAGATAATAGTTGACACCTACGGCGGATATGCAAGCCACGGCGGCGGTGCATTCAGCGGCAAAGACCCGACAAAGGTAGACCGTTCGGGCGCTTATGCGGCAAGATATGTTGCAAAAAATATAGTTGCAAGCGGCATTGCCAAAAAGTGCGAGATACAGCTTGCTTACGCTATCGGTGTGGCTCAGCCGCTTTCTATCCTTGTCAACACCTATGGCACGGGCAAGATAAGCGATGACGAGATAGTTGAGATAGTACGCAGGAATTTTGACCTGCGTCCGTCGGCTATAATCGACACATTCGGTCTTCGCCGTCCTATTTACGCGCAGACAGCGGCTTACGGTCACTTTGGCAGAACGGATATCGACCTGCCTTGGGAAAAGACCGATAAAAAGGATGTTTTCAAGTTTTAATAATACACGGAAGGTATAGAGAGGGGAACACAAAATGAAACACAGCAAAACGGCGGTATTGCTTGCGGTGCTTATGATGAGCACAAATTGCTTTGCAGCCGCAAAGGGAGATGTCGATCTGGACGGCAGCATTACGGCAACGGATGCAACACTTGCATTACAATACACGCTTACGGGCAGCAGCACGGGACTTACACAGGAGCAGATAACCGCGGCGGACTTTGACGAGGACGGCACGGTAACGGCTTCGGATGCAAGCTATATCCTGCAAAAGACCTTGGTGCCCGAATTTGACATTAAATCGGACAAGGAAGAAATAGACACCTCGGACGGCGTTGTGGTTTCGGATTTTTCGGCACTTAAAAATGCGATAAGTTCAAATCAGAAGAAGATATACATTGACGGCACTATCGAGTGCCCCGAGCGTATCGACCTTAATACCGTCAATGCGGGCATGGAATTTTACGGCCTTACAAACGAGGACGGCACAGGTGCTTCACTTGATTTTGCAAAGCTGCGTGACAGCCTTTCAAGCCGCGGCGAAGCAGGTGTCGGTATTTATATCAAGGGTACGGGTTATGATTTCAAAAACCTGATAATAGAAAATGCGGGTGACTGCGGTGTCCGCATAAAGGATAACGACTCGAAAGACCCCAACTATCAGAATGCGGGCGAATGTACTTTCACAAACTGCGTATTCCGCTACAACAACAACAGCGGTATCTCCGTTACAAACGGCAGCCATGACAACAAGTTCATCAACTGCGACAGCTACAGAAACGGCGATATAGTACAAAAGAGCGGCGCGGATGCAGACGGTTTCTCCGTTAAGATAGGCGCAGGCGGCGGCAACAATTTCTATAACTGCCGTGCATGGGAAAATGCCGACGACGGCTGGGACAGCTACGACAGAATGAGCGACGGCAAGCGTTATATAAGCGATATTGCTTATGTTGAGTGTCTTGCATGGCACAACGGCAATCCCAATACATTTACGGGCGAATACGACTATATAATGGGCTATCCGCTTGATAAAAAGCTTATCTATGTACAGACTATACTTAAAAATGACCCCGATTTTGAAACAAAGTACAACAACCGCGAATTTGAAGTTGACGAGAGTACGGGCAAGGTGAAAAACTGGCCTAACGTGACTATGAACCTGCTTGGCAATACAAACAATTATTCCAAGATGTACTCCAACTGGGGCGGCAATCCGAACGGCTTTAAGTTCGGTTCGTCCGAGTCCGACTCGACAGGCTACAGATATATCGAAAACTGTATTGCATTCGACCATTACGGCAACAGCAAAGCGGCCGTTCAGTACCGTGCAAAGGGCTTTGACCAGAACTGCGACAGCGGCAATGGCGGTATGCACTACGACATGAAGAATATCCTCTCATTCCACAATGTAGAGAATATCCAGATGGTAAAAATGAATGCAGACAGCATAAACGGCGTTGTATGGAGCTTTGACAATATCGCCGACCCGACAGGTACGATGTATCCCGACGAGCCGAGCGCAGGCATGACGATAACCGAGCCCGCCAATAAGGACGAGCTTCGCGAGAAAGTTTATGCTTACCGCGAGATGATATACAGCTATGTATACAATGACAAGATCCCGGGCGAACAGCATTGCGATGTTTTCGGCAAGACAGTCAGTCTTGAGGATGTAAAAGACAAATTCTGAAAATAAAAATCGGCTTTGAAGAAATAACATTTTTCTTCAAAGCCTTTTTTGTCTGTAAAAGATCATAAAAAATGTTCTATAAGGTCATTGTCATTAAGCACACTTTCCAAAATGCGGCTTAATACGGAAGTATAGCCTTTTCCGAGTGATCTTGCCTTTTCCAGCGCCTGCGGCGAAATACGCAGTGTAACGGTCTGCTTTCTGCGTTCTTCACGCCTGATCTCGGACACACGGCGAAATTGCTTTAACTGCTCCTCCGTAAGTTCGGGGCAGTCCTCGTCATAGGTTATGGGCATTTGTTTTGCTTTTTCAATCATTGCTATCTGTTCGGGTGTAGGCGGCTTTTTTACATCAATTTCTACTGTTACCATAATATTCAACCTCCTCTTTTTTATTGGCTAACCGAGCCGATATTATTCTTATCACATTTTCATTTCTTTCAGTATAAACGACCATTGTCAAGGTAGTATTAACAGAAATACCGATAGTTATATATCTATCTTCCCAATATGTGCTGTGAGCTTCATCATATTTTTCTATTCTGTTGTCATCACCGAAAACAAGAGATGCCGTTCTAAAGTCTATACCATGTTTTTGGATATTGATTTCTTCTTTCTTCTCATTCCATTCAAAGCGCATCTTGTATCATCTCTTTCTTTAAATTAATTATATCACATATACATAATATACGCAATACTTTTTGTAAGACAATTTTATTTAATAAATTTCATTATATGGTAACACTTGGAGGAATTTTTTATAAATGCCGACAAAATTTAAGCGAATCACAAAACTTTCCGCCACAATCAAGCGGCTTTGAAGAAATAACATTTTTCTTCAAAGCCTTTTTTACACGGTTATTTAAGTTTTATTGCTCTTCTTCGATTTTTTGCATTATAAGCACCGCATCAACAATATTTACCTTGCCGTCGTCATTAACATCGGCGGAATACTTATTGAATACGCTTGTATCGCCGTTTGCACTGCCCGAAAGCACCGCTTTTACATCTACATGATCCACTTCTCCCGACAGGTCTGCATCGCCCTTTAAATAGATTATATACATATCGCCGCCGTAGACCACTCTGTCGCTTACCTTATTTGTTCTTGCCGTATTCATGGTCTCGTTAAGCATGGTTCTGACATCAATATCCACATAGTCAAGTGAATCGGGCAGGATAAGTTTTTCCCATTTAACACGGTTCACATCCGCAATATACACCGCGCCTTTTTCTATCCTTTCACAGCCGTCCGCGATAGTTACCTCCCCCTGTGCGGCCTGGGGTATAAACCGGACGGACTTCATATCCTTTGAATATAAAACTCCGTCAACACTGGTATAATTGGGGTTGGTCTCGTTTACCTCCACCGCCTCAACATTGTTATAGGCATAAAGTGCGACCGAAAAGTTATTTCCGTCGGTATTGAGGGAATTTGCGGGAACGGCCTCACTTATAATATAATTATCGGGCAGGACAATGGTTTTAAGATAGGCAGGCCTTGAAAACGAAAGCAGGTCTATCTGTGTGACCGTATCGGGTATCACAAATCTGCTGTCCGTCTTTCCCCGCGGATACGCGACCATTCTTGTCATGTCCGCACTGTACAAAACGCCGTCTTTTGCGGTAAAATACTTATTGCCCTCCACAACTTCAAATGCCGTAAAATACGCATCTTTGCCCATATCATAGAATACATGGTCGCCGCAGCCCGTATTTTCCTCCGTTCCATAGTCGCCGCCTATCGTCTTTACGGTAGACGGTATCACTATCACGGTATCTTCAAGCCCCGTCATATGGTCAAATGCGCCGTCCGATATCATTTCAAGCCCCTCGTTCAGTTCAAGATGCTTTACCGCATTGCTGTACTGAAAACAGTACAAACCGATATGTTTAAGCGTTGACGGAAATTCTATCGAAGTGAATTTCGGTGCATTTGAAGAATTTGAACCGCCGAATGCGACATAGCCGATCTCCTCCACACCCTCGCTTAAAACCAGTTTTCCGTTAAAGCCCGTACAGCAGCAGAACGCCAGTTTCGGCACCGACTTTACTCCTCCCGGTATAACAAGATCGCCCGTAAAACCCGCACAGCTGTGGAAACAGCTTTCGCCTATTTCGGTAAGGGACGCGGGCAGTTTAAGTTCGCCCGTCAGCCCGGAACAGTATGCAAAAGCGCCGTAGTCTATCACTTTAAGTGTATCGGGCAGTTTAAGCCCGCCTTTCAGCTTGCTGCACTGATAAAACGCAAGCTGCCCTATCCTTTCAAGTCCGTCTGAAAATTCGATATCCGTTATCCCCGATTTTCGGAATGCCTGATCGCCGATCTCACGCAGGGAAGCGGGAAAGTGCATCGTCTGCGACAGACCCGTATTATAGAACGCACCGTCGCCTATGCTTTTAAGCGAGTCGGGCAGAATAACCGAAGAAAGCGAAGTCACATTGGCAAAGGTCCCGTAATTCACAGCCGTTATGCCCTCGGAAATGACCGCCCCGTTTATTTTGGAGCTGCTGCCTTTGAGCAGATTTCCGAGACCTGCACCCGCACCGACCGATATTATCGGCTTTCCGTCAATAAAATTGGGTACGGTTATTATGCTTTCGCTGCCGAAATACCTCTCTATGACATGACCGTCTGCCGATACCTCCCAGTCGTCTTTGCTGCCGCCGACTATTTTTACCGCAGGCACGGATATCGTCTTTTCCTCACTGCCGCAGCTTAATTTCACGCTTACCGAGTTTCCCGACACCACACAGGTATCTGCGGGCAGATATTCAAACACGCAGCCGCTCACAAGCTCCGATACAACATCAAATCTGCTGCCGCCCACAGAATAGCTCAGCCCCTCGGGCAACCCGCCAATTTCAAAGGAAATAAGCCTTATAATGCCGTCGTCATCATAATAGGCGCTCATTCCCTCCGCACTGCTCAGGCTGTCTACCCCGCTTTGCACGGGAACGGCGGTACAGGCAAATATCAAACTTAAAATCAAAATAAAGGATGTAAATTTTCTCACGCTTATCCCCCCTTATACTTATTTACTCATGTTATTCTCATTTTAACATTTTTTTTCATTATTTGCAATCTTTTTTATTACCCACTTGACAGCGGCGAAAAAAAAGTATACAATAGAATAGTATTATTGCGGCTACTTATCCACCGCAGCAATATGATGTATCATTCCACCCTTTCGGGTTTATGGATAATCGCACATTGAAAATTAAATAGGAGGTGTTAAGACTTTGCTTAGCATAGGATTAGGTAAGTTGATTATCATCCTTGTTGCTGTAGTACTTGCTTTGGTCATTGGCTATGTCCTTGGCTATAATTGGCGCAAAAAGACCGCCGAAGGCGCTATCGGTTCTGCCGAGCGTGAAGCCGAGAATATAAAGCTTGAAGCCAAAAAGGCCGCCGAAGAAATAAAGCGCGGTGCCGATGCGGAAAAGAAAGAAATTTTGCTTGCCGCACAGGAAGAAGGCTTAAAGGTCAAAAACGACATTGAAAAAGAATGTAAAGACCGCAAAAACGAAGTACAGCGACAGGAAAAACGACTGGAAAAGAAAGAAGAAAGTCTTGATAAGCGTTCCGAGAGCCTTGACAAGCGCGACAATCAGTTGCAGCGCAAAAGCGAGGAGCTTGACAAGCGTGCTTCCGAGATAGAAGCCCTTGAAAAGCAGCATATCGCAGAGGTTGAAAGAATAGCGGGCATGTCTGCCGAACAGGCGAAAGAGTATCTTTTTGCATCAGTGCAAAACGATCTTCAGCACGAGACAGCCGTTCTTATCAAGGAAATGGAGACCAAGGCCAGATCCGAGGCCGACAAAAAGGCAAAGGAGATCATCGCAAACGCTATACAGCGCTGCGCTGCCGACCATGTTGCCGAAACAACGGTAAGTGTTGTTTCATTGCCCAATGATGAAATGAAGGGCAGAATAATCGGACGCGAGGGACGCAATATCCGTACCCTTGAATCACTCACAGGCATTGAGCTTATTATTGACGACACACCCGAGGCTGTTATTTTATCGGGCTTTGACGCAATGAAGCGAGAAATTGCACGTATAGCTTTGGAAAAACTGATCATCGACGGCAGGGTACATCCTGCAAGAATCGAAGAAATGGTTGAAAAGGCCAGAAAAGAGGTTGAAGCATCCATCAAGGAAGAGGGCGAGGCCGCTACCTTTGAAACGGGTGTACATAATCTCCACCCCGAACTTGTACGACTTTTGGGTAAACTTAAATTCAGGACAAGTTACGGACAGAATGTACTTAAACATTCTATCGAAGTATCACACCTTTGCGGCATTATGGCTGCGGAGCTGGGTGTTGATATCACACTTGCAAAACGTGCGGGACTTCTGCACGACATAGGCAAGGCAATAGACCATGATATGGAAGGTTCGCATATAGAACTGGGCGCAAACCTGTGCCGCAAGTATCATGAAAGCGCCACTATTATAAATGCTGTTGAGGCTCACCACGGAGATGTGGAGCCGCAGAGCACGATCGCCGTACTGGTTCAGGCAGCAGATGCAATATCGGCCGCAAGACCCGGCGCAAGGCGCGAAACACTGGAGTCTTATATCAAGCGTTTGCAGTCGCTTGAAGAAATTGCCGACTCCTTTAAGGGCGTTGAAAAATCTTTCGCAATTCAGGCAGGCCGTGAGTTGCGAGTTATGATAGTACCCGAGGAAGTATCGGACGACCAGCTTACAATTATGGCACATGATATTTCCAAGAAAATCGAAACGGAACTTGAATACCCGGGCAAAATAAAGGTAAACCTTATAAGGGAAACAAGAGCCGTAGACTACGCACAATAATTTAACACGATCTATTACGCTGCCGCGGTTTATCCTGCGGCAGTTTTTCTTTTCAAAAAAAGGACTTCCCTGCCGTTTGTTCTTCATAAAATAATTCGGCTTGATGTTCTTCATAAAACGCTCCGGAGATGTTCTTCATAAAATAATTCCGGACTTTCCTGTCTGATACTCTTCATAAAACGCTTCTGCCGTGTGTCCTTCAACCAAAAAAACGATGCAGCCGTTGATTTATACGGTGCATCGTTTGGATTTATTTTTTAAAAATTTCGTTTACCTCTTCAAGAGATTTATGTGTACCGATATCGTAGCAGTCGCCGTTCATTACCCAGGCAAAAACCGGTTTTCTGGTGTACAGCCATGCAAGGAAATTACCCGGAGCATCGGGTTTATTGCCCTCTTCAAGGTAGGTCTTGATTTGGGGAACGGTATCTCTTCTGTAGATATAAGCGGCAAAAGCGACCTTGTTGCTCTTCGGCTCGGCAGGCTTTTCCTCAAAGCTTGTTATAATGTCGTTTTCGCCAAGCTGAACAACACCCATTTGCTTTAACCTCTCCACATCGTTAAATTCCCTTACCACAACACAGTCGTCCTGTTTTGCCTTGAAATACTCGTAGTATTCTTTAAGGGCAAAAGTGAAAAGCGTATCGCCCGCAATTATCATCAAATCGTCGTCTATCTTCTTCTCGTCGATAGTAAACTGTATATCGCCTATTGCACCACGGCGGGTCTCCTCGGTGGAAGTACCGTCGTCAAGTACGCTTATGGGCACGGGATTGTTAAGCTGTGCAGCCCAGGTCTCAAAATGCCCCGCAAATTTATGGTTGCTGACAACATATATCTCGTCCACGGCTTCAACCGTGTTTATCTCCTCTACGATATAGTTGATTATCGGCTTGCCTCCTACCTCAAGCAAAGGCTTGGGTGTATTTATCGTAAGCGGGTAAAGTCGTGTCGCATAGCCCGCCACAAGTATAAGTGCTTTCAATGTAAAACCCCTTTTCGTAATTATATTTTTGCGCTTTTACTGCGCCCCATCCTTTTTTAGCACAACAAGTATGGTTTTAAAAATTATTTTTATATCAAGGCCGATACTCCAATCCTCAATATATTGGGTATCAAGCCTCACTATCTCCTCAAAATCGGTAATACTGCTGCGGCCGCTGACCTGCCACATACCCGTTAGCCCGGGTTTGATAGCCAGACGCTTTCTGTGGTGCAGCTCGTATTTCTCCCACTCGTCCATTGTGGGAGGACGTGTGCCGACAAGACTCATCTCGCCTTTCAGCACGTTAAAAAACTGCGGGAACTCGTCTATTGAAAGGTCGCGGATAAGATGGCCTATACCCTTTATAATACGCGGGTCGTCGTCCATTTTGAACATCAGGCCGTCCTGCACCTTATTCTTCGCCATAAGCTCCGCCTTGCGCTTTTCCGCATCCATATACATAGATCGGAATTTATATATCTTGAACGGCTTGCCGTTTCTTCCGACTCTCTGCTGTGCAAAAAAGATAGGCCCGGGGGATGCAATAAAGATCCACGGCCCCACCAGTATCGTCAGTATCACAGTCAGCAGGCAGCCGACAATGCCGCCGGCTATATCCATGCAGCGTTTTATTATCATATCGCGGCTGTTTACCACTGCGGCACTTCGGGATACGACCCAAAAGCCCGCAAAACGCTCCGCAAACATGGTATCGCCCTCCTCGCCGAGCGAAAACAGCATGGTATGCACCGTAATGCCCATTGTACTGCACGCATGGGCAAAGTTTTCGATTTTTTCCCTTTGGGATATATAGGTCTCTCTTCCTATAAAGACCTCGTCCACCCAGCTGCGGCACACATACTCCGCCGCCCCGTCAAGGTCGGAAACAACGGGTATACCCGCCACTTCACTGCCTGTCAAATCCTTATCGGCAATTATAATACCCGAAATATTCATCTCGTAAGTCGTATTTTTTACGCGTTCCACAAACTTTTCCGCATTGTGCTCCATACAAATAACGATAAGCGAACGGTCGCCCGTATTGCTGAGCATTTTTGACCTGAGATAATTTTTAAACAATAACCTCGCGGCATACGACATACAAATATACAGGATAAACGTAAGCACTATTGAAATACGCGATGTATCCTCGGCACTTTTGGTAAGATAGAGCATGAGCACCGTAGTCAGTGCGATTATTACCGTCTGTTTGAGCAATGCCGCAAACTCCGCATAAGGGCCGCGCTTCATTATGTTTTTATAGCCCTCGTGGAAGAGTATGACCATAAAAAAAGCCAGCGACATAAGCAGCGCCGAAGCCGCATACACCCTGAAAAGACTGAGTAACCCACTGCCCAAACGAATTAAAAAGCCAAGTACAAGTGATACGTGCATCAGAAAAAAATCCAACAGCACAAAGTCTATATGCTTTTTCCAACCGACCGGTTTTTTCTCGTACATACACTATTTTCCTTTCAAATCAGTCAGATACACAAATCTATTTGAAAAAAGTCATGTTCAAACACTTTTAAAGTTTCATATTCTCTAATATAATAACATAAAACGCAAAGCCCGTCAAGTAATGACATAAATTTAACTATCCATACAGTCGGAAATTATTCCCAATAAAAAAAGCCCCTGTCCACCCTGCACAAACAAAGCAAACAAGAGCTTTTAACCCAATTCTTCCATAAGAGCGATATCCTCGTCACTGACACGCTGCATAACATATCCCGCATGTACCATAACACAGTCGCCCACAGAAATATTCACAAGGTCACGCCTTGCTTTTATCTTTGCACCGCCGCAGTTTACCACAGCGATCTTGTCGTCAATTGATTCTACCCTGCCCATAAATGCAACACACATATTTATTCCTCCGTTTTATATTGAGAGTCGATTAGCGACGATTTGCTTTAGCAAATCGTCGCTAAATTCCAATTTATCCCTCCGCTTTGGCTTCCTCTTCCGCTTTTTTCTTCGCTTCCATGGCGGCTTTGGCTTCGGCGGCTTTTCTTGCGGCCTCGGCCTTTTTCTCGGCTTCGGCTTTCAGCGCCTCTTCACTTTTCTTATATAAAACGCCCTCTTTTTCCCTCTCGGGGGTCTGATATCCGGGGATAACGTGCAGGCATTTTTTCGGACATTTTTCGGCGCAATACCCGCAGACAACACAGTCAAAACGGTCTATTTCCCAGGTGCCCGCATTTTTATCGACCTTTAAAGCCCCAAGCGGACAGGCTCTCACGCACATACCGCAGCCGATACAGTTGTCGATATCAATGCTTATATGTCCCCTCGCCCTTTCGGGATACTCCGCGGGTTCAAAGGGATAAGAAGTCGTAACGGGCGGCTTGAACAGATTTTTAAGCGCCTCGGGTACAAATTTCATTACTGCCATTTCTCTCGCCTACCTTTCCGTACAGCTGATACATGGGTCGATAGTCAGTATAAGCAGACCGACATCCGCATAATCGGCACCCTTTAAAGTCTCGCACAGTCCCGCAAGATTTGCAAAGGTAGGTGTGCGCACTCTCATTCTGTCCAGATGCGGACTTCCGTTTGCACTTACATAATAAATAGCCTCGCCGCGGGGCTGTTCTATACGTATAAAACTCTCTCCTTTGGGATTGCCCTTTACCGCTGCCGCAAGCTCGCCCTCGGGCAGTTTTTCTATTGCCTGTTCTATTATGCTTATCGACTGGAATATCTCCCGAATACGCACATAACAGCGCGCATAACTGTCGCCGTCATTGCTTGTTATCACATCAAAATCAATATCGCCGTATGCCGCATAACCAAGCTTACGCATATCCGTTGCAATCCCGCTGGCTCTTGCAAAAGGCCCCGCGCAGCCCAAGTCATGCGCCTGCTGCTTTGTCAGCACGCCGACACCGACAAGTCTTGACTTAACGGCGTAGTCCTCCGTAAAAGTGGGCGCTATGGCCTTTAATTCCTTCTTGACCGAAGCCAGCATATCGAGTATCGCGCCCGCCATTTCGGGTGTGATATCTTTCATAACACCGCCGACTTTGTTGACGGAGAAAATAACTCTGCCGCCCGTTGTCAGTTCCAGCACGTCAAGAATTTTTTCACGTATTCTCCAGCACTGGTAGAACAGATTTTCAAACCCGAAACCGTCCGCAAGCAGACCGAGCCACAGAAAATGGCTGTGCATCCTTGACAGCTCAAACCATATCGTTCTTAAATACTTTGCGCGGTCGGGCACTTCTATATCCATTATATCCTCGATAGCCTCGCAGTAGCCAAAGCCGTGGCCGAAGCTGCAAATACCGCAGACACGCTCCGCAACATAAGCCATCTGGTTAAAATCTCTTTTCTGCACAAGGTTCTCCAGACCTCTGTGGATAAAGCCGACAGACGGGATAGCCTCAACTATTTTTTCGTCCTCTATCACAAGGTCAAGATGTATGGGCTCGGGCAAAACGGGATGCTGCGGGCCGTAAGGTACTATACTTCTTTTCTTCATATATAATTACCTCTTTTTTATTATCTCTTTTTTATTTTCTCTTTTTTCTTTTGCCCGAAGTAAAATCAAGTCTTTTTCGGGCAGCCTTTACTGTCACATTATATTTAACAAAATCATAGATAAGCCGTATCACAAGCAATACAGCAAGCGGGAACGCAAACAAAATGCCGCATACCACCGCCGCCGCAAGGCAGACAACAGCCGCTTTTCCTTGTATATCATATTTTTCCGCAAGCATGGAAGCAAAAGTCTTTGCCGCATACAGTCCCGCGGGTATAAACCCGAGCCACAGCCTAAGAAAAAGATTTTTCTTTTCCGCCGCGCCAAAGCCCGTCAGTGCAAAGTACATATCCTTTGCCGTATGCCCCTGCATTGTAAAGTAAAGCAGATAAAACAGGGCTGTTGTAAGCACAAGGACAAGCAGTATTTTAAGCAGCGCGGTATTTCGTCTTTTAGCCGCCATGCTTTTTACGCAGTCGGTACAGAGCCTGCCGCCCCAGTAGTCCGCACAGGCGCGGCAAAGGGGTCTGCCGCAGCTGCTGCATTCCCCGTCTGCATCCTTTGACTTGTGATAGTAGCATTTCATATCCTTAATTCCTTAATTATTGCCGTCAGCGGGTACAAAAGGTGTTTCCTGCTCTATTCTATAGAATTTATTTTTATAGTCGGGCTCGATAAGGCTGATATTTATGCCGAAGAGCTCGCGCATTTCGTTCTCGTAGAATGAAGCATAGGGAATAACTTCCGACAGGCTTATTATTTCGGTGTCCTTTTCTATTTTACAGCGCAGAGTGACATATTTGTAGTTCTCGTCGTCCGCGAATGAATAGCTTAACTGCGGCTTGCCCTCAACATAGGCCGCGCAGGCCTGTGAAAGGCGATAGCCCTCTCGTTTTTTCTGAATTGCCATTTCAAGCAGGTCATGATAGTCTATTTCGATTATCTCGCTAAGTGTGTCTCTCATTTTTTCCTCCTTGATTTTTTGCCCTTTTTATTTGACTTTGGCTTGGTTTCCGATTTTGCTTTTTCGGTTTTTGCCGTTTCCGTTTTTGTTGTCGTCTTTGTTTCTTCGGTACCAACTTCTCTTACTTCGTTTTCGTCAACGGGGTCGTCATGGACTTCGCCGTGTATTCTGACCCATTCCTTATGCTTTTCAAGGCGTTTTTCAAACAGATCGACAGCTTTTACTATGCCGTCTATTATGGCCTGGGGACGTGCCGCACAGCCCGGAACATAAATATCCACGGGAATAACGGTGTCCGCACCGCCCAAAATATTATAGCAGTCTTTAAAAATGCCGCCCGTACAGGCACATACACCGATCGCGCAGACTACCTTGGGTCTTGGCATCTGATCGTAGAGCTGTTTTACGACGGGGGCGTTCTGACTGTTGATACCGCCCGTGATAAGCAGGATATCGGCCTGCATGGGGTCGCCTGTGTTTACTATACCGAAGCGCTCCGCATCATAGACGGGTGTAAGACAGGCCAGAACTTCTATGTCACAGCCGTTGCAGCTGGAACCGTCGTAATGGAGCACCCACGGAGACCTTTTTATCTCAAACATGATCATTCTCTCCTTTTTGTACACAAGGGGACGGTTCTTCTGTGTACGTTATATAGTGGTCTTTACAAAATTATCACTTATCACTAATCACTAAATGCTGTGCACACAGGAACCGTCCCCGTGTGCACATACTTGCGTGAAGCTTATTTTATCATAAGCATAAGCACCCAGATATTGCAGCCCGCAAGCACAAGTGTTATTGTCCAGCTTAATTTAAGCATTTCGTACTGTTTCATTCTTGCGCTGGTATTGTCGATAAGTATTTCAAGGAAAAATACGGCGAAAATAACAGCGACGGCAACGGCTATGCTTATCGGGTCTTTATTTACGATAAACAGGCCTACAACGCCCATTAAAAACACATTTTCATACCACTCTGTAACCGTGAAGATAGCGAGATTTCGTGCGCCCATCTCACTTGTAACGCCCTTTACTATCTCCTGATGTGCGTGGTGGGATGTGGAGATATCAAACGGGGATTTACGCATTTTTATTGTAAGGATAAAAACAAATGCGGCAAAAACGCCCGGAAGATACATAATGCTGCTTATCTGTGAAGAAGCTATCTTGCTTATTTCAAACGAGCCGTCCACCAGATAGAAGCCCACGCAGGACATAAGCACCGCAGGCTCATAGGCTATCGTCTGTATCAGTTCCCTCGATGCGCCTATAGTGGAGTACGGCGAGCCCGTTACAGTCGCGGCAAAATACAAAAACATAGCCGCCGTGGACAGAACGAACATACAAAGCAGGATATCCGTACCCGCAAAGAACATAGCGCCCGTAAGAAGAATAAAGATCATATAACTCATAAGCAGGAAAGTCTGTGCATTGGTGACCGAAATTACCTGCTTTTTCAATAATTTAGATACATCATAGAACGGCTGGAGCAGCGGCGGACCCACCCTGCGCTGCATCCTTGCCGATATTTTTCTGTCTATGCCGTCGAGCAGACCCCCGATAACGGGCGCTAAAAGAAGGTATGCCGCAACGCTTATTATACTGTTTCTCATAATGTCACTCCCAATATAATACAAAACATAATTATAATGATTGCTGCCGCAAACAGCTGACAGGGCAGCATTATTTTTCTGATGCCTATCCTGTTTGCAAAGTAGTAGTTGGACAGCCAGAGCATTTTTTCCTCGCCCATAGAGTCCACAAAACTTGAATTATCGCCCGTATTGATACCGCCCATATACGCCAGCTTGATATTTGAATGTATCCTGCGGCTGTAGTAATAGGTAATGGGAGGCACGGCAAACACAAAGCATATTATTATAACAAGCATATACAAAAGCCCCTGCGAAAGCACCTCGCCGCTTGTGCCGAACATCTCGTCAAGCAGGGGATCGACAAATATCTTTGATAAAAACGGGAACGCAACGCAAAGCACTATCATCAGCACAGCCTGAATACCCATTGAGACCGTTTCGTTAAGTCTTGTTATATCTTTTATATGCGAATGTTCCGCATGGGGATGGCAGATAAGCTTGCCCATCCACTTGCTCCAATAGAACGAGGTAGTCGCACTGCCGAATACGATAAACAGCAGCAAAGCCACATTTTTACCGTCAATAGCCGCTCTGAGTGCAGCCCATTTTGATATAAGCATACCGAAGGGCGCAAGGAACATACCCGCAATACCAATAAACATAAATACGCTGAGCATGGGCAGGAAATAAAGCATACCGTGCATATCCTCTATATCCCTGCTGTGAAGTGTGTTTTCGGTCGCTCCGACATCAAGGAAGAGCAGGGATTTTGAAACCGCGTGAAATATCATAAGAAATACGCCCGCCCAGATAGTTTCGGGAGTTCCCGAGCCTGCGCATGCCACCATAAGGCCGAGGTTTGAGACCGTGGACATGGCGAGCACCCTTTTTGCATCACTCTGCGCAATAGCCATCATTGAGGACACGAAGAACGTGAAGCCGCCTATAAGGGCTATCATATCGCCCGTTGTTGTGCCGTTCATGGCGGGAGCAAGTCTGAACAGGACATAAATGCCCGCCTTTACCATAGTTGCGCTGTGCAGAAGCGCAGACGAGGGTGTGGGTGCGACCATAGCGCCCAGAAGCCAGGTTGAAAACGGCAGCTGAGCGGATTTTGTAAGTGCCGCAAACGCCATTGCCGCAATAGGCAAAATAGCGTAGATATTGCCGTCAATGCCTGCCTGTATAAAATCTCTGAAAGAGAGTGTGCCCACATAGAAAGCAAAATAGAATATGCCAAGCGAAAGCACAAGACCGCCGAGCAGGTTCATCCACAAAGCGCGGAAGGAGTTGTTTACCGCCTCTTCCGTGCGTGTATAGCCGATAAGCAAAAACGAGCAAATGCTTGTACACTCCCAGAAGAAGAACAGCCAGATAAGGCTTGAGGAAAGCACAAAGCCAAACATGGCGCCCATAAAGAAGAACAGCAGGGCGATAAAATAGCCGCGTCTGTCCTCAACTTCCTTGTGGTGCATATGATAACCCGACATATAGCCGACTGCATAAACGATAATAAGGCCGCCTATAACACCGATAATAAGACACATGAGCATAGCCAGTCTGTCGATATAGATATGGGCTGTTTCGTGGCCGTTAAAACCGAATTCGGTTATCGCAATTACGACCGTAGGGATAACCGACAAAAGACAGACGGGTTTTTTATCGTACTTGAAGCAAAGATAGGTAACAACAAGCATCATCACTATCTCCGCCGCAAAGATAACCCTGTCTGCTATCTCTGTTTCGTAATACAGTTCTATAGGCGCAAAACCGCCCAGAATACGGCCATAGCCAAGTACACCGACTGCCGTTGCCATAACCACCGCGCCTACATAAGCAAGCCAGGACTGTATCTTCTCACTTTTAACAAACATCAATACGCCCGACAAAATAAGCGGTACGCATATTAAAAAAGGGACAACTATCATTTTACTGCCTCCGTAAAAAAAATTTTGCATTTTGAAAAAATGACTTTATGTCAAAAAAACTCCGCCAAGCTGTAAAGCTCATGCGGAGTAAAATATTTATGCCTTCTTCTTACCCGATTTGCTTTCGGTTTCGGTTTGCGGCTTTTCGCCGTAGCTGTAACCGTAGCCATAGCCGTAACCGTACTTATAGCCGTATTTTTTATAGCTGTAGTACTTGCCTGCATGGGGCTTTGAAATATCATTAAGGATAAAACCGAGCATTTTTATTTCGGCCAGTTCTATCTTCTTTAATGCGGCCTCTATCGCATCATAGGTCGTGTCTGCATATTTTGTTACAAACATCGTACCCACAATGGAGTTGTGCATTACAAGCACGTCACTTACCACGTTTACGGGCGGAGAGTCGATTATAATATAATCATACTTGCCGCTGAGCTCTTCGATTATTTTCTGAAAATTCTGCGATGCAAGAAGTTCCGACGGGTTTGGCGGTATGGGGCCTGCAGGCATAAGGTCAAGCCCTTTTCTTACATTATGGCAGATACAGTCATCAAGCTTGTTCATCTTGCTTATTGCAGTGGAAAGACCCGCTTTGTTGTTCTTTTCAAACAGCTTGTGCTGGGTGGGCTTTCTCATATCGGCATCTATAAGCAGCACATTGTTTTCTGTCTGCGCAAAAGCTATTGCAAGGTTCGCCGTTGTGGTAGACTTACCCTCCGAGGCATTTGCACTTGTTACCGCAAACACCTTATTGTCAAAAGGCGAAAGGGCAAATACTGCGTTTGTACGCATTGTCTTGTAGCTTTCGGAAAGGGTAAATACCGTATTGTCATTTATAAGGTTATCGGGCGATATATCTCTGTGCTCGCCCTTTTTCTGTTTTTTCTTCTTTTCGCCCTTCTCCTGTGAGAAGTTGAATACTTCGCCGATAATGGCCTTTTCAAACTTTTTGGAAAGCTGATCCGTGCTCTTTACCGAATTATCCGCAAGATAAAGTATTATAAGCACGCCTGCCACCGCCATAAAGCCCATCATAGCGCCCAGCACCGTGACCCTCTTCACATTCGGCTCAACGGGTTCAAGTTCTATGACTGCCTTGTCGATAACCTCTACCGAACCCGCACCGACTACTCTTATAAGAAACTCGGGTGCTATTTCCGCAATGGTGTTGCACACATCGGCAGCAACCTCGGGGTCTGTAGTCCTTGCCGTTATTTTAAGCACTTCCGTATCGTCAACGGTAGAAAGTGAGTACATTTTGTTTATCCTGTCGGGATCGAGATATTTAGCACGCTCTTCAAGCTTGCCGCTTCTTTCATACTTTTGTGTCAGCGCCGAAATGGTCTCGTTTATCACCCATTTACTTTTAAGCGCCACAACATAAGTACCCGCAAGCGACTTTGAAGCAGTGAGGTCGGCATAAGCAACCTTTGCCGCATCCTCCTGAGGACTTGTCGCATCATTTGCGTTTTTAACATACATGGTCGCATAGGACTCGTACTTTACGGGCATATAAAACTCCGCAAAACACAGTGCGACAAGGCCCGCAAAAACCGTTACCGCAATTATGATGCCGATATGCTCCAAAAGCACTTTCAGCAGTTCCAGCAAATCTATTTCATAATCTCTTCTTTCTACTTTCTCGTTCATATTAACCCCTTGTATCTTCTAATATATATTATCTGTAAACATACAACAACTATACTATCACAATTACGGTTTCAAGTCAACAGCTATATTTTACAATATTCGTCGTATTTTTGCTCTTTTTTTGTAACAATAATTTAGTTTATGATGACCTGTCCGATGCGCACGGAACGCATTATCAAAACACTTTGACAAATACATTTTTTTGTGGTAATTTATACTTAACGGAGGTGTGGATATGCACGAAATGAGTTATGTTGCAAGACTGTGCGATCTTGCCGCAAAAACAGCAAAAAGCGAGGGCATGGCCAAAGTGACCGCCATACACGCAGACATCGGCCAAATGACAGGCATAGTGCCGTTTTATATGCAGAAATATTTTAAAACGGCCGCCAAAAACACCATACTGTCCGAAGCCGAACTTGTTATCGGCATCATACCCGTTACGGCGCTTTGCAATACCTGCAAAACGGAGTATACGCCCGATGCGGAACACGACTATCTTTGTCCCGCCTGCAAAAGCGGAGACTGCAAAATTATAAAAGGCAGAGAATTTCTGCTGACAAAAGTCAAAGGAGAATGTGAAGAATGAGTTTTAAAATAGTAGATCTTAAAGCAAATGTACTGGACGACAACAATGTTTTGGCCGCCAACACCAGAAAAAGACTGAAAGAGGAAAAGACTTTCCTTTTAAATCTGATGAGCGCACCCGGCTCGGGCAAGACCACTACCCTGACCCGCCTTATCGGACTTTTAAAGGACGAGATGAAGATAGGCGTAATGGAGGCCGATATCGACTCCGATGTGGATGCGGAGAGGATAAAGGCGGCAGGTGCGGACTCTATACAGCTGCACACGGGCGGTATGTGCCACCTCGATGCGGATATGACGACACAGGGTCTTGACAGCTTTGATTCAAAAAACTACGACCTTATTGTGCTCGAAAATGTCGGAAACCTTGTCTGCCCCGCCGAATTTGACACGGGCTCAAGCAAAAACGCCATGATACTTTCCGTCCCCGAGGGCGACGATAAACCGCTTAAATACCCTCTTATGTTTCAGGTTGCGGATGTGGTTATAATAAATAAAACAGACGTTGCACCCTACTTTGATTTTGATATCGAAAAGGCAAAGAAAAATATAGAGATGCGCCACCCCGGCATAGAAGTCATCCCGATATGCGCAAAATCGGGCGAGGGTGTGGATAAACTCGCCGATTGGATAAGGGAAAATGTAAGAGAATGGAAGAATTAAAATACCCCCGCCGACAAATTGGAATTTAACGACGATTTGCTAAAAGCAAATCGTCGCTGGAGCACGGGACTGGGAGCTGCGCGCCGTAGGCGCAATGCGATTCCCGTGCGACTTCCCGCAACGCGCTTGCGCGCCACTTGGAATTTGACGGGGAATTGGAGGTTGCATTATAAAGGCGTCCCTTTAGGGAAGCTGGCGCGCGAAGCGCGACTGAAGGGTGGAAAAACCCCGCAGGAAGCACCCTTTCGACGCCGCGAGCGGCGCCACTTTCCCTAAAGGGACAGCTTTTTATACTGCGCACACGCTTACATTATCTCCCCGTTAAATTCATATTTAATTATAAAATTACTTCATAAAAAAAGGAGTTGACAGCACCAAAGTGCGACAACTCCTTTATTTTTTATTTGCTTAAATCTGCAAGTACAGCTTCCACATACTGTGCGGAGTCGCTGACATACTTTTCCATAGCCTCGTCGGGAGTTTTATTTCCGTGGAGAGCATCTGCAAGAGCGCGGTTTTTAAGCTCGTCTATCTTCATCTGGTTTTCGGTAAGCACTTTTGAAGCAGGGGGAACGGGCGCAATGCTTCTTGCCTGAAGATATACATTAAGCGAATCCGTGATACGGCTGTCAAGCTGCATCGGGTCGTTCCATGTTGTAATGGAGTACTCGGGAGCATAGAATGACTTTTCAACTGTCTTTGTGGGGTCTGCCTGCTGAGGCATAGCCGTTATAGTGCCGTCGCCGTTGTCAGTGTAGTGTACACCCTCAACGCCGTATGTAAACAGTTTCTGACCCTCGCCGCCGTCATGTGAGAAGAGGATAAGATGTTCAAAAATACCCTCGGGATTTTCCGCCTTTGCATTTATTACCATCGCAAGAGGAGTTCTGCCCGTGTAACCGCCCGTAGCCTTTACCTCGGCAATAGCGGGCATAGCCGCAAGCTTGCTGCCGGGAGCGCTGTCCTCAAGCTTAGCACACCATGAGCCTGCCCAGTAGTTGAACGCACCTACAAGGTTGTTTTTGAACTTTTCGCGGCATGACTTGGTATCGTTTGTTACAACATCGGGATCGATAAGACCCTCCTTGTACGCATCCTGGAAACGCTGCATAGCCGCTTTCATAGCATCCTCGGAGAAACCATCCACCCATGTGCCGTCCTCACGCTGATAGAAATCGGGAGTTGCATCCTGATAGAATTCTCTCATAAAAATATCATAAGGCGCATCACCGTTAAGCACACCCGCAGCCGTAATGGGTATGATATCATTGCCTCTCTGCTTGAACGCGCGGAGCATATCAATAAAGCCCGCATAATCACTCGGCATTTCAAGACCCGCCTCGTCAAGCCAATCCTGTCTTACGTATGTGACAGTACCGTTGCCCGCAACAGTCGGGAAACCGTAAAGCTTGCCGTCTATCTTAAGACCCTCGACATAATCCGCATTAACTATACCGCTTGCCGCAAGGTCGGACTTCTCCCAAGCCGCTGTCATATCCCAGAGATTTTTCTCCGAAGCATTCTGCGGATAGTAAGCGGAACCCATTTCAATTACGTCCGACGCATTTCCCGAAGCAAACGCAAGTGTTACTTTCTCGTAGTACTTGTCATGGTCGGGCTTGTCCAGTTCAAGCGTGATGCCCGTCATTTCCTTGTACTTGTCAAGTACATCCTGCACACCGTTTTCAAATGTCATACAGGTATCAAATGTCATAGTTATCTTTTCCGGTTTGTTGTCCTCAACCACCTCTTCTTCAGCCTGTTTGCCGCAAGCCGTCATACCGACAGCCATAACAGCCGCAAGACCGAGCGAAGTAAGCTTAAGTAATAAATTCTTCTTCATAAAATTTCCTTTCACAGCGTATTTTTCGCTTATTCAACAATTTTTCTTAATTACAATTAAATATTTTAGCATTAAAAAAGCCGAAATTCAAGTATGTAAATTCCTAAAATTTCGGCTTGTTAAAAAATAAATTTGTGAATTTTTTATGAATAAATTATTAATTTACAGTTTTCACCTTTATACAAAGGTTCGTTATATTCAACAATAATTATGTAAATCCATTATAACTACCAAATCCAAGCATATACACCGCCATAGCCGCAGCGAGATTCTCATCATCAATATTCTGCTTCTTGGCAAGCTCTTTCAGTTCTTCAATGACCGTATCGTGCGGAACGATAGCGCCTTCAAGTTCGTCCACAGCCTTCTGAATGATAGACGGCAGAACCATACACATCTGATAGAAAGCGTCCTCCTGACCTGTTACAAGAGCATAGAACCGGTCAAGGCTCACACGGCGTATCAGCTTGTGACCAACCTTTTTCTTATCAACGGTGGTCTCCCATTTGATATTCTGTGACTTCTGGGCAATAGCTTCAACGAGAAAGCAGGCACAGTCATCATCGTTGAGGAGCTGATTTTGCATCTTGATGAATGTCTTTCCTGCCGACGCAGAGTTCATAGTGTTGTGCTTATTCTTCATCTCAACATAAACGGTATGCACTACACTGCCGTCGGGCAGGGCAATACCATCCGGTTTTTCAAAGATAACGTCCCAGCCGCCCTCTTTGCCGTTGTCGGGAACATGGCATTTGTCGATATAGTTGAAAATTCTCTGATGAAAGTAGCCTATATCATTGTTATTGGACTTGTCACGCTGACGGAAGATCTCGTTGCTGACGATCTCCTCCCATGAAGCTTGATATACAGTCTTATCAAAAATCAGCTTGATAGGGTCAACGATATTCTTATTAAAGCGCTTTAAATCAAATGATTCGAGCTTTTCACCATACTTTTCAATAGTAGCTTTAACGTGCTTTGTAAAATCTTCTTCACTGATGAAACTGAGAGTCCACATTATGATAATCCCTCCAACGCTGTCTTTATCTGTTTTGCAATATCATAAGCAAGGTTTACGGGAACAGCATTACCGACCTGCTTATACTGTGAGCCGATACTTCCGCAGAACTGCCATTCATCGGGGAAGCTTTGACAACGGGCGTTTTCACGGATAGTAAACGGACGTGATTCAAGCGGGTGACAGCGATCTGTCTGCTTTTGGCTCGGAGATGTCAGCACCGTGAGCGAAGGCTCGTCAAGGCTGAGTCTGCGGAGAATACCCGTTCTGCCGCCCTCCATGTACCAGCAGCTTTTCATATACTCTTTTGCTATATCCTCGGGAATATCTCTCCAATATCCGCCCGGAGGAACAAGCTCGAATATCTTGCGCTTGTATTCCGAATATGGTGTACCCTCACTCTTCGGGCAGTCAAGCAGTACATCACGCAGAACGGGCTTGTATTCATGTGGTGTGGGGAAAGTGAACTTGATCTGATTTGTAAGATCGTTTCTGATACCGATAGTGATAAGTCGTTCACGCTTCTGGGCAACACCGTAGTCCCACGCATTCAGCACTTTCTTCTGAATGGTGTAACCTGTGCTTTCAAAAATGTCTGTAATAGTCTTGTATGTTCTTCCCTTATCGTGGGTCAGCAGACCACGGACGTTCTCAAAAAGAAACATCTTAGGCTGGAGCTGTTCCAAGAATTTTGCATAGTGATAGAACAGCGTTCCTCGGGCATCTTCAAGACCGAGCCTTTTGCCTGCATATGAAAAGCTCTGACAAGGTGCGCCGCCCGAAAGCAGATCGAGTTCTCCTTTTTTCAAACCGAAGTATTCTTGCAGATCAAGGCAGGAGATATTGGCAATATCATCGTTGATGACACGCCATTCGGGTCTGTTCCTGCGAAGCGTATCGGATGCATCCTTGTCCACTTCCACAAGTCCAATGGTACGAAATCCTGCTTTCTCCACACCAAGAGCAAGGCCGCCTGCGCCTGCGAAAAGCTCAATGGTCGAGAATGTTCTTGTTTCCGATTGGGTCGTAATATCCATAATATCGCCGATATTGCAGTTCAGCACCATACATATCTTTTCAAGGCTTTCAAGAGAAACCGTTTCATTCTTCCCCATACGAGCCATAACATTGAAGCTGATACCCGATGCTTCTTTCAATTCGGTCTTGTTCATTCCTTTGTCGATAAGTAATTTCCAGAGATTATTGTAGCTTACTGCCACCATGTTTCATTCCTTCCTGTATTCTGTGATACATCAATGGGTTATGATAATTATAGCCCAAAAGTGCAAAAAAGTCAACCGATCTCACGAAATCGTTAGATTATCTTTCAACAAAAAAAACGCCGCCGCATTTTTATACGGGCAGCGTTTTTATATTATTTTGCGGCTTTTACCTTTATCCAAAGTTCGGAAAGTTTCTTTTTAAGGGTCTCGTTGTCGTGGAATATCTCGTCCTTTTCGTAGTTTTCGCGGGGGAGATATGCCTCGTTGCCGTAGAATTCGCCGTCCTCGGCGCTGAGGTCTGCAAGCACATCCTTATTTGATGAAGCGTAGCCTACCGTAACACTGTTGTCGTAGGACGGGTCATAAGAAAGGATATAGTTTATAAATTCATGTGCAAGCTTGGGATTTTGTGCATTGGCGGGAATGACCATAGCATCCGACCAGAGGTTTGTGCCCTCTTTCGGCATACAGAAACCCATATCCTCGTTTTCTTCAAGGATATAAGCAGCATCGCCGCTGTAAACAACGGCAATATCCTTGTTGCCGTTAGCCATAGAATCAATGACTTCATCGGTAACGTAAGCGGGCTCCATAGTGTCGTTGATAGATTTGAGCCACTCATAAGCCTCGTTTATCTCGTCCTCATTTTCGGCGTTCATGGAATAGCCGAGAGCCTTGAAAGCCGTCATAAACGCATCTCTTTCGGAGTCATAGATATATATTCGACCCTTGTACTTTGTATCGCGAAGTATCTCATAACCCTTTTCCTCTATTTCTGCGGGATCTACGACCGTCTTATTGTAAACAAGACCGACATTGCCCCAGAAATAAGGCACGGAATAGCTGTTATCGGGGTCGTAGTCAAGATTCTTTACACCATCGCAAAGGTTTTCAAGATTGGGGATAAGGCTCTTGTCCAGCTTCTGCAGTCTGTCCTCTTTCATAAGGCGTTCTATCATATAGTCCGAAGGCACCAGAACATCATAGCTGTCGCCCGCAAGAAGCTTTGTATACATCATTTCGTTGGAATCGAAGTATTCGCTTACTACCTTTACGCCGAATTCCTGCTCAAAATTGCTTATGACCTCCTCGCCGATATATTCGCCCCAGTTATAGAATTTAAGTGTGTCCGAGCCGTATTTTTCAACAGCATCTCCCGAAGCCGCAGGGGATGCGGCCGAGCCGCC
Source organism: Bacillota bacterium (assembly GCA_017460805.1). Lineage (GTDB taxonomy): Bacteria > Bacillota > Clostridia > Lachnospirales > CAG-274 > RGIG4310. The sequence goes on along the minus strand of JAFUAF010000007.1, from coordinate 9,779 downwards.
CGAAGAGGAACAAGCGCCCATGCTTAACGCCATTGCAGCCGCAAGCACAAGTGATAAAAGTTTTTTCATTTTTGTGTTTCCTTTCATTATTAAATTGATTTTTTCTTTTTTGCCCTGTCGACAATGGCGGGTACGACATTTACCACGATAAGACCTATCGTTATAATGCCGATTATTACCGTTGAAAGCGCATTTATCGACGGATTTATCCTTTTTGACATGGTATATACCATGATGGATATGTTGTTGATGCCGTTGCCCGTTACAAAGTAGCTGATAACAAAGTCGTCAAAACTCATTGTAAAGGCTATCAGCGCGCCCGAGATTATACCCGAGGTTATCTGCGGCACAATAACTTTTATAAGCGCCTGCATAGGCGTACAGCCAAGATCGAGCGCCGCATCGAGCAGATTCGGGTCAAGGGAGCGGAGCTTTGGCATAATGCTCAGTATCACATAGGGTATACAGAACATAACGTGTGCCAGAAGCAGGGTCATAAAACCCTTTTTTATCACAAGCGTACTGAAAAACATTAAAAGCCCTATCGCCGTTACGATATCGGGGTTCATAACGGGCATATCGTTCATCTGCTGCACCACGCCTTTTAAAACACGGTTGCTTTTTGACAGGCCGATAGCCGTTATTGTTCCCGCTATGGTAGAAATTATCGTTGCAAGCACAGCTATTGCAATAGTATAGAAAATAGAATTCATCATATCCTTATTATGGTACATTTTCTGATACCATTGCAGCGAAAAGCCCGAAAACACGCTTAACGACTTGCTGCTGTTAAACGAGAATATCACCGTGTACAAAATAGGCAGATAGAAAAATATCATCACAATAAGCAGATAAAGTCTGCGCAGGAGTTTTTTCATCACGAATTACCCCCTTCCGGCGATATTTTTTGGTCTATTTGTCTTGTAATATACATAGATATTATGATTATGACCGCCATTATAAGGGAAATGGCACTGCCGAAGCTCCAGTCGCCCGCGGTCAGGAACTGATTTTCTATTACGTTGCCTATCAGCACATACTGTCCGCCGCCGAGAAGTTTCGGGATAAAAAAGCTTGAAACAGCGGGCAGGAAAACAAGTGTAATGCCGCTGATAATGCCGGGCACGCTCAAAGGAAGCGTTACACGCAGAAAAGTCTGGAAACGGTTTGCGCCCAGGTCTGCGGCAGCCTCGAAATAGCTTTTGTCTATTTTTTCAAGCGAGTTGTATATCTGTATTATCATAAAGGGTATAAAATTGTAGACCATGCCGAGCACCACGGCAAAAGTGGTCTCGAGCATTTTTATCGGACCTATGCCGATCATACCCAGAAAGCCGTTTATAAGGCCTTTGTTATCAAGCATACCGCGCCATGCGTATGTGCGCACAAGCATATTTATCCATGTCGGTATGGTGGTAAGCAGCACCCACTGTATTTTAAAGCGCGACTTTGCCATAGCGTATGCAGCGGGATAGCCGAAAAGTATGCAAAAAACCGTAGTCAGTATGGCTATATTCAGCGAGCGTTTCAATACATCTATAAACACCTTGTCGCTGAAAAATCTTTTAAAATTATCAAGCGTGAACACAAAGTTACGCACCGAGTTGCCGTCCTTGGTAAAGGCATACAGCAGTATCATAAACATGGGTATACCTATCATTATGACTGCCCATATCACATAGGGATAGACAAGTTTGCGAAAGCTTTTCAATCCGAGCCGCCTCCCTCTGTGTGCATGATATGTATGTCATCTGGCGTAAAGTCAAGTCCTATTCTGTCACCCACCTCATACTTATCCGTGGTGTCTATTTTATACTCGTAGCCCCTTGTTTTGAATGTGATATTGTATGTGCCCGCTTTTATATCGGCGGGGTCAAAATCATATTCTACATCGGTAACGGCGATAGGCTCTTCACCGTCGTTCGTCCACGCCTGCGCATTTGCCCATGTTTTAAGGTCGGTATCAAGCGCGATACTTTCCTTTATATCGTCTATGGTCTTATAGAAATCCACGGCATAGATAGTACCCGCATCGGTCTGGACTTTGTTTTCATCCTCAACTATCATCTCGACCGTCAGCATAGTCCCCGCCGCCGTATAGAAAGTAACGGGATATCTGCCCTTTTCCTCTTTTATATCGTATTCCACCTTGGTTATGGAAACAAGTTCCTCGGTATCGGACTTCCACGCCTGAGCATCCGCACGGGCTATAATATCCGCCCTGGTAAGTTCGGGGATATCTGTCACGTCAAGGAAGAAATCGCTTGCGCTCATTTCTTCCTCTGCCGCTTGGTTTTTAACGGGCTTGCTGTCGGATACCGTCATTTCAACAGTGATATTTGTACCGCTGCGGGTCTCGACTATGGTCTCATAATGCACGCCCTTGAAAAGCACCGATTTTACAGTACCGTTAAGCTTGCCCGTATTGACGGGCACGATATCTATATCCTCGGGGCGGATAACGACCTCAACAGGCTCGTTTTCGCCAAAGCCGTAATCGACACAGTCAAAGACCTTGTCCTCAAACTCGACTTTTCTGTCCTCACGCATAATGCCGTCTATTATATTGCTCTCGCCGATAAAGTTTGCCACAAAGCGGTTCCGCGGTTCGTTATAAATGTCGGTGGGCGTGCCTATCTGCAATATCTCGCCCGAACGCATTACAACTATTTTATCGGACATGGTAAGCGCCTCTTCCTGATCGTGGGTAACGAAGATAAAGGTAATGCCGACTTCTTTTTGTATCTTTTTCAGTTCCAGCTGCATCTCCTTGCGAAGCTTTAAGTCAAGTGCGCCCAAAGGCTCGTCCAGAAGCAGGACTTTCGGCTCGTTTACAAGCGCGCGGGCTATCGCCACACGCTGCTGCTGACCGCCGCTCATTTCGGAAACGCCGCGCTTGCCGTATTCTTCAAGACCTACCAGTTTCAGCATACGCATTACTTTTTGCTCTATTATATCGCGCGGCTCTTTTTTTATTTTCAAGCCAAAGGCAATATTGTCATATACATTAAGATGCGGAAAAAGCGCGTATTTCTGGAATACCGTGTTTATCTCGCGCTTGTAGGCGGGAACAGGCAAAATATTTTCGCCGTCAAACAAAACCTCGCCCTCGTCGGCCTCCAGAAATCCGCCCAGTATACGCAAAAGTGTCGTCTTGCCGCAGCCCGACGGGCCTAAAAGCGTGACAAACTCGTTTTCGTATATGTCCAGGTTTATACCCTTTAAAACTATCTGTCCGTCAAATTCCTTGACGATGTTTTTAAACTGAATTAGCTTTCTCAATTTTACTCTCCTGTTTTGTTGTTTTCTGATTATTACCCGACAAATTGGAATTTAGCGACGATTTGCTAAAGCAAATCGTCGCTGGAGCACGGGACTGGGAGTTGAGCGCGAAGCGCGATACGATTCCCGTGCGACTTCCCGCAACGCGCTTGCGCGCCACTTGCTTATAAGTAACTACTTATTGGAATTTAACGGGGTGTTAATGTAAGAATGTGCGCAGTATAAAAGGCTGTCCCTTTAGGCTTGTGCCGCTTCAGCGGAAAGTGGCGCCGCTCGCGGCGTCGAAAGGGTGCTTTCTTTCGGGGCTTATTCACCCTTCAGTCGCGCTTCGCGCGCCAGCTTCCCTAAAGGGACGCCTTTATAATGCAACCTCCAACTCCCCGTCAAATTCCAATTTACCCATTCTTCTTCCACGTTGCGGGTATCAGCAGTACCAGCATCGGGAATATCTCCAGTCTGCCTGCGAGCATATCAAACACCATAACAAGCTTGGACAGGTTTGAATACTCGGCAAAGTTTTTCGCGGGACCGACACCCGCAAGACCGGGGCCTATATTATTAAGAGTAGCCGCAACAGCCGTAAAATTAGTGGTAAAATCCATATTATCCCAGGACAGGATAAAGACCGAAGCGGCAAAAATAAACGAATAGATTATAAAAAATGTATTGCAGGTACTAAGCACACTGTCATCCACCCTCTGGCCGTCCATTTTTACGACCCTCACACTTCTCGGGTGGATAAGTGCCGCCACTTTAACGCCGACCTGCTTGGTATAAAGCACAAAACGCGCGACCTTGATACCGCCGCCCGTACTGCCCGCACAGGCACCCGTAAACATTATGCCCACAAGTACGGCCTTTGAAAACTCGGGCCATTTATCAAAATCAAGGGTCGAATAACCCGTACTTGTCATTACCGATGATACCTGGAAAGTTATATGCCGCAAAGACGGCTCCGCCTCGCCGCCTACAAATTTAAGATTTAAAAATATGCCAAGGCAGGCGGCAAAGAATATAACAAAGTACCACCTCACTTCTTCTATACCGAAAGCAGCCCTGAACCTGCGGCTGACAAGGTAAAAGAAAAAGTTGAAGTTTATGCCGAATACAAGCATAAATATCGTGGTCGTATTCTGAATAGCGGCACTGTAGCCTGCCATACTGTCGCCTTTTACACCAAAACCTCCCGTGCCCGCCGTACCGAATACATCGCAAAGCGCATCAAACAGCGGCATTTTAAAATATAAAAGCAGAACAAGCTGCACTATCGAAAGCACAAAATACATTGAATACAGGTATTTTGCCGTTCTCTGCATTCTCGGCACAAGCTTGCCGACCTGCGGACCCGTAGACTCCGCACGGATAAGGTGTATGCTCTGACCGCCCGCTATAGGCAGCAGAACAAGCACGAATACCAGTATACCCATACCGCCTATCCAATGTGAGAAACTGCGCCAGAAAAGATAGGCTTTCGGCATGGCTTCAACATCGGTAAGTATGCTCGCACCCGTTGTGGTAAAGCCCGAAACTATTTCAAAAAGCGCATCAACGGGGTTTGGTATGGTGCGGCTCAAAACAAAAGGCACAGCGCCCAATATACTTAAAACAAGCCAGCTGAGCGACACCACCACATAGCCCTCACGCGCAAAAAAGCGTGTCTTTTCGGGCTTTTTACGGCAAAGAAGATGTCCAAGCAAATAAAACACCACCGCAAGCGGGAAGAACAAAAGCCCCGACTTTTCGCCGTATATCACACCGACTATACCGGGCAGCAGCATCAGAATAGCTTCCACCCTTATTACACAGCCGATTATATACCAAATAACTGCATAATTCATATCATCATTCCTCGATTATCTGGCTAAGGTCGTTAAGTCCGAGACAGCTGGTAACAACAATGACCAGGTCTCCCGTTTGTATGGTATCCTTGCCGTTTGGTGTAAAAAACTTGTTTTTGCGGTTTATGGCGCAAATAAGCAGGTCTTTTCGTATTTTAAGATCCATAATGGGTATATCCACAATGTTTTTGACCGCATTTTTGACCTTGAATTCTATCGCCTCTACATTTTCGTTTATACGGTAAAGGGTCTCAACATTGCTGCCGGGTGTGGTCTTTACCGTGCGCACATAGCGTATAATACGCTCGGCAATAATGTTTTTCGGACTTATTATGCTTCCGATAGGCAGGTTTCTTATAACATTGTTGAATGTTATTTTATTTACCTTTGTGATAAGCTTCGCCTGCGAGATCTCGTTTGCATAAAGCGAAAGCATTATATTCTCCTCGTCCATATTGGTAAGGCTGACAAAGGCATCTGTCGTGCTGATGCCCTCTTCAAGCAGAAGTTCCTGATTTGTGGCATCGCCGTGTATTATTATGGCATCGGACAGCTGCTCACTCAAAAACTCACAGCGCGCCTTATCGCGTTCTATTATTTTTACATTCACACGCGCCATTTTAAGCATCACCGCAAGATAATAGGCTATTGTGCCGCCGCCCGCTATCATTACGTTTTTTATAGGCTTTGTCACCGCACCTATGCGCTGGAACACCCTTGTCATCTCGGAAATAGGCACGATAAAAGACACATTGTCGCCCTTTCTTATAAAATCCTGACCTTTGGGGATAATGACCTCCCCGCCGCGTTCTATTATGCAGACAAGGATATTTCCGTTTATCTTTGTCCTGACATCAAGGATGCGCATACCGTCAAGCACAGACCTTTCCTCGACTTTTATGCCGACCATATTAACGCGTCCCTTGGCAAATACGTCCAGCTCCATAGCCGACGGCACCTGCACAAGACGCGCTATCTCGCGGGCAGCCTCATACTCGGGGTTTACATACATACTAAGCCCCAGTTCGTCTTTTATAAAATTTATCTCGTCGTAATAAGTAAAATCCCTTACGCGCGCTATCGTATGGCAGTTGCCCGCCTTTCGCGCAATAAGACAGCTTAAAAGATTGGTCTCGTCCTTACTGGTAACGGCTATAAGCAGATCGGCCTGTTTTACACCTGCACTCATCTGCACCTTATAACTGCTGCCGTTGCCCATATAACTCTGAACATCCAGTCTTTCAAGCATAAGTTCAAGCTTGTCCGAATTGGAGTCTATGACCGTAACTTCATGGTCCTCCTTATTAAGCTGCTCCGCCAGCACACTGCCGACTTTACCGCAGCCAACCACTATTATCTTCATTTCTCATTCTCTTTTCTGATAACGTCCACATATTTACCGCCGATAACATCTTTAAGATATTGTCCGTATTGGTTTTTCATCATATCTTTACAGTTTTCAAGCACCTCATCTGCACTTATCCAGCCGTTTAAATAGGCTATCTCTTCAAGGCAGGCTATCTTTCTGTGCTGATGCTGTTCTATTGTCTTAACAAAATTCGATGCTTCCACAAGACTTTCGTGTGTACCCGTGTCAAGCCATGTAAAGCCCTGACCCAGAAGTTCCACATTAAGCATATTTTTATTGAGGTAAAGCCTGTTAAGGTCGGTTATCTCCAGTTCGCCCCTTGCAGACGGCTCAAGATTTTTAGCCATTTCCACCACTTTGTTGTCGTAGAAATACAGACCCGTCACACAGTAATTGCTCTTTGGGTGTTCGGGCTTTTCCTCTATGCTGACGGCACGTCCCTCGCTGTTGAACTCCACTATGCCAAAGCGCCACGGGTCGTCCACATAGTAGCCGAATACCGTTGCACCCCTGCCTTTTTCCGCATTGTCAACGGCTTCGAGCAGTCGTTTGTCAAGACCCTGACCCGAGAAGATATTATCCCCGAGCACCATGGCGACCGTATCGTCACCGATAAAATCTTCGCCTATTATAAAAGCCTGCGCAAGTCCGTCGGGACTTGGCTGAACGGCATAGGAAAGGCTGATGCCAAACTGCGAACCGTTCCCGAGCAGTCTTTCAAAACGCGGTGTGTCCTGCGGTGTGGAAATTATAAGTATATCTTTTATGCCCGCCGTCATAAGCACCGACAGCGGATAATATATCATGGGCTTGTCATATATGGGCAAAAGCTGTTTTGACGTTACCTTTGTAAGCGGATAGAGCCTTGTGCCCGAGCCGCCCGCAAGAACTATGCCTTTCATAAAAGACCGCCTCCTTTAAAATCTGAATATACCCTTTATACCCTGCCATTTTGTGAACCTTATTCTGCTCATTTCACGTCTATCTCCTTTAAATACCTGCAAAGTGCATCTTTCCAATCGGGTAAGGGCGCAAAACCGTTTTGTTTAAGCTTGCTTTTGTCAAGTCTTGAATTAAAGGGTCTTGCCGCCTTGGAAAGGCCGTATTCAGCCGTCGTGACAGGCTCAACAACAGTTGTATAGCCCGCCTGACGGTATATCTCTTTTGTAAAATCATACCAGCTGATATATCCGCCCTCGTTTGTGGCATGATAATAGCCGTATTTGTCGCTTTCGACCATATCCGCAAGCAGTCTTGCCAGGTCAAGGGTATAGGTCGGAGTGCCTATCTGGTCGTTTACCACACGCACCTTGTCATGGGTCATGCCGACATTGAGCATTGTCTTGATAAAGTTTTTGCCGTTAAGCCCGAATACCCACGCTATACGCACAATAAAATATTTTTCAAGCGTACCGCTTACCGCAAGCTCGCCTTTTAACTTGCTTTCGCCGTATACGTTAAGGGGCTTGTAGTCTTTTTGGTCTGCGGTCCACGGCTCTGTGCCCTGTCCGTCAAAAACATAGTCCGTACTTATATAAACCATTTTTGCATCGACCGCTTTGCAGGCACCCGCAATATTCTGCGTACCGTCGGCATTTATTGCAAATACTTTCGCGCGGTTTTCCTCGTCCTCCGCAGCGTCTACCGCCGTCCATGCGGCACAGTGTACCACAGCATCGGGAGAAAGCTCCGTTATCGTCTTTTCGACCGCCGCCTTGTCCGTTATATCAAGACTTATGTAGTTTGCCTTTTCAACCGCCGTACCGTCCTTTATACCGCTGTACTGCGGCGCAATATCACTGCCCGTAACGCTGTGGCCGCGCTTTGCAAGCTCGTTTACAACATCGTGTCCAAGCTGTCCGCCTACACCCGTAACAAATATCTTCATATAAGCACCTTCTTTTTAAATATATTTTTAAACATTATTTTCCACATTACTTCCTATTATAACCTAAATCAATCCCATATACAAGTTTTTTATTAACAATATGCAAGTTTTTTATTAACAAAGATGTTTTTAAATTTATCGTGAACGTCAAAAACATTTAGACATTCACGATATGACGCAGCTCATAAATAATCGTACTTAAACAACCCTACCTTGACACCTTATATTTTTTTGCAGCCGATTTTGCGTACAAAAAAGGCATAATGTTATGACATTCGGAATCACAGCATTATGCCTTTTTATGTTTTTAGGACTGTGTATGATGTTGTAAAACACTCATACAAGTAACAGCGGAAAATGTTACTTGTGTTGTCTTATCATATTTTCCGTTGCTCGATTTGCTTTAGAAAAAAGTAATGTGACGCTATAATGTCTTAACAGATGTACAGATTATCGCTCGCGCATATCTCCGTTCCTATAAGATAGGTGTAATCCGCTTAAACAGCGACTGTGACACAGAACCGTCCCCCGTCACTCTATTCCCATATTATCTAACATTCTTTAAGATGATTCGTTTTTCTGCTGATAATGAATATAATCGTAAAATTTATAGTCATAATCATCATAGTTTTTTTTCTTTGTCCCTTTTATATCGTAAATATAATCAGATGCGCTTTCCTTATATTCCTTATGGTATTCATTAATAATTGAAACTATTTCCTTTTCAAGAGAAAAAAAATGACGTTCATCTTCAAAATAATTAGGAGCGTGTTCTTCCCATTTCTTGTCGTTCCTTTTGTCTTTATAATCAGCTATAGTATAGTAATTATTGTTTGTTTTGATAATGAATTCTGATGAATTTCCCGACACCATGTCTTCATAGTATATTTGTGAACTTGGGCGGTAATATTTAATTATATATTTTAAATGTTCCTTTATCTGTTTGGCTTCATCATCTGTAAGATAAACATAACCCTTTTCCCTTATACTGTAAAAATAACTGCCATATGTTCCGTCACCTAAATTTCCTCTGCCAACTACCCAAACAAGTTCATTATTATCTTTTAAGGCATAGTATGTCGAGGCATTAAAATAAATATTGGCACCATTATCATCAGTGCCTGGCATGTGACTCATTTCAAATACTATTACATCGTGATTTTTTTTAGTTTTTATTGTTAAAACAGCGGTTAGTAAAACAAAGAATAACGATAAAAAAAATATTGCTCTTTTCATTACATCCCTTCCCTTCAACAATTTTGGAGACAGGGGACGGTTAGTGTGAATATCCCCTGTCAGCAACCCTATTTTTGCGCACACTAAAAACACTATGCCCAAAATTCAAAAATTTAATAATTTATATTGGACAACGCAACATCTTTGTTGTATAATGTATTTGAGC
>JAFUAF010000062.1 GCA_017460805.1 Bacillota bacterium | reverse complement strand
CGCTTATCGAATTAGACGAGGAATACGAACCCGAATATCAGCTTACAATGTGGGGCATAAGACGATTGAATTATCTGAAAGAACATAAGCACGGAACGTATCAAATGCTTATGATAAAAGGCTTGCGTGAACACCTTGTTACCATAGACAAAGCCGCAAACGAAATGGAAGATTTGTTAATGGAACAGATGTCAAAAGCGGAGGGCATAACCGAAGAATTGAAACGCAAAGATATGTTTGAATGGGTAGGTAGACGCAACAATTTGAAGAATAGAGTTAGGGAGATTATTTATCACGATTATATCTACATTTGATTTGCTGCGACCCGATATAAACATAAAAAATAATTTTAAAATCCAATGCATAAAAAACAGCCGTTCCCAAGCCAAAACTATCGCGGAAACGGCTGTCATTTTTGTTCAGCTATTAGCTTTTTTGTTGAAATAAAAAGCGGTTACACTTTTTTACTTTCGGGGTGGTTGATTTTTAAGGTCAATTTTATTTTGTTCTCGTACTCTCATTGTTGCCGTTGATACCCCAGCTTGCATCCTTTGTGTAATCCGAACCCATAAAAGGACACGGACCGTTTGACGGGTCGTTAGTAGTGGGTGAAACAAAACCTTCAAAAGAGTCTCCTACGCAGACCGTTGGCTGCGATCCTGCACCGCCCGATACATTGTTAAGTTGTTCATCTGTTAATTTTTTCTCGTCTGACATCATAATCTATCTCCTTTCAAAAAATCCGACTCCCAGAGGCGCATTTTTTGTTCCTCTGCAAGCAATTTCGTGGGGAACGGTTTTATGACCGCCCCCGTTTTTAATTTTACTTTCTTGGCGCGAAACTCTTTTGTAGTGGTCTTTCCATAAGCTTAACATTGCCATTGCCCATATCGCTTGCCAATTCCGATTCAGCATCATTTATCATGCGTAAATCTGTATTGCCAATACCGCCGGTAACTTTTTCAAGGTCCTCTTGATTGATTTTATCAAATTTATCGCTCATCATAAAAGCACCCCTTTCATAAAACTTTTTTTACTTTTCGTTCACACCATACAGCACAGCCGCTGCTTCGGCTCTTGTTATTGTATTTTTCGGTCTGAAAGTATTATCGGGATAACCGTTGATAATGCCCTGTGCCGAAAGTGTGTTTACTGCGTCTTTTGCGTAGCCGCTTATCTCGTCTGTGTCGGAGAAGCCGTTGTTTTCTTCCGCAGCATCGATTCCCATATATCTGAAAATTATTGCTGCCGTATCTTCTCTTGTTATGCTTGTGTCGGGTGCAAACATATCGTTGCCGATACCGTAAACGATATTGTTGTCTGCTGCCCACATAACAGCCGCATAGTACCAAGCGTTTTTGTCAACATCGGTAAACTTGCCGTCTGCGTTTGCGTAAGCCGATAAATCAGCACCGCTCAAATTAGCAAGCAGCTGAACAAGTTCTGCTCTTGTCAAATTGTCATCGGGTGCAAACAATTCTTCCGTTCTGCCGTTTACAAGACCCTGATCGTGAAGTGTGTTTACGATATTCTCGCACCACATACCTTTTACATCTATAAAGCCGTTGTAATTCTCGGCAATAACATTTTCCGTTGTTGCCTCCGTGCCGTTTTCAACATCCGTTGTTGTTTCTTCGCTTGTTTCTTCGGTTGTTGCCGTTGCCGATGCAGCTCTTGAACTGCCGCCGCCTCCGCCGCCCGAACTTCTGCTTGTCGAAGATTTTGTTGTCACTTCGCTTGCGGTTTCGGTCGTACTTTCTGTTGTTATTTCTGTTGTGGTTTCGGGGAGTGTACCCGTTACCTTAACTTGAACGGTCTTTGTCATAACCGCCGTGTCGCTGCCTGCCTCTGCAAGTGTCGGTTCATTCACAACACCGTTTTCGTCAAAAAGAATAAGGTTGCCCGCGCTGTCATAGGTGCTGTTGTCCTCGTCAACAAACAGGCTGTATCTGCTGTTTACTGCCGATACGGTAATTGTTGCCGTACCCTCTTTCTTGCCGTAAACACGTCCGTTTGACGAATCGATGTCTGCAATGTCGCTGTCGCTTATCGAATAAACAAGGCTGTTGCTTGCCGATGCTTCAACTGGAGTTATCTCAAAGTGCGGATAAGCCCATTCGCCTGCATTTACTTCGATAGTGCTTTCGTCACCGTCATTTATAACTATGTCGGTAACTTCCAAATCTTCATCACTTAACAAGTAGAGGTCTGTAATTTCATTATACAACGAACCGTCTGCATTTTCAAGAGAAATAAACAATCTCTGCATATTTCCTTCGCCCCAGCCTTCGCCGATAGCAAATTCTTCTTCAATGCTTGCCGTTTCGTCGGGTTCAAGTGAGTTAACGGGTATGCTCAACAATTCAACATACTGCGAATTTTCAACATTATTTCTTGATTTAACCTTAAATGTCATTTCGCCCGTTGCCTTGTTGCCCCTGTTTACAAACGCAGCCTTTATCTTTGCATAAGCGTTGTTTGTTCTTGTTAATTCGGGGTCAATGTTCTCTATAACTGCGCCCTTTACAAATTCTTTTTCAAATTCAGCCTTGTTTTCGGTGTAGTTTTCTTCCCAAGCCGTAATGCTGAACTTGTAGCTGTCGCCGTTTTCGGGAACTTTGTATGTAAAGCTGCCCTCAACTTCGCCCGAAGTCGCAAGGTGTGTATTTACAACATCCTCGCCCAAATCGGTAACATTGCCCTCGCTGTCGGTCATTTTAGCCTTGAAAGTGACTTTTTCCGTAGGAAGAACACCTGCGTTTTCAACTTTTATGTGAAGTGTTGCATCATCGCCCGTTGCGGGGTATTCGGGGTCGCTGTAAACATCCGTTACATTAAGCGAGCTTGCAACGTGATACCTGCTGATAATAAGGTCGGAGTTCGCCGATTCCTTAACGCCCGTGCCGTCATTTTCCCACTTAAAGTGTCTGTATGCGCACATTGCGGTATCTTTGTCAAGTGCCGTAAATGTCTGCTCGCTGAACATCTCGTAATTGTTGTCGGGTACATCAAATTTTGTTGCTGCGCCCCAGTTGCCCGAATAGATGTACTTTGTTTCGCCCGTTTCCTCGTCCGTATAGGTCTCGGAATCATAATGCGGGTCGTAGGTACGCATATAAATATTACGTTTTGTTATGGAATTTTCTTCCTCGCCCTCAACTTCGATATAGCTGTCTATCTGGTTCCAAGTGAGGTAAAGTATGCCGTTAGGCTCGTAGCTTATGCGGAATGTCTGTGCCGCATCGCTGCCTTCCTGCACTTCATAATAGAACATATCGCCTGCGGTGTAGCCCTCGCTTGTCTGTGTTACGCCGCCGTTTAAAGCACCGTCAAGGTCACTATAAACGATATTTCCGTTTCTGTTCCAATAGATATAAACTTTGCCGTCATATTCCACAGTCTGCGGGTTGCTGTCCTGTACATCGTTTGTTGTAAGTCTGATAGGACCGACGGAAGAATTGTTGTTAATATCTATTACGGATGCGTAAAGTTCCATATCTTCGCTTGTTTCGGAGTTTCCGTCCGTATCGACGGTATAGGTTATATAAACCTTATCCTCAAAAGCGTTTGCCGTCATTTCGTTTACATTAAGCGTATCTGCCGCCAAAGGAACAAAACGCTGATTATCGAGTGAGCCCTCGCCGTAATGTTCTTCATAAGCAAGGTATGTCACTTCGTTTTGTGAATAGCCCACTTCGTTAAGATCTTTATCGAGCATCTTGTAGCAAACAGTTCCGTAGGAATTGTTAAGGAAACTGCTTAACTCGCCCATTGTGCTGTAACCGAAATCTGCTCTTGAATCGCTGTAATCGGTTGCAAGATAAGCTATAAGCGTTCTGCCTGTCTTTTCGTCATAAGCTATTCTTGGCATAGAGTTAGAGAAATTATCCTCTGTTGTAAGTTTCTTTTCTTCGCCCTTATTTCCGTTTTCGTCAAATACTATAACGCTCATATCTGCGCTGTTAAGGTATTCGGGAACATCGGAAAGGCTGCCGCCGAACTGTTTATTCAGATCGCTGTGTACAAGTATAACCTTGTCGCCTGCCTGTACTGCGTTAAAATCAAGGTCTGCCGTGCCGTCGTCATCGACTTTTGCGGGCTGTCCCCAGTCATTTCCGTCATACAGTACATAATAGACCGCCTGACCGTCATAAACATCTCTTGAAAGGTCGTCGCCCAAGTAGAACATTATCTGCTTTTTGCCGCTTAAATGCAGTAACTGCGGCTTCGGGTGCTTTAATGTGCCCCTTAATTCGTTTTCGGCAAATGCTCTTATCGGGCTTTCGCTTTCTTCGTCTGCACTGAACGCTCTTACAGGTGTTTCAAGCGTATTTCCGTGACCTCTTGCGATTTTGTTCATAGAACCGTTTACTGTGGTCTCATCATCAACGGAAAGTGTTTTAAGATAGTTGTCAAAGTCTATCGCATTTTCCGCCTGACTGAAATCAAGCCAATAATTCTTTTGATAATTTTCGGTATAGAACAAACCGTAGGTTACCTGTGCTATTTCAAATGTAAGCGGTATCGGACCCAAGTCTATATCCACATTAAGCGAGAATTGTATAGTGCCTGCGCCGTCCGTCCACGGCTGATAAACGATAGTTACCGTTACATTGCCGCTTACGCCGACAGAAACGGCACCGCGCACACCAACGCCCGCGCCGAGTGAAAATCTCGGTTTAACAAGGAAAGTGCCCGCAACATCCATTCCGCCCTCTTTAAAGAAGTCGGCTTGTTTCATCTTTATACCGTCAAATTCAATAAGGCTGTTTACATCCTTATTGGGTATCATACCGATAATACCCTTTATCGTTATACCGCCTTTTATGGTGATATAGCACGGAACGGGGCCTATAAATATCTGAAAATCTTTTTGTATGTTAAGGTTTGCGCCGATGATTATATACATCTGCTCAAAATAATATTTTGTGCCTTTTTCATCGGTTATTTTGTTAAGACGGATATAGAAACCTATATCAAGCCCCACACTATGTGAAAGTTTGCCGCCTTTTGCGCCTATCGTACCCATATCCGAGGGCTTTGAGGCTGTGTTTGAGCCCGATGCGCCCGTTGCGCCCGCAATATTGACATTCTGTGCCAGCGGGTCTATAACTGCCGTAAGTGTATTGACACGCTCCGCCGCCGTACCGCTGATAAACGGGTTTTTCTCGGGTGTCGAGTAGTCCGCCATCTGCTTTATCTCGGTTTTTACCTTGCTTCCGCCCAAAATTGCAATTTCAAAGGGTGTGCCTTTGTCCGTTGTGGTATAATCGGATTTTTCCTTTTGCATTGTGTAATTGCCCGTATCGAGTTCGGGGGCAAATTCCCCGACAGTATCAAGGTTTGCACCGCCTAAATCGGGCATTGCGGGCATTTCAACATCGGTAGGTACGGGCGGCTCGGTAAAGATACAGCCCGATTCCACCTGACCGACACCTCTGCCGTAGCCGTCATAAGGCTCTATGGTAAGTCTGCCGCCGTCTTTTAAATATTCCTTTGCGTTAAAGGTGGACTGGTACTTGCCGCCGCCCTGCGGGTTCATCTCCCAAGCCTTTACAAGACCGCCCTTGCAGTTGTAGCTTCTAAGGACTACTTTATTAACCGCATAACCGTCCGCAATGTCAAGCTGTGCGGTAAGGGTAATATTTTTGTCCGATACGGCAATACCGTCCTGCTTGCTTTCGTCACAGTTTTCAAAATTAAAACTTCTTACCCATATATTGTCATCCTGATAGGGGATAGCAAAGATTATCGTCTGATTTTTCTTGCTGTCTTTATTAAGGATAACTGCGTGTTTTACAAAGGTCTTTTCGCCGTTTGCAAATATAAGGTTGGTCATAAGACCTTCCATACCGTGCGGAACAAGCACATCAAAGTAGCCGTTCGCATCGGTCTGCGTTGTCGGATAATAGGTCTTTCCGTTTATTTCGCCCTTTGCATAAGGGTCGATAGAACCTATCGTAATATCCATACCCTGTACAGCCTGATATGTTGAACTGTCGTTTATGTTCAATCTTTCGCTGCTCGGTGTTCTTAATGTCTGATTGGGTCTTATAACACGTCCGTGTATAAAAGTATCGGGCAGTCTGCTGTTTATCGGTACAAAGTAATACTTGACCGTCGCCGCCTTGTTCTGCACATCAAAACTGAAACTGTCGCCAACGTGGATGGTGTATATCGGCTGATCCGTTTCATCAATGTAATTTGCATCATCGTTATATAACCATACACAGGTGTAACCGTCCTCAAGCTCCGCCATAAGGTTTACCGTATCGCCTGTTGTGAGGTTGTTTATTGCAAATTTTCCGGTTGCATAAATTGCTGCTTCTCTGGCAGCTGCGGCATTTTGGGCTTCAATTTCCTTTAGATATTCCTGATACTGCGGTTCGATGTATTCCAAAAGTATACTGTGTTCATCAAAATTCGGTATACTATTTCTCAAGAAACCATCAGGAACCATTGCTAACGCTAAAATTTCCATATCTGATTTTTTGGAAAAATCAAAATAATACTTTGTATCTCCCGATATGGTAACTGTTGGAAGATTCAATGCCATGTTTACAAAATCTTCGGTATGTGCAAAATTATCGTAATACATTTCAAGGCAAAGTTTTCTAAACAAATTATTTTCGCTATCTGCAGTGATTTTTTTGCCGTTATAAGAAACCATCCAATAAGCTTCATAATAACCATATTCAAGATGTATATCTAAATTATCTATCAAATAATCTCTGTACTTGCGGCTATTACGAAGATAATACACACATTCTAAATAGAGGGCATTTTGAACGCTATACAGTCCTCGTTCATAAACAGCCTGCGACACACTACCGTATTGAAAGTAAGGGATAAGTATTTCGTAATCCGGTGTTGTTAATTTTGATTTATAGTCAAAATTAACATTTGAACCGATACGATCATTACTGCTTAAATAACCCTTACAACGAAGATATCCTTCCGGTATCTCATTTGTAAACTTATCTACCAAGCCGTTATCCTCAACATATTTTTTATAATGAGAAAGCAATATTTCATTTTTTTCGTTAGTCATAGAAGCACGATTGTAATTATACTTCGCAAGGAATTGTTCTCTCGTTATAGGCTCTATGCTTGTTGTTTTTTGTTCATATTCATCAGCTAACAACGGGCTGAAAACAATGCCGCGTTTTTTATTTACATCAAGATCTTCGTTAGCATAAGTTCCTACATAATCGTGAGTGACAATTACGTAGTTATCGTCCCTTGCAAACTCGACCTTAATTGTCATATTGTTTTCAAGAGAAATATCCTCACCTTGTTTGTAAGTTCTTCCGCCTGCGGTTATTTTTGCAACGTGATAACCTTGATTTGGAGAAATGGAAAGACGGAGTTTATCGCCTTTATACCACGCACTGCTTGTAAGGTCGGTATCGTTTATTACCTTATCGCCAAGTTTAACAACACCATTTTCATATTTGTCAATATGTATTTTGCTTACCTTTTCGGTTCTTTCAAAGTTTGCTTTTGCAGTAAGCGTACTCTTTGACTGGTCTCCGTTGTAAATATAGTTCTTAATAAAATCGCTGTACACATTAAAGTAGCCACACGATATTGTTTTACTATTACCGTTACCCGTAAGCGCAACATCTTTTACAGAGCAGCCGTATTGTCTGCCCTCCTCATTAAGAAAACCACTTGTACCGATATTGCTTCCCCTTGTAAAAGTTGAGGTCGAAGTCCATGTAGTACCCGGTGTAAATGTAATATCCGCTTCTTTTATACGGTCATTTTCGGTCGTTCCGTTATATACATAAGCCGTCATTTTATCGGGAGCCTGTGTCAAAAATTTGAACTCGGTATAATAGGCTCTGGCATTTCTTATCGACAAATCCATCTTGTTATCGGTAGAAACGAATAAGCCCATCCAGGTTTTAACACCCGCTTTGCGCAGACCTTTTTCTGCCATTGTTTCGGAAGATATAGATTTTTTCTCCCAATTGCTCCAGCCCTTATATTTTGATACTTCATAATCGTCTAAACCAAAATAACTTATCTGCCTGCTGTTATAAGACGAACTTTCTATATCGTTTTTCCATTCCCATTCCACATATTCAACACCGGTAAGGTCATTATATTGATACCATGCGGGTTTCCATGTGCATTCTTTATTCCATGCGACAGATTTAGATGCATTGCAATCATCTAAAACTTTAAAATATTCCGAACTTGCAGCAAACGCTTCAATCGGCGCATCTTCATCGGAATATGCTTTTACCTCTGCATCCCCGCTTACATTTATAAGCGATTTGTTATCATTGTTGGCAAAGGGAAGTATCTCCACACGGGTACTCTTGCCCGTAATGTTTGCATTATCTTCCGTTTCTGCGGTAATGTCGAAATACAGGCTTTCCGTAAGGTCTTTTGCCGCAAGGTTATCCTTTAATATCGGCACAAATATTTTCTTTTCGGTCTCGCCGGGCAGGAACATTATATCGCCCATAACGGGGGTGTAGTCCTCGTCTGCCTTTGCGGTGTCGGCAAGGGTGGAAACATAAACGCTTACATAATCGTTTACATTGCCCTCGCGCTTTAAAACGACCGTCACACCGTCCGAGTCCGAAAATGCCTGATAATTTTCAAGCGCAAAACTTATGTCGCACTTTTCGACCTTTTCGTCATCATCTATTATAACATCGCTTGCGTTCTGCTCGCCTATCTCCGCACCGTTTGTCGGGTCAAAAAGCGCAAGTTCAAAAGCCTCCTGCGCCTCGTATACATCATCATCCGTTATCTTGACGTGGATTATCTTGTACGCCTCGCCATCCTTGAAATCAACGGTGTATGAAAGACCGTCAAAAGCCTCCGCCGCATCATTCATAAGCTGTACTTGTTCTTTGTCCTTTGTTTCAAAAAGATCGTCAAGCGAGTATGTCGCCGAATCGCTTACGGTAGGTGTGGTCTTGCCCGTAGCCTCATCACGCATTTTGTGAAGTGCGGAAGTGTAGCCGCCCATATCGTCCGAATAAGCAACAACAGGGGCTTCTTCCTCCTGCTTTAACGCATCGTCAATGGTTACGTTTGTACCTATGCTTTCGGGAACTGCCGTTTCGGTGTTTGTATCGTCAGAAACTTCCGCCGTTTCCGTACTTTCGGGAACAACCGTTTCACCGTCCGCAACTTCCAAAGCCGCACCCGATGCTATATCGTCAATACCGTAAACATCAAGTGCCGCACCCGATGCAAGTCTGTCCGTTGTGAACAAAATATCCTTGTTTTGCTCTATCTGCGCTTCATATAAGGTCGGTGTGTCCTCGCTCTTTTCAAGATCGTGATAAAATCCGAGCGCATCTCTCTCCTGCAAAATAAAGTCCTCGCCGTATTTTGCGGAAATTTCGACCGCCTTTATGTTCACGCTTGCCGCACCCTCCGTGCCACCGCGCCTTAAAACATAAAAATCAAACTCCTTGCCCTCGCCCGTTGTAATGTACGGCGAAAGCACTTCAAACATACCGTTGGGGTGCTTTGCGGCAAAAGCCTCGCTCACCCTTAACCCAGATACATCAATTTCCTGCCCCGTATCCGCCCATACGACATTGGGTGCCGCTATGGTCAACGCAAGCAGTAAAGCAACAAATCTTGTTCGCTTTTTTAGCATATCATCATCTCCTTTTTTAGATTTGTTGTTCCGCAGACAAAGACAACAAAAGCACACCCTAAAAGATTTAATTATCTGATAGAGTGTGCTTTTAATAATGTATTATTTGCCTGTGAAAAGGGCGCAGTTATGCCGCTTGCTTGCTTGCTTGCTTGCTTGCTTGAGAATAAAGTCTTTTTCATAACTTGTCAACCCCCTTTGGAAAAATTTTTTGCATAATTTGTTAAAAACTTTTTCCGTAATATATTTTTGTATATTGTTATGATTATAACATAAAATCAGCTTTTTGTCTATTGATTTTTTTCAGAAAATTACAATTTTGTTAATATTGTGTGAACAGAAACCGACATATTTATCCCGTAAAACATAAAACGGCATAAAACTTTTTCAGCTGCGAGAATTGGGGATAAAACAAAAAAATCCCCCACATAACAGAATTACATCTGCTATGCAGGGGATAGTGTTTGATTATTCGTCTTTAAGTCCCGATTTTTCTTCAAATTCTTCAACGGTCATATTTGCCTGTTCTGCCGCTTGAGAAACCGACAACAATTTTTTCTTTACAAGGTCAACAAGGGTGGATAACGCTCCTTTGGCTTCGCCCTTTGCTTCTGCCGTCCTTACCTTACTGTCAACATACAAATTAAGTTCGCTTGTAACATCCGAGAAAGCTAACATAATTCCTGACACCTCCCTTTCACGAGATTTCATATAGTCTGCCAACACATTTTCATCTTCACAAATTCTTATAGTTTCGTATACTGCCTTTGCGTTCCTGCCGTACAGTTTTACCTGTTCATTGTAAATTTTGGTAAAACGTACATATTGCTGAATAATATCGCCGTCTTTACCGTCTGTTACGACTTTTACCTTAAAATCAAGTACGGAGTTATCGCCGCCCAAGTATGATTCCGACAACGAAATATACGGCGGTACATTTTTCTTGTCTGTACCCGTGTATAAAACGTAAAGGTCTGGTTTCGGCATTTTTACCTTTGGTTCATCATAAAGTGATTGTTTTGTATCTTTAAAATAATCATAATATGTTTCGGCAAGGTACACAAGCATACGCACCGCAATATTTTCTGTCCAAGTGGATTGCTGTTCCACCAACATTATGATTTTATCCTTGACTTTAAAGCCCACATCATTGTATAGTGTAGCCATAATCACGCTTTCAAGGGTAACGTGTTCAATATCATCTTCGGTCACGGTCTCATCTGGGTGCAGTGCCATATATAACTGTGCTGCATATTTCTTTATTCCGAACAAGTTTCTGAATACCGAGTCTTTGGCTATATATTTTGATTTTGTTTCTTCCGTTACGTTCATAACCGTTCCTCTCTTTCTATTTATATTATAACCTGTATGTCATTATATTGCAAGGAAATTTCGGGAGATTTTTCGAAAGAACATTATCTGTCCCAATAATTATATGACCGCCTTGTTGTGCGTTCTTCTTCCTCGATTTCGGGCGTATCTTCCTCAATTTCGGGTTTATCTCCTGCAATATACCGCAGATTTTCATACAATATTTCATATTGGCGCAGGCTATCTTGCTCGTCCTGCAATTTCTTTTGGTATTCTTCCATATTTTCATTATGCCGCCGCACACGCTGATTTCGTTCGTGCCAGTCAAGCAAAACGGGATCTTTCAGCTTATAATGGTTGAGAACCGCCTCCGCACGTTGATACCTATAAATTTCCTTATAATTTCTTATACGGTATATCTCTTTTTGTGAGGGGTTATCTTCCATACTTTGCCAATCTCTGTATATTCTGCGTGTTCTGTCCCTATCTTCTTCCGCAGATATTACGGTTTTTAATTTATCGCCCTGTGTGCGCAGGTCTTGAATATCCCTTTCATAAACTTCAATACGGTGCTTTGCCTTGTCGATTTTTTCAAGCAAATCTGCTTGTGTTTTTATGCCGTGTTCGCTCATAAAATTCATCATTCTTATTTGCGTATTTATATTTTCCACAGCGATATATCGGCTGCCGTATTTTTCGTGCGGCGGAAGAAGTCTGCCAAATTGACTGTCTATTTTAGCCTTGCGGATATTGTATCTCTCTCTGTCCTCAAAGTAAAGGTGCAGCATTTCTTCCGTATACTGTTCGCCTAACTTCTCAATACGTCTGAAACGCTGTCCGTCTTTCGGCTTTATTGCCAAGTGCTTGCCTTGCTTGACCTCAATTCCTTGCTTTTTCAAGTATTCCAATAATTCATCAAAACTATTGCACTCGCGCATACCCCAATCAATTTTTGCTTTTAAGCGGCTTTTGTGTGTTGACGGTGTAAAATGTTTCATATAAGGCTGAATACGCTTGTTTTCGACTTCCGTATGGTTTGCGCAGCGGCGGTGTATTGCTATATCCTTATAAGCCGTTCCGAGAGTATCGACACGAAAATATTGGTCATACCCACATAATTTAAAAGACAAATGTTCATCATAACGTATTTCATACTGCCGCCTTTGCATAAGTTCAAGAAATTCATAAAACGAATTCGCTTCATTTATAGACCTGTCAATAGCTTCTTTCATTCGCTTTCTGATGTTTTTAAATGTCTTGTCGATTACAATAAGCCCGTTTTCCGCACACAATTCATCGCTTATCTGCCGCAGCTTGTAGACCGTACCTATGTTACTGCGCAATTTTTTATGCGTATAAAAATTTACGGAGTTAAGTATCGTATGAACGTGAATATGCTCCGTATCGCTGTGAACGGCGATAACATATTGATGTTCGGGAAACATACGCCTGATAAGTTCTTCCCCGATTTCAAGTGCCTTTTCGGGCGTTATCTTATCTTCCGTTGAAAATGATTGTATGATGTGCTGGGCGTAATTGTTGCCGCCGTTTCGTGCAAGCCGCTGTATCTCCCGAAAATCCTCAACGGCGGTACGGCTGTCACACAAATAGCTTGACACATACACCTTTTCTGTTGTCTTGTCGGGATTTTCAATGTATTCAAACGCTTTCTGCAAGTGAGAGCTTGTCCGTATCGGCATTATCTTCGTGTACGCCACAGTCAATCTTCCTCCCTTCAACACACATCTGAAAGGCTTTTTCAACCAAGTCCTGCACAGCAGTTAAATTGTTGCGCAGCATTTCAACATCATCGGCATATATGCTTTGAGTGCTGTTCGCCACTTTTGCAAGCTGATTTACGTTACAGCCGATCCTATTTAATTCGCCCTTTATTTCAAGTATGGGCGTAGTATCGACCACCGTGGAATGATGTTTGCATATCGCTGTCATTATAAAATCGGTAACATTTTTGTGTCCCGCACGTTTCATCTGCTTATAAAATATCTCTTTTTCAAAATCTGCTAATCTTACATTTATCCTTTCATTTCTAAATCTTCCCATATATTTTTATTCCCCCTATGTAGTACAAAATCGACTTTTGTTTTCATAGATAGGGTGTAATTATAGGAACGCCAATTTCAAATTCAATCTCGGAACTGTATGTAATGATGTCATATTTGCAGCAGGACATATTGAAAGAAATGGGCTTAAATATGTTTGATGCGTGGGCAGGAAACTTTACGGAAATTCAGCACACTTTGGAACTTGCCCCAGAGGGTACGGGCTATCAGCAGAAAACAAGAATGGCTAAATTCTTCAATCTTCCCGAACTTATGGCACTTTTCCGTATGGTAGCCGATATAAAAACGGCTGCCGATTTAGACTTGCCCGTACCTACGGCAAACAGGCATATCGTTAAAACGCCTGCATCCGATTTTATAAAGCAGACTGTGACCGAACTTGCTGAACGTGCAAGGAAAATAAGGCTCGGCGGTATTGACCCCAAAAGAGATAATATGCTTAAAATTGTCAATGAGGGGCGTTTAATGGCATTAGACCAAAGATTGATGAACGATGTTTTACCCGACGATCCGAACAGTAAAGTCAATGTATGTGTACAGAATGTTTTTGATATATGGCAAAACACGGCTGATAAAAAAGGTACGCAGATGATTTTTTCGGACTTGGCTACACCAAAGGCAGACGGCAGCTTTGATGTTTACAACGATATAAAGCAAAAGCTGATTGATAAGGGCATACCCGAAAAGGAAATTGCCTTTATTCACGATTGCAAGACCGATGCACAAAAACTTGCTCTATTTGCAAAGGTAAGCAAGGGCGAAGTTAGAGTATTGTTAGGTTCAACGGGTAAAATGGGAACGGGTACAAACTGTCAACAGCTTTTAACGGCTTTGCATAACCTTGATGTGCCGTACCGTCCTGCCGATCTTGAACAACGTGAGGGACGAATTATCAGACAGGGCAACACCAATGATGAGGTAGATATTTATAACTACATAACAGAGGGTACATTTGATGCGTATATGTATCAGCTTTTGGAAACAAAAATGAAATTCATAGCGCAGATAATGACCTCGCAAAACCCTGCCCGTATTGCCGAGGATGTAGATGCAACCGTAATTTCCTATGCGGAAATGAAAGCGATAGCATCGGGAGATACCCGTATAAAGCAGAAAATGGAGTTGGAAATGGACGTAACACGTTTGTCAATGGTATTTAGTCAATATCAAGACAACAAGTGCAAGCTGCAAGAAGATATTGCTGTAACTTTACCGCAGAAGATAACAACACTCAAAGAAAGGATCGAGGGCTTGAAAACCGATATTGCCGCCGTTGAAAGTACACGATCTTCGGAATTTACCTCTATGACTGTAAAAGGCAAGACCTACACCGAAAAGAAAGAGGCAGGACAGGCTCTGTTAGATGCTATGAAATCCTTAAACCTTGAAACTGCAGGGGCAGTTATAGGCGAATACAGAGGTTTTGACTTGTCAATAGACTTTGTTCAACAAAAATATTATGCTACTTTAAAGGGTGCAATATCCCATAAAGTCGAACTCGGCAGCGATGTTTACGGTAACTTGACCCGTATAGACAACGCTCTCAACGATATTGCAAACCATTTAAGCGGCAACGAAAAGGCACTTGCAACAGCCGAAAATCAGCTTGAGGTCGCAAAGTCACAGGTCGATGTGCCGTTTGAATTTGCACAGGAATTAGAGGATAAACAGGTCGAACTTGCAAGGCTGAATAAGGAATTATCCATTGACGATGATAACTCGGAGATACTTCCCGAAGAAGAACGCCAAAACAACGATATTTCAACAGATGATTTAGCAGTATAAAAAGAAATGCCGCTTAACTTTGATGTAATTCAATGTTTAAGCGGCTTTTTTAGTGTTTGCCGTATGGCAGCACCTCCCAAAGTTATATTTGAGGACTTTGGTATAGATATTTTAACAAAAAGGGCTTGTATAAGTCAAGCAAAACGGCATAATTAAACGGAAAAGGAGTGATTTTTATAAATTTTGCTTATGTGAGAGTTTCAACAAAAGAACAGAATACCGATAGGCAGCTTATAGCTTTAAAGGAATACGGCATAAAGCCCGAAAACATACTTATCGACAAAATGAGTGGAAAAGATTTTAACCGCCCTGCATACCGCAGACTTTTAAAAAGACTGCATAAGGGCGATGTGCTTATTATTAAAAGCATAGACAGGCTCGGCAGGAACTATAAGGATATTATCAAACAATGGCAGTATATAACAAAAGAGATCGGGGCTGATATTAAGGTTATAGAGATGCCCCTCCTCGATACAAGTCAACACAAAGATTTGCTCGGCACGTTTGTTGCCGATATGGTATTACAGATTTTAAGTTATGTATCGGAAAATGAACGAATAAACATAAAACAGCGGCAGGCGGAGGGCATAGCGGCGGCAAAGGAAAGGGGTGTACAGTTTGGCAGACCCAAAACCTACGATATAGAAAAATATGCGCCGATATTTGCAAAAGTCAAGGCGAAAGAATTAACACCTAAACAGGCTATGGAACGCATCGGCTGCGCGCAAAGCACATATTACAGAATACAAAATCAGCTAAAACATAAATTGGCATAAATTATGGCGGTACTTGGGTATAACTTCCCTTGTGCCGCCGCTTTTTTGTATTTAACAATAATTATTGACATATTACATATATAACGATATAATATTTTTATCAAATAATCAAAGAAAGGACTATATGACTAATGGCAAGAAAAGCAAAAGCAAATTTAAGCATTGAGGAACAAATCGCAAACAAGCAAGCTGAAATTGACAGCCTTTCCGAACAGCTTAAAACAGCAAAGGACGAATTAAAGCAATTAAAGAAAGACAAACAGGCGGCTGATAATCAGAAAATTCTTGATGCGCTTGCTGCAAGCGGAAAATCTATTGATGATGTTTTAAACTACATAAATAACTGATTTTTGGAATTTTTTATTTACAAACAGAAAATAATGTGATACTATAATTGTATAATAATTTATTGGGAATGAGGTTCTCCCATAGCATAACTGCTTAAACCGCTTTTAAAGCTGATGACTTCTGCATTTTTATTTTGATGCAGAAATTATCAGCTTTTCTGCATTTTAAGGGAGGTTTTACTATGCTGATAAGTTTTGCCGTAATAATGCTTTCGGGATTGTTTTCGGGTTGGCTGTTTAAAAAAATTCATTTGCCGAGTTTATTCGGTATGATAATTTCGGGAATAATAATCGGACCGTATGTATTTGACCTTATTGATGTTTCGGTTTTAAATATATCTGCGGATATAAGAAAAATTGCATTGATAATAATTTTATTAAGGGCGGGACTAAAACTTAACATAGCTGATTTAAAAAAGGTCGGCAGACCTGCGATCTTGATGTGCTTTCTCCCTGCTTGTTTTGAAATTTTAGGTATGTTTATTCTTGCGCCGCCGCTTTTAAATTTATCTCGGCTTGATGCCTTGATTTTAGGTGCTGTTGTTGGTGCTGTTTCACCTGCGGTGATCGTACCGAGAATGATAAAACTTATAGATGATGGATATGGAACAAAACAGGGCATACCGCAGATGATACTTGCAGGTGCGTCTGTTGATGATGTTTTTGTGATAGTGATGTTTACCACTTTTACGTCGCTTGCGCAGGGTGAAAAAATATCGGTAACAAGTTTTGTGAATATTCCTATTTCGATATTCATAGGTGCTATTGTGGGGTTATTGCTTGCTGTTATACTAATATTTTATTTTGAAAATGTACAAGTAAATAATACAATCAAAACAATAATTCTGCTTTCGCTTTCTTTCATACTTACATATATTGAGAACAGTATATCTTTACCATTTGCGGCACTAATAGCCGTTATGTGTCTTGGAATAGGTATCAAAGACAAGAAAACCGAACTTGCCGAAATATTAGCCCAAAAATATGATGAAATGTGGGCTGCTGCCGAAATATTTTTGTTTGTTTCGGTAGGTGCGGCTGTGGCTGTGGATAGTCTTGTAAACGCTGGCTTAAATTCGGTTATACTTATATTTTTTGTGTTGTTGTTCAGAATGGCAGGCGTTTTTGTATGTTTGTTCAAAACAGAACTTAATATCAAAGAAAAATTATTTTGTATGATAGCATATACCCCTAAAGCAACCGTACAAGCAGCAATAGGTTCGTTGCCGCTTGCAATGGGACTTTCCTGCGGCAATATCGTATTGACGGTATCGGTCATTGCTATTCTTGTAACTGCGCCTTTAGGTGCTTTCGGAATTGATTTGACATACAAAAAACTGTTATCAAAGAAATAAATTGCAGACGGGGAGCATTGCACTCCCCGATTTCTATTTTACAGCAATATTATAAATATCGTCAAAGTTGATGATTTGTCCGTCAATAAGCATTTTCCCAAAGGTAACGTCAATTTTATCAATCTTGCCCTTAACGGTAGCATAGTATCCCTCGTTTGTTCTTTCCGTATCGGGTACAAAATAGGTAACGGCAGCTTTTACCGTCTGTTTCAAGTCGATTTTTTCTTCCATATCTTGAATAATAATGTTTATCTCGTCTATACTGTCCTGCGACAATTCAATTCGCTCAACCGTGATGCGCTCCTGTGCGTGTGTCTGTTCTGCGTGACCGTGCAGGGCGGCAAAGGGCGCAAAAATCTTGGCTCGGTCTTGGCGCGGCATTCGTGGGTATTTTGCCGCCAAACTGTCGTTTATGTGTACGGGACAGGACTTATTTATTATATCATAAAACTGAAATTCCATAGAAAAGCCCCCTTACGCTTTGTGACCGCCTACTTGACCGTTTCTTTCCCGTGCGGTCGCTCCCTCTAAAAAGTTTATCCCTTTCAAAATGGCGTTTTTGCCATATCTGCTTTTTATGCTTAATTCGGCAAGCTGTAAATTTTTCTGTTTTGCCGCCTGCCCGAAGTCCGTAAATAGATCTAACTGCTGTATAACGCTTTTTTCGTCTATGACCTTATTTGCATATATAGTTATGCGCCTTATCGTCAAGGCTCGGTCTATTATCCTGTCATACAAAGTTAATGCGCCTGTGATAATATCCCGTGAAGAATTGGTTTCTCTTTCAAGCCGTATTGTGCCGTGCGAGTGTTCGGGGACAGATCGCCCGTAACCGTCTATGCGGATGACACCCGTATATATGCCCTTGTCAACATTTTCTCGGTCATAACCTATATCCATTGTTAAACTGCCCGTAACCAGTCGCTTGCGCACAAGGTCAAGCGCAAGCCCGTCCGACATTTCAAAAACAATTATACGGGCGTTTTCGGCGGAATACGGGCATTGTAACACTTGCCCCGCAGATAGTGAGTTTGTTGTAGGCTTGTAGTTTTTAATATCTTCCATTAGGGTCGGCTCAATGCCCCAAGCGTGGTCTATCAAGATCTGTGCATTTATGCCGAAAGTCCTATACAGCATAATTTCATTGTTAAGGCTTGCCCTTGCCAATTCTCCCATATTGTAAATACATTGTCTTTCAAGCCTGTTTGCCGTACCTCGTCCCACTTGCCAAAAGTCAGTTATGGGCGTATGCTGCCACATATAACGCTTATATTTATATTCGTCAAGGTAGCCGATGCGCACCCCGTCCTTGTCGGCTTGCTTGTGCTTTGCATATATATCCATAGCTATCTTTGCAAGGTACAAATTTGTGCCTATGCCTGCGGTAGCCGTTATTCCCGTCTTTTTCAAAACATCTTGTATCAGCATAACGGCTATTTCGTGGGCATTTTTCTTGTAAAGGTGCAAATACCCCGTCACATCAATAAAGACCTCGTCCACACTGTAAACGTGTATATCTTCCGCAGATATATATTTCAAATAAATACTGTAAATATCCGATGAAACTTGTATATACTTCTTCATTTGCGGCGGTGCAATAATAAAATCAATCGTTTTTCCCGTCATAGCTTTAATTTCAGCTATGCGCTGATACACTTCAAACAACCTTGCCCGTCCCGATATTCCATAAGCCTTTAAAGCAGGTGTAACCGCAAGGCAAATGGTTTTTTCCGTTCGGCTCTCGTCCGCCACTACAAGGTGGGCGGTAAGCGGATCTAACTTGCGCTCGACACATTCTACAGATGCGTAAAAAGACTTTAAATCTATTGCTATATAAATTCTGTCCATTACCTCGCCGCCTTTCTTATATGGTATTGGTATTATACCACCCGCAAATATTATTTTCAATACAAAAACCGAATTTAGTTTCGATTTATAGAGGTTTAACAAAGTTTATCTCGAAAATATGTTTGATATTTGTTAAAGTTTATTTTTCCCTTTTTATCGCACCGAAACTTCTGCGAAAAAAATAATACTCGAATTGTCACATATTTTTGTATCATTATATGGTACAAATATAAAAATACCCCGACATTTCGGGGCGAAAGGGGTTAAAAAATATGGATAATAATTATATTGGCTATGCAAGGGTATCGTCTGCACAGCAAAACGAGGACAGGCAGATAATAGCCTTAACGGAATACGGTGTGCCAAAATCGGCTATTTACACGGATAAGCAAAGCGGCAGAGATTTTGAACGAACCAATTACAAGCGTATGCTCAAAAAGCTGAAAAAGGGCGATGTTTTAGTTATCAAAAGCATTGACAGGCTCGGCAGGAGTTACAAGGATGTTATAAAACAATGGCAGTATATAACGCAGGAAAAGGGTGCAGATATAATCGTGCTTGATATGCCGATTTTGAACACAAGTTTGAATAAGGACTTGATAGGAACGCTTATCTCGGACATCGTTCTCCAATTATTAAGCTATGTAGCGGAAAATGAGCGATTGAATATCCGTCAGCGACAGGCGGAGGGTATTGCGGCAGCAAAGGCAAGGGGCGTAAAATTCGGCAGACCTGTTATTTTCTCAACAGATGAATATATAGATGTGTTTATCAAATACAAAAACAAGGAGATCGGGCGTTTGGAAACTATGGAAGTTATCGGCTGTCAAAAGACCACATTTTACAGAATGATGCACGAATTGGAAGAAAGCGGCAAACTGCCCAAAAAGTCCGATATTGTATGCTTTAAAGGAAAAATTTTTATCTGTACATACTCCACAACTTTATATCTAACATTATAAGAAATTTTTGTGTAATAGTCAATAGAACAGAGTGAAGTTTTGCCCATAAAACCGCACTCCGAAATCCTATACAAAATAAAAACAGGGTTTCAAAGGAGGCTGTTATGCAAAATATGTTGGAAGTATATACGGTATCATTTTTTGGACATAGACGAGTGGAACACTTTTGTCTTGCGGAAAATATGGTAGACGATCTTATTTACAAGCTGATACACGAACACGAATTTGTGGAATTTATGGTCGGGCGTGACGGGGATTTTGACCAAATAGCCACATCGGCGGTCAAAAAAGCACAGCACAGCTACGCCGAGCATAGATGTGATATAACGTGGGTAATGCCGTATGAAAAGGCTGAATATACCAAAAATGCGGAAGATTTTAAGAAATACTACGATTATATTATTTTATGCCCCGAAAGTGACAAGGTATACCCAAAACAGGCTATACAAGTACGCAACAGGTGGATAGTTGACAAAAGCGATTTGACGGTGTTTTGGGTCGAGAATAATTCGGGCGGTGCGTATATGACTATGAAATATGCAGAAAGAGAAAAGGCGGGAATGGTAAATCTTGTTGATAAAGTGGGTAAATAAAGTGATTATTTTTCATTGACAAATTGTAAAATTTTTGTTAAAATTAAACCATAGTAATATTTCGGAAATGTTTTTGAAATAATACGGCAATAAAAAATTGCAAAAATATTTGAAAAAGGGGTTGACAGCTTATGCCGATTAGTGTATTCTCAAGCAAGCAAGCAAGCGGCATAGCTATGCCCTTTTCACAGGTAAATAATAATATATCAAAAGCACACTCTATATGATGAAAATATCTATTAGGGTGTGCTTTTATTGTTTTGAAACATTTTCGGAAAGAAAAAAACATAATTTCACAAAAGAAAGGAGCAAACATTATGAAGTTTAAAAAAGCAATGGCATTTGCACTCACGGGTGCATTAACGGCAGGAGCGGTTTGCAGCGGAGTGTTTGCAGACGGCAACCAGACAACGGTCAAACTTACGGTTGCGGAAAAGTACGATACGGACTATGTAATGACTATTCCTGCCGACCTAACAGTTGAAAACAAGGGCTTTAACGCATTAAGCGGTTTAAAGGTCGAACACAAGAGCGGACTTGAAACAACATTCAATCCCAACAGCAAGGTAACTGTTTCGGCAACATCTACAAACGGCTGGCAGTTAAAGGCAGAGGGTATTGACAGCGGTATCGGCTACACTTTAAAATCTGCGGCAGATGATACGGATGCAACAACATCTTGGGAATTTGCGGCAGAAGATGTAAACACAGACGGCGGCAAAACAAAGGCTCTTGGTGTTGATGTAGCAAATTATGACAACGCAGATGCAGGCGAGTATACAGATACTATCACATTTACGGCGGAGGTAGAAACTACGGCACCGACAAAAACTCCTGCCAACACTCCGAACATTGCTCAAGCTGACTGCACATTTGCACCGTCAAACGGTAAAAGCACTCTGTCAAACAGCAATATAACAACTTTAATGGAATACTCGACAGATAATGGTACAACTTGGAATGATGTTGCGGCAAACGGCACGATCGGTTCATTGCCCGCAGGTACAGTACAAATTCGTGTTAAAGAAACCGATGAAAATGCAGCAAGTGAATCTGTTTCTATAACCGTTCCCGAAGTATTGAAGACCAACGAACTTGTAGGACCGTATTCGGGTGATAAGCTGACAGTTGAATTTTATGACGGAGAAACTTGGAATGATATGTCAAACAGGTATAGCTTGATAAAAATATATTCGGGCTACGCAGCCTTTGGCGGCGATGGATTTATCTATCTTCCAAGTGGGTCATTTACTCCTGCAACAGATAAAGTTAGCACAAGTATAACCTATGAGGTACAATAACACAGCAAAATACGTAGAAAGGAGCAAACATTATGAAGTTTAAAAAAGCAATGGCATTTGCACTCACAGGAGCATTAACAGCAGGAGCGGTTTGCAGCGGAGTATTTGCAGACGGCACAACAACGGTCAAACTTACGGTCGCAGATCCGTATGATACGGAATATGTTTTGACCGTACCTGCGGAAGTAAATGTTGCACAAGCAGGCTTTAATGCAACAGATGGTATAAAGGTAGAGCATAAAGCAGGTCTTGAAACAACATTCTCTCCCGAAAAAAAGGTTTCCGTTACGGCAACATCGGGAAATGACTGGCAGTTAAAGGCAACGAGTGTTGCAGACGGTATCGGCTACAAATTAAAAGCGACTGATACTGATGAAAACGCAACGACGGCTTGGGAATTTACGTCTGACGAAGTAAATGCAGAGAACGGCACAACAAAGGCTGTCGGTGTTGATGTAGAAAATTATGACGATGCAGCCCCTGGCGAATACACCGATACTATCACATTTACGGCAGAGGTTGAGAGTTCGGCTGTTGCTGTAACGGGTATCACATTGAATAAGACCGAGACTTCTATTCAGGTTGGCAATAACGAAACTCTTAGCGTTACTGCTGTTACACCCGACGATGCTACCAACAAGACCGTGACTTGGAGTAGTGACAACACCGATGTTGCCACCGTTGATGCCGACGGCAAAGTAACGGCAGTTGCAACAGGCACAGCCAACATCACCGCCACAGCCAACGACGGCAGCGGCGTGACAGCTACCTGTGCAGTCACTGTAACCGCCGCAGTTCCCGCATATTACAATAAACTCACTAAAATTAACGACAATTTTATGGATCAGGTAACCAAACTAAAATACTTAGGTCGAGGATACGAATCCTACAATTCGTCTCTGACTGCCGCACAGGCGTGGGAACTTGCCAAGTATCAGGCTGCTATCGACAACGTAACAGTATATGTGATTATGTCGTCTCAGGATGATGGATACGATATTCACTACTCCGTCAGCACAGATACCACAGCTACGGAGCACACGGCCGATCTCTATGATATTGCTAATGGTAGTAATCGGATGTACTACATAGCTCAATAATATGAACCGAAAGTAAAATATCCTTGTGGCTTTTCTGCCCGCTACAACGACAGTTATTATGTTTTAGGCTATGACGGCATAAAAAACCGTCTGTTGTTGATATAAACAATTAGAGTGATTTATTAACAGAACAAAAACACCGTAGGAAAAAGAAACTATGGACAAGAAAAAAATAATAAAAACTATTGCCAATATCGGTATTTTGGCGGTGGTTATGATTGTCGGGTTCTATGTCGGCTCGTTCGTTTCAAACAGAAACAAGGACGAGGGCAAGACGAGAATTGCAGGCAATGCCACACAATACGCAGAAGACCGAGATTACAGCAATATTGAAGAAAGCCCCAACATAGCTATACCCGGCTATGAAAAACTTGATTTCAAGGTGGGGCAGACGAAACAGGAAGTAAAACTATACAACCCAAAGGAAAATACTTGCTACTTCAAAATGAGCCTTGTGCTTGACGGCGAGGTTATCTGGACAAGCGACCTGCTTGAACCGGGTATGGCTTTTGAGGAGATAGAACTTGACAGACCCCTTGATGCGGGCGAGTACAAGGGCGTATTGCTTAAATACGATTGTTTCTCCCTGAAAGACCAACACCAATTCAACGGAGCGGAAATAAAGGTTGATATTGAAGTAAAGTAAAAATGTAACGGCAAAACAATGATTTGTATTGCAATGTCATTGAATTTGTAATATAATAAAAGTACAAAATACTTTTAGGAGGTCTTATTATGGCAACATTACAAATTCGTATAGATGACAGTTTAAAAGAAAAGGCAGATACCTTATTTACGGGCTTGGGACTTGATACATCAACGGCGGTACGCATTTTTATAAATGCCGCTATCGAAAACGACGGTATACCCTTTCCTATCAGACATAACAGGGTTTCGGATGAACTGCTTGAAGCGATAGAAGACACAAGACTTCGCCGCAATTTAAGCAAGCCGTACAAAACCGCAGAAGAAGCGGTAAAAGCTATGTTGGAGGATTAAGATGTACAGTATCGTATATACAGGCAAGATGAAAAAAGATGTCCGCCGTATGAAAAAACGGGGCAAGGATATGTCAAAACTGATAACCGTTTTGGATATGCTTGCCGACAAACAACCCCTGCCCGAGCAATACAAAGATCATCAGTTAAGCGGTAAATTGTCCGATTTCAGAGAATGTCATATTGAACCCGATTGGCTGCTTATGTACCAATATTATGATGATATTCTTATACTTTCGGCTACCGCAACGGGAACACACGCCGATCTATTCGGTATGTAAAAACAAACGGAAAGGCGGTTTTATATCTTATGAAAAGTAAATATATGAAACCTGCGGTAATGCTTTGCCTTGCTTTTTCCTGCTTATTGGGTGCGGTAAACTTTGCATCGGCTGACGATATGAAACTTACACTTACAGTCGAAGATACTCCGAACGAATATACAATGACTATCCCCGCAAATACGGATATATCCTCTTTTGGATATACCGCACTTGCGGACGGTCTTAAAATTTCGGGTACGGTATCCAAAAAGGCTTATGTGGAAGTTTCCGTCAATTCCCAAAACGATTTTAAATTGGTCGAAAAAGACGATAACACAAAGTCTATCGCATACTCCGTGCAAAAATCGGAGACGGAAAAGGCGGACAAATTCACATTTGATAAAAATGATTTTGACACGGCAAAAGAAATAGGCGTTTATGTAACACAGGACAATTGGAACGCTGCCCCTGCGGGCGAATATTCCGATGTGCTTACATTTACGGCACAGACCAAAGATAAGGAGGCAGGACAATGAAAAGAAGAATTTTAAGCCTTGCCCTTGCCGTATCTATGGTTTGGGCAAATACGGCTTTTGCGACACCTCCCACAGAGGATATAGGGCTTGATTTAGGGGTCGTGACAAACCTCGGCACCAATATAAGCGCAGTTAAGGCGCAGGGTACGCCCTATACAAATGAAGAACGTACATTGACCGCAGACAAAACAAAGGTTTCGGACGATACCTCACTCCCAAGCGGTTGGGAATGGAAAACACCCGATCAGGAACTTACAAACGAATTTGCCGATACAACGGCTGTCTATAAGGAAAACGGCATAGTTAAAAACGAAGTCACCGTTAAGATAAAAAAAGAGACCGACAGCGTTGTTCCCACAGGCGAAATAAGCGTTGACGATAACAAGTTCAATTCATTTTTAAACACCGTAACTTTCGGCAAGCTGTTCAAGGAAACAAAGAAGATAACCATTGATGCGGCTGACGGCGAAAGCGGCGTTGATAAGGTCGAATACTATGTATCCAATACGGCGCTTTCCCTTGATGATGTCAAGGCGATAACAGGCTGGACGGAATACAAAGACCCGTTTGACCTTGCACCCACAAATCTTTATGTTGTTTATGTAAAGATAACCGATAAGGGCGGCAATACAACTTATATTTCAACAAACGGACTTATATTCAGCACTTCCCCCGAAGGCTATGCAAAGGATATAACCGAAACAAGTGCAAAACTCGGTGCAACATTTGACGAGAATGTTATTAAAGCCGCAAAGGAAATAGGTTTTGAATATGTAAAACTCGGCGATGATGGTTTTACAAAGGTAAAAGCCGATGTTCAGAAAGATGTTTTGGTGGAAGTGACGGGTCTGCAAGATAACACCGATTATATTTTCCGTACTTATGTAGTTTACGAGGACGGCACGGAAGACAACGGCGCAGCAGGCTATTTTGCTACACTTGAAAAACTGCCCGTATCGAAAGATGTTAAGGCAAACAAGGCAGAGGATAACGGCATACTCTTTACCGCAGGCATCGACACGCTGAAATACAAAGAAGTAGGTTTCTATTTCGAGGCTGACGGCACGGAAGTTAAGCGTGGTACAAACACCGTTTATTCGTCAATAGCAGGCTCGGATTACACCCTTGCAGACTTTGAGGGTGCAGGCTATCTGTATTCGTTCACAATAGGCGATATTACGGACGAAACAAAACAGATAAAAGTTACACCTTATTCAACAAGTTTAAGCGGCGTTGAAGTAAGGGGCGAAACAGCAGTTTATGCACTTAACAGAATGAGTGACGGCGCAGAGATCGTTCCGATGAGTGTTGAAAGCGAAAGCTATTCAACAGCAGGCGATGATGTAATAAGCGGCGGCGCATTGGATGTAAACACAGAAGAAACAAGCGAAACGGCGGAAGAAAATGCCGATGAAAACATCGACAAGGAAGAAGCCGTTTTGCCCGGTACCGAAATTGCGGAAAGTGAGGTGCTTGGGGAATGAAAAAATATGAAAGTCCCGTATTGTCAATTACGGAATTAAAGAATGATGATGTCATTACAACAAGCGGCCTTATCTTCGGCGGCGATAACGGTAAATCCGATAAGGAAAGTTTTGGCTCTCTTTTCGGTAAATAAAAAATGATTTTAAACCTATATGGGCGGCACGGTAAACGTGCCGTCTGTTTTTTTATGGATGAAACAACTTATTCTTTACAAAAATACTCTTATGTGATAACATTTATATAGAAGTTATACGATAAGCTGTATAATTTGATATTGCAGACATTTTTATTGTAACACACAATATGAAAAGGAGCGATAAAGATGAAAACCGAAAAAAGAATTATTTCATTTCTGCTGACATTTATAATGGTGGCAAGTCTTTTTACACCGATTAATATTATGGCAGCAAGCGAACTGTCTACTACGATCAATGATGCGCTGATCTCAAAACATGGCAATGTTCCCCTTACGCTTAAATGCGAGGAGATACTTGCTGCAGGGTATAACTACGGAGATGTTCTTAATGTTTCTTTTTTGGAACAAAATCTGGAACTACCGTTATGCAGCAATTTTTCCGATGTTGATTCCGGAAGTCCGGCTATTTTTGCAAGAACCTCCGATGAATATGTTTTACTTGCAATCAATATGAGCGATTTTGCTACCAATTACGGTATTGCAAGAAAAAGCATTGCAGCGGATAATTCTGTGGTTTGGTCTCTTGCAGATGGAGTTACCGCACCGATAAATGTATCCCTTTCTATGAATACGGCAGGCGGATATTATGATGAATACATCCTTCATCAGTTAAGCTACACAAATGAAAGAGCGGATTATCCCGAACTTAACGATGAACAGTTCGCCAATTTCAGAATGGTTAAAACAACCGGCATAGGGCAAGGAAAGTTATACAGATCCGCCTCGCCTGTCAACCCGAAATATAACAGAAATAAATATGCCGATGCAGTCTTTAAAAAAGTCGGCATAAATGTAATTATAAATCTTGCCGATGATGAAAGTACAGCAAAGGCTTTTGAAGGTTACGACACCACCTATTATTTCGAACAGAAGCATATATTTTTAAGTATGGGAATGGATCTTAATTCGGATGATTTTAAAGAAAGACTTGCACAGGGACTTAAATTCATTGCCGAAAATCCAGGCATATACGGAGTTCACTGTACAGAAGGCAAAGACCGTGCCGGATTTACAATTGCAATCATTGAATGTTTGATGGGAGCAAGTTATGATGAAGTTGTATCGGATTATATGGTGTCGTTCTATAATTACTACGGGATAACTCCGGATGATGCGAGGTATGATGTTATTGTAAACAGCAATATAAACAAAGCCCTTGCAAGAACTTTTGAGGTATCTGACATAAAAAATATCAACCTGAGTTCAGCTGCCGAAAAATACATAAAAAGCATCGGACTTTCGGATGAAGATATAACAAAGTTAAAGGCAAATCTTAGCGGTAAAACAGCAGACATTTCCACAGTAAAAGCAAATATTGCAGGTAAAAACGGCATTATGTTTACCGCAAGCGTCGACAGCCTTAAATATCGTGAAGTCGGTTTTATATTTGAAGCAAACGGCAAGCAGGTACGCAAAGGCACAAACACCGTTTATTCATCTATAGACGGCTCGGCTTTTACTGTGAGCGACTTTGAGAACGTAAATTATATCTATTCATTTACGATAGATGAGATCGCAGATACTGCAACGGAAATAAAAGTAACACCTTATTCCATTGACCTTAAAGGCAACGAGAAAACAGGCGAGAGCGAAATATATACACTCGCAAAGGTAAGTAAAGTTGTACCCATGAGCGTTAAAGACGAAACCGTAAGTGGACATTCAATAGACCTTTACGGCACAGAAGAAACGGAAAATGAAAGTATTCCCGTTAAGGAAGAAGAAACAGCAATTGAACCCGACAAGGAAGAGGCTGTTGTTCCCGAAACGGAAATTGTCGAAGTTGAGGAGGTGCTTGAATAATGACTAAAAAATATGAAAGTCCCGTACTGATGATAACGGAATTAAAAAATGAAGATGTTATTACCGCAAGCGGCCTTATCTTCGGCGGCGATAACGGTAAATCCGATAAGGAAAGTTTTAACGACCTTTTCGGTAAAAATTAAATCAAATGAACTGATCATTTGATTCACGTTCTTTTCATAAACAGGCGGCACGGTAAAATGTGCCGTCTGTTTTTTTGCTTTATCCTATGTAGGATAATTCCAACAGACTGTTGTTTATATAAGCGTTTAGATAAGCAGTATAGATCTTGCGGAACGCAAGAAAGTTTTTTGCACTTAACGATATGCCATACTCTCTTGCCGACGGGTCGGAGTGATATTCAAATATGGAACAAAACTCCTTTTCGGAAAACTTGCTGCCTGTAAATCTTTTTGCCAAAAAATAAATCTTTTTTACTTTGCCCCTGTCCTTGTGCTTTATGTAGCAAAAGATTTTACCGTTTGCAGGCTTATGTATTATCTTGTTAAGGTCGATAAAATACCTGTCATTTGCGGCGATCTGATATAAAACGCTGTCAAGCACGGTCACGGCATAAGGGGTGTCTGTACGCTCCAAAAGATAGTCAACGGAACAGCCGAAATAGTCCGCAAGCTGAACAAGTTTTTTTGATGCGGGCATACTGCGCCCGCTTTTCCAATCGGATATATTTCCTGACGATATTCCCGTTTCTTCCGCAACAGCTTTTGCCGTTAAGCCGTGTTCGTCAATTAAATCATAAAGTCTTTGAAAATTATTCATAATGTCCTCCGTTCTTATAAAATTTCTTCCGTGCCGAGTGCCTTTCTTTCGGGCGGCTCGGTCTGTTCTTCTTCGCCTGTGTCTATGCCCAGGGCTTTTAAATTTTCCAATAATGTTTGGTATTTGCATAACTCGGTTTTATATTGCTCGGTCTGTTCCTCTATCTCGGAAACTTTGTCATTGTTCTGCATAATCTCAGCATTGAGGTATGCCGCCTTTGGCAAAGTCCCGTCTGCATTTTTGGAACGGTTTATAATCTCAACAGCCGCCGTGTAGTCCTCTATCTTCTTCTTGTTATCAAGAATAAAAATCTCTTTATCCGCAAGGCTTTTAAGAGAGTTATATTCCTCGAACACGGGCTTTAACCGCCAATAATTCCTTATTGCCCGTACAATATTCCTGTTAGATTTGCTCTTTGCATTAAGGGCTTTTATCTGCGCTTTATTATCCGATATTTTCTGTTCAAACTCGGCAATATATTTTTTTACCTCGGCTATGCTGCGTACACCGTTTTCGTTAAGCATATTCAGCATACGAATTTGAATATCAACATTACGGGCGGCAGTATATTTGTTGTATCTGCTGTTTTTCATAGAAAGTTTTTCTATGCGTGTAGCCTGTGCAGCTTTTTTGATTTCCTCATAAGCGGAACGATCTTCAAAGTATAAACGGAGATTTTCTTCCGTGTATTCTTCGCCAATGCTCTTGGTACGCAAAAACTTTATATCGCCCTCAAAACGCATAGCAAGGTGTTTTCCTCTTTTGATTTCTATTTCTTCGTCTTGTAGCTTTAAGATAAAATCTTCAAAGCTATCCGAGTGCTTTAAAATATCATTTATTGCATATTTTAAACGCTTGCGGTTTGACATTCTTATATCCTTATCGGAATAAATTTTTTTGCGCTCGTTTGGTATTTCCGCACCGTCTATCCTGCGCCGTATGTTTTTCTCTGTGTAGGCTGTGCCTAATGTATCAAGCCGTCTAAATCTTTCGTCCGTGATGCCTTTTACAGATAATTTTTCGCCTATCTTTATCTGATAGCCCTCTTTTTTCATAAGTGAAATAAAACTGTCAAAGGAGTTTGCTTTTTTAATACACAAGTCTATATCTTCCATAAGCCAATTTCTGCGTTCTATCGTATCGGGCGGTATTATGGAAAGTCCGTTTTCTTTGCATAGATCGTCACTTGTATTACGCACAAATTCTAAATTTTTTTTATTGCAATGCAGCTTTTTAAATGTTTCAAAATTTACGGCATTGAATATAATATGATTGTGGATATGTCCCCTGTCAACGTGTGTTGCAATAACATATTGATAATCGGGGTACAGTCTGCGCATTAACTCTTGCCCCAGTCGCATAGCCTGTTCAGGTGTGATGTTATCTTCGGGTGCAAAGGACTGTACAATATGGTGTGCAAAATTGTTCCCCTTTTTGGTCTTTGCCTGCATAAATATTTCTTCAAAACAATGTACGGCATAAGGTATAAACGCTATAAAAGAAC
Source organism: Bacillota bacterium (assembly GCA_017460805.1). Lineage (GTDB taxonomy): Bacteria > Bacillota > Clostridia > Lachnospirales > CAG-274 > RGIG4310. The sequence continues at coordinate 147 of JAFUAF010000062.1, read as the reverse complement.
AAATGAACTTTCTTTTGGAAGAGGACAAGGTTATAAAAGAATTAAGCAAAAACAGCGAAACTGCCGTTAAGAAAAATATGCTGCTTTCAAGACAAAGCGAAAGACAGCATAAAATGCAGCAGGCTTGCAAGCTGAAAAGTGAGTTGT
>JAFUAF010000061.1 GCA_017460805.1 Bacillota bacterium | reverse complement strand
TTTCCGGATAGATACTCTTTTACTGCTGCTATTTTCAATTCCGGTGATACTTTTGATTTTCTTCCCAATAAAATAACCCCCTTAGAGTATTGATACACGTTTTATTTTTTCGTGTGTCTACTCTAAGGGGATTATATCAGTTTTCCGGGGCTGTTTCAATTTTATAATTTAATATTGACAAATATATTATTTTGATACATAGTTAAATAAAAAGGTAATGAATACACTTATGAAAGGTAATTTTATGTGCAAAATAAAAGATTTGATATGCAGCAGAGAATTTGACTATTTACAGCCCTACTTTTATAATAATCCATACGCTTTAAGATGCGAGCTCGGTATTGGCGCGGTTGACGAATATATGAAAAGTGCCTACAAACGTGCATTGGAGATATTCAATATATTATTCGATACCACTCCCGATGCTATCTTCTTTAATTACTGGCTGACGGACTATTCCTACACTACTGGAGAGATCGAGGCTGACACGGATGATTGGAAACGTATTGCAAAGACCGAAAAACGTGTGCTTAAAAGACTTATCACTTATCAGCAAAAATACAGGCATACCGCAGTTAAAAATCTTTCGGTATATTCCGATCCCGAAACGATAAGGCGGCACAGAATAGTTTGTTTTTCCGACGAAAAGCCGTTTAAGCACAAAAAGCTGATAAAGGAACAAATAGGAGAACGCGGCTTTGATACAAGCTTTGTATCGTTTAAAAATGAGTGTATTTTGTCAATATATGATGACAGAGGCTGTGATGTGGTTTTTGCCGAAAAAGACAAAATGAAAGCATTTTATCCCCTTTTAGAACCGTATTTTCTTGACTATGATAAAGCAGAAATGGAAAGAAGATACAAATAATGAACCAATATAAAAGACCGGCGAATGCCGGCCTTTTTAAGTTGGAATAATTATTATCTTGGGTTTTTGATGTTAGCCTGAGCTGCCGCAAGACGTGCAATAGGTACACGGAACGGTGAGCAGGAAACATAGGTAAGACCTGCATTGTGGCAGAACTCAACAGATGAGGGATCGCCGCCGTGCTCGCCGCAGATACCGAGTTTTATATCGGGGCGTGTTGACTTACCAAGCTCTACAGCCATCTTTACAAGCTTACCTACACCAACCTGGTCAAGTCTTGCAAAAGGATCGGCCTCGTAGATGCTCTTCTGATAGTATGCATCAAGGAACTTGCCTGCATCATCGCGGGAGAAACCAAATGTCATCTGTGTAAGGTCGTTTGTACCAAAGCTGAAGAATTCAGCTTCTTTAGCGATCTCGTCAGCTGTAAGTGCCGCACGCGGAATCTCTATCATAGTACCAACCTGATATTTAAGGTCAACACCTGCTTTGGCAATTTCCTCGTCGGCTGTCTTAACAACTACACTCTTTACATAAGCAAGCTCTTTAACTTCGCCAACAAGAGGGATCATTATCTCGGGTACTACATTATAATCGGGATGAGCCTTGTTTACATTGATAGCAGCCTTGATAACGGCACGAGTCTGCATTGCTGCAATCTCGGGATAAGTTACTGCAAGACGACAGCCTCTATGACCCATCATAGGGTTAAATTCATGCAAAGAAGCAATGATAGCTTTGATATCGGCTACACTCTTTCCCTGTGTCTTAGCAAGAAGCTCGATGTCTGCTTCATCTGTGGGAACAAATTCATGTAAAGGCGGGTCAAGGAAACGGATAGTAACGCCGTAGCCTGCCATAGCCTCATAAAGCTGTTCAAAGTCGCCCTGCTGCATAGGTTCAAGCTTAGCAAGAGCAGCTTCACGCTGTTCAACTGTATCGGAGCAGATCATTTCACGGATAGCCGCAATTCTGTCGCCCTCGAAGAACATATGCTCTGTACGGCAAAGACCGATACCCTCAGCACCGAATTCTCTTGCCTGCTTAGCATCTCTCGGTGTGTCTGCATTTGTTCTTACCTTAAGTGCGCGATATTTGTCAGCCCAAGCCATAATTCTGCCGAACTCGCCGCCGATAGTAGCATCGACCGTCTTTATAGCTTCGCCGTAGATGTTACCTGTAGAACCGTCAAGAGAGATCCAGTCATCCTCTGTATAAGTTCTGCCTGCAAGTTCAAATTTCTTGTTTTCTTCGTCCATCTTTATCTCGCCGCAGCCGGATACACAGCAAGTACCCATACCACGGGCAACAACTGCCGCATGAGATGTCATACCGCCGCGAACCGTAAGGATACCCTGAGCATAGTTCATACCCTCGATATCCTCGGGTGATGTTTCAAGACGCACAAGAACAACTTTCTCACCTAATTTTCCCTTTTTAACAGCATCTTCTGCCGTAAATACAACTTTACCGCAAGCTGCACCGGGTGATGCCGCAAGTGCTGTTGCAACGGGTGTTGCAGCCTTTAATGCCGCTGCGTCAAACTGGGGATGTAAAAGTGCATCAAGCTGCTTGGGGTCTATCATAAGCACTGCCTGCTTTTCGTCGATCATTCCCTCGTCAACAAGGTCACAAGCAATCTTTAAAGCAGCGGCAGCTGTTCTCTTGCCGTTACGTGTCTGGAGCATATAAAGTTTCTTATCTTCGATAGTAAACTCCATATCCTGCATATCATGATAATGATTTTCAAGTTTGCCACAGATGTCAACAAACTGCTCGTATGCTTCGGGCATAACTTCCTTTAACTGATCGATAGTCTGAGGAGTTCTTACACCAGCAACAACGTCCTCGCCCTGAGCGTTCATAAGGAATTCGCCGTAGAGCTTCTTTTCGCCTGTAGCGGGGTTTCTTGTGAAAGCAACGCCCGTACCGGATGTATCGCCCATGTTCCCGAATACCATTGACTGTACGTTAACGGCTGTACCCCATGAACCCGGGATATCGTTCATTCTTCTGTAGTAGATAGCACGAGGGTTGTTCCATGAACGGAATACAGCCTTTATAGCGCCCATAAGCTGTTCCTTGGGGTCTGACGGGAAATCAACGCCAAGTTTCGACTTGTATTCTGCTTTGAACTGGTTAGCAAGCTCTTTAAGGTCTTCGGCTGTAAGCTCTGTATCAAGCTTAACACCTTTCTTTTCCTTCATTTCGTCGATAAGCTGCTCAAAATATTTTTTGCCGACTTCCATAACAACGTCGGAATACATCTGAATAAAACGTCTGTAGGAATCGTATGCAAAACGAGGATTGTTGGTCTTTTTGGCAAAAGCCTCCACTACCTCATCGTTAAGGCCAAGGTTGAGGATAGTATCCATCATACCGGGCATTGATGCTCTCGCACCCGAACGAACGGAAACAAGAAGAGGATTATTGAGATCGCCGAACTTTTTGCCTGTGATCTCTTCCATCTTTGCGATATATTCCATTATCTGCGCCTGAATTTCGTCGTTGATAGACTCGCCGTCCTCATAGTACTGAGTACAAGCCTCTGTCGAGATCGTAAAACCCTGTGGTACAGGCATACCAAGGTTAGTCATTTCTGCAAGGTTAGCGCCCTTGCCGCCAAGTAATTCTCTCATCTGGCCGTTGCCTTCAGAGAATAAGTAAAGATATTTTTTACTCATCTTTAAACCTCCCATTTGAATGTTATGAATATTATACCAAAAAATAAATGATTTTACAACTATTTTTTAACAAAATTTACGTGAAATTATAAAAAAACTAAAAAACATCTGTATTGAAGCGTTATATAAGCCCGATCATATATCGAAATCTTAAGAAAAAAGTCATAAAAACTTAATTGCTTAAATTTTATTGTATGATATAATAATTTTATAACCGAAATTATGGGAGGGGTTTTTATGCGTTTATCATCATTTTTATATTTTGCCGGATTTGGTCTGAAAACCATATTTTTAAAAGAAAAGAAACCCATACTCGGAACGATCATCCTTACAGATAAGTGTAATCTTTCATGTAAACATTGTTCTGTAAATAATAAAATCGCAAAAATTTACCCGTATGAGCAAATACGCCAAGAAATGAAAACTTTGTATGATATGGGAGTAAGGATATTGTTTTTCTGCGGCGGAGAAACTTTTATGTGGCAGGACGGTGATAAAACGCTGAATGACCTTGTAAAAGAAGCCAAAACAATGGGATTTATGATAGTTAATGCAGTCACTAACGGTACTTTTCCTATAGATCTTCCCGAAGCGGACTTAATACTTTTAAGTCTGGATGGGGATAAGATACGGCATAATGAGATACGCGGCGATACCTACGATACAATAATGGACAATATATCAAAGGCAGCTTCCGACAATATCTGTTTTTATATGGCTATTAACCAAATAAATAAAAACACGATAGAAAGCGTATGCCAAAAAGCACATGAATTAAAAAATGTGCGTGCAGTCTCTTTCAACTTTCATACACCCTACCCCGATACTAAAGAACTTGCACTTTCCAAGGCAGAAAAAGAGGAATGCTGTCATACCATTATAAAAATGATGCGAAAGGGTCAACCTGTATTCAATTTAAAAAGTGCATTCCCCTATATAATAGAAAACAGTTTTCCTACCCCTTGTTATCAATGTGTAGTCATTGAAAACGGGAAAATAAGCACCTGCGGCAGATGTATAGAAGTCGAAGGTCTATGTGAAAAATGCGGATATTTTTTTGTGGCAGAATATACACTGCTTTTTAGCGGAAATATAAAGATAATTTTTGATATGCTAAAAACATATCTTAAATATATTTAGGAGTGGTTAAATGAACATTTTGGCAAACATAACAAGAATGTGGCTGACAAGAAGCATAAAGCCGTTTGTTTTTAAAAATGAATACGACAACTTTCTTGAATATATGGATCATGATAAACTCGGACTTTATGTACATATACCGTTTTGCAGGAGCATCTGCAGCTTTTGTCCATACTGCAAGGAATTGTACAGTGAAGAAAAATGCGAGAAATATATTTATGCACTCTTGAAAGAAATAGATATTGCAGGAGGAAGATATAAAAGCAAAAAGACCGTCACAAGCCTGTATTTTGGCGGCGGGACCCCTGCGCTTGCCGTAAAATATCTAAGGGTCGTAATCGAAAAACTAAATGAATATTTTGAAATAACACAGGGCATCGGGATAGAACTGCACCCGGACGATGTAACAGACGAAACTTTGACCATGCTGAAAAACAGCGGTATAACTAAAATCAGCATAGGCATACAATCATTTTCAAAAAAGTATATAAAACTGCTTGGAAGAAAGGCACCCGATGCCGAAAAACTTCAAAAAACACTGTCGGGATATGATTTTGAGACCATATCGGCAGATCTGATCTTTGCGCTGCCGTCACAAACATATGTTGACTTGAAAGAAGATGTCGAAACAGCCTTTAAGATAGGCGCAAATCACATTGCAATTTATCCTTTTATAGATTTTACTTTTGCCAACAGCGGTATCAAGCCAATGAAAAAGACTGAAAAGCGCCGGTTATTGGATATGATAACTGTTTATTTTAATAATAAAGGCTGCAAAAGAGAGTCTATATGGACATTTTCATACAAACCCAATTCGGGATATTCTTCAATGACCCGCGAAAATTTTCTCGGTTTCGGCTGTTCCGCGACTACACTTTTGGACAGTCAGTTTAAGATAAACACTTTCAATGTGAATGAATACAAAAAAAGAATTGAGGCAGGTAAATTACCTACTTCGCTTACTTTGCGATTTACCCGCCGCCAAAGAATGATCTATTATTTGTTCTGGACGGCATACAGCACCAAAGTCAAATCAAAAGATTTTGAAGATTTTTTCGGTACTCCGCTAAAAAAGGAATTTGGTTTTGAACTTTGGCTGATGAAAAAATGCGGTTTTATAACAGAGCGAAACGGCATTTATGAAATGACACTTAAAGGAGCATTTTATTATCATCACTACGAAAACTACTATACCCTCGCTTACATTGATAAAATGTGGGGAATAATGCGAAAATGTTCTTTCCCCGATAAAATGATCCTATAAAAAAAGCGGGCATTCAGCCCGCTTAAATTATTACCATTTGTATACGTTGCTTTCCGTTACAAGTCCGTCCATGCGTATATCATAGCCGTTTATCATTATTCTGTCAACTATCTGCTGCTCGTAAGCAAGGCCGTAATTGGCAAGTCTTTCATGGTCGGCAAGGTATCTGTCGTAGTAACCGCCGCCCTGACCAAGACGATAGCCGTTGACATCAAAAGCGATGCCCGGAACGATCATAAGTGTTTTTTTGTTGGGAATAACAACATTCTCTTCTTTAAAAACAGGTTCGGGGATACCGAAGTGACCGTTCTGAAGTTCGCTGATATTTTCTATTCGGCAAAAAGCCATTATATTTTTTCCTGTGTTTGTAAGGATAGGTACTGCAACTTTTTTGCCGTGTTTCAATGCGGTCTCCAAAAGAGATATAGTATCGACCTCACTGCCGTAGCTTACATAAGAAAACAGCCATTCAGCCTGCTGATATACATCTGTACCGACCAGTCTGTCAACTATGGCAAGGCTTTTGCTCATAACATCCGATTGGTGTATAGAATCACGCATCAGCTTATATTTTTCACGCATCTTAACTTTATCCACAATAATCATCCCTTTGCTTTTTATTTAGATTTATTTCCTTGTGTTTTTATCAATATTACTATAGCCATAACAAACAACGGTATACCGATAAACGGTATGAGTGCAGATAAAAAAAGCAATACGATCATAACGATCATTATGGTTTTAGTCTTATTGGGATCCATATAGTTTTTTTCGGGAGCGTCCACAGCACTGAAGATCTTGTCTATATTCTCGAACTGTGCAACCGAGATCTCTCGTCCCGCAACTTCGACCGTTGTACCGTCGCTTGGATTATATCCGTATTTCTGCTCTATCTCCGTCTTATATTTCTGTATCAGCGCCTGACGCTGTGCGGGAGGCAGTTTTCTGAAATAATCAAGACTGTATTTGAAATTTTCGCCCGGAGTACCTTTGTCAGCAAAACCATCCTCATTTTCGGCGCTGTTTTCGCAGTTGTCAAGATCATGAGGCTTTTCGTTGCCGTAAACGTTGTCGGCAGAATCGTCACCTATACTGTAGGCATCGTCACGGTCTATATGGCTTGAAAGCGTGGATTCGTTATTGCAGGAAAAATCTTCGCCGCGCTTTTCCTTGTCATAATCTATAAGTTTGTCGGCTTTGCCGCAGAACGGGCATACATTTACATCATCAATAATGTTTCTGAAACATCTGTTGCAGTATTTCATTTAAAATGTATCTCCTTCAAGTAATGTAGCAGTTCCCTCAGCAGGCATAACATCACTGCTAACAACATCACCGCTTACAACGTCGCCGCCGACAACTTCACCTTCTGTAAATTCTCCGTTATCAACAGGCTGATCTACAACTGTTGATGAACCCATTCCCTGTGAGCCTGTAGCGGAATCCTTTGTATTGTTATTGTATACTATGCGTGCACCCTTTGGATAAATGTTTGTATCATCAGCAGGGCTGTCCTTCTTAAGATTTACTCTCTTAAGATTTACACAGTAGCTGAATGCATCGCTGCTTATTGAAGTGTTTGAACCCTCAATGGTAACTTCCTGAAGAGAAGTACAATTTGAAAATGCGCTGTTTGAAACAAAGGTAACAGCATAAGGAATGGTAACCTTTGACATTGAGTAGCAGTCTTCAAATGCTCTTGCACCGATAGACTCACAGGTAAATGGTATCTCAACGTTGTAAACATTGTTTATGCCTTTGAATGCTCCGTCGGAAATAGAAGTTATGCCCTCGGAGATCTTGATATTTATTGTGCCTTCATGATTTGTGCAGTCATAGTACCAAGGTGCAAATTCATCAAAGAACGGCATTTCTCCCGTACCTGTTATTGTAAGCGTACCGCTGTCGGATAACGTCCAGTTCATATCGCCCGCTTCGCCGATAAATTCTCCGTCGCCCGAGGTAGTGATATAAACGGTCTTTGTATCGCCGTCCCACTCTGTCATTGCGTCAAATGCATCTGCAACGGCTCTGACGGGTACAAACGTCTTGCTGCTTACGATAGTCGGAGCGTTGGGGATAGTAATATCTTCCTCATAACCGCTGTCGGTATCTTCTTTTTTAACATTTGTATTGCCTATCTGCATGGTTATCTGCTTGTCATTGCCGCCGATCACTATGGATTTTGATTCGGGTATCCAGCTGCAATAAAACCCGAGTATCTCGCTTATCTCTGCAAGCGGTACAAAAGTTGAATCATTGATTATAACAGCAGCGGGCCAGTCACCCATACTGCCAAGCTGTGTTCCGTTAACAAATACACTTACGTCTTGTGCCGATGCGGGCATTGCAAAACCAAATGACATCAATGCCGAAAGCATAAACACAGATATTGCTTTTTTCATCTTGTATAAGCCCCCTTAAAAAAATATCCTTTATAATACTCGTTTGAAAGTCAAAGACACTTTCTCTACTTGTATTATAAAGGATAACAGAAGATTTTACAACTAAAATTTAAAAATTAACAAACTTTTTACAAATTTTTATGTATTTTCGTCGATTTGTACAATTACCAATAATTAAATATGGCAGTTTTGGTGTCCGCATCCCATTCTATAGACACATCAAGCGCAAATGCAAGTGCTCTGAAAGGAACAAACATCCTGCCGTCTTTTATTTCGGGATAAACGCCATTTTGTTAATAAACTATTGTGTTCTATTTCACAAGTTATTTGCATTTTTATCGTTCTCATTGATAAAATGGCCTGTTGCGGGGATTTTATCGCTGCGGTAATATTCTATATCCTCGCTGACAAACTCGTCTTTATCGAGCATACGGGTCATAAAACTGTTTTTCTTTAAATTGTATATCTGTATGCCGCCCGTGCTCTTTGTCGCCTTAGCAGGGATAAGAGCGGTATTTACAAGCATCGCCTTGTCGTTATCGCGCACAAGCATAATGTCCTTATCTTCGGGGATAAACATAGCCGCGGTAAGCTCCGCTTTATTGCTGTAGGCGTTTATAAGCTTTTTACGGTTAAGCTTAGTATCGTAGCTTTGCATATCTACCTTTGCTATTTTGCCGTTTTTATAGCCAAAAAGCATATAGCCCTTATAATCGAGGGTAGAAGCAAGATAAACTATGGTCTCGTCATCATCAAGCCCGAGCATATTGTTAAGATATTCTCCCAGACTTGATGCCTTGCACTCCGCAAGATCGTATGCCTTTACCTTGTACACGTTCTGTTTGCTCGAGAAGAACAGAATATCGGCCTTATTTGTGGTTTCAAGGCTTTGTATTATCTCGTCTTCGTCTTTTAACTTATGCTCGTAATTCGTCCTTATAGAAGCTTGTAATGATGCCTGAGTTATCTTCTTGAAATAATTATGAGCCGTAAGGAAAAGTGTAACGCCGTAGTCCTCGATAAAATCATCCGATGTAAGGTCGATAGGCTCGTCGTCATAGATTATCTCGGTCTTTCTTGGCTGACCGTATTTCTTTGAAACCGCGGTCAGTTCCTCGATTATTATTTCCTTTATCAGCGTTTCATCTTTTAAAATATCCTGAAGTCTTGCAATATCGCTTTCAAGGCTGTCCATTTCGTTTACGCGGTTCAACAGATATTCCTTGTTAAGGTTGCGCAGTTTTATTTCCGCAACAAACTCGGCCTGTGTGCGGTCGATATTAAAGCCTTTCATAAGGTTGGGGATAACCTGACTGTCCTCTTCGGTCTCGCGGATTATCTTTATAGCTTTGTCAATATCCAGCATTATCTGCGAAAGCCCCACAAGAAGATGATGTTTATCCCATTTTTTCTGCAAATCGTACTCTGTCTGCCGTCTTATACAGTTTGTTCTGAACTCCAGCCAAGCGTCAAGTATGCCTTTTATTCCCAATGTTTTTGGGCTGCCGTTTACAAGAATGTTAAAATTGCAGCTGAAATTGTCCGACAGCGTGGTAAGCTGGTAAAGCTTTGCCATAAGCTTGTCGGGATCGGCATTTCGTTTGATATCAATGGCAATTTTAAGACCGTTTATATCGGTCTCGTTTCTTATATCGTTGATCTCTTTTATCTTGTTTTGTTTTACAAGACTGATTATCTTATCTATTATTATTTCGATACTTGTGGAATAAGGTATCTCGTATACTTCGATAAGGCTGTTTTTCTTGTCGTAGCGGTACTTTGCACGTACCTTTACACTGCCCCTGCCCGTATTATAGATATTGTCAAGTTCCTTTTCGTTGTAGATAAGCTCGCCGCCCGTTGAAAAATCCGGTGCTTTTAGGTACTTTTTAATATCTATATCGGGATTTTTGATATATTTTATTGTGGTATTGCAGACTTCCTTTAAATTGAAACTGCATATGGAAGATGCCATACTTACCGCGATACCCGAATTTGCGGTAACAAGGATATTCGGGTAAGTCGTGGGAAAAAGCACGGGTTCTTTAAGCTGACCGTCATAGTTATCGACCATATCGACCGTGTCTTTGTCGATATCCTTGAATATCTCGTTACAGATAGTGTCGAGTTTTACCTCGGTATAACGTGAAGCGGCAAAAGCCATATCCCTTGAATACTGCTTGCCGAAGTTGCCCTTGCTGTCAATAAAGGGATGCAGAAGAGCCTCATTGCCTCGGGTAAGTCTAACCATTGTTTCATAAATGGTCTGGTCGCCGTGAGGATTTAATTTCATTGTCTGACCGACCACATTTGTAGATTTTGTTCTTGCCCCGTTAAGAAGTCCCATTTTATACATCGTATATAAAAGTTTTCTGTGGGCGGGTTTAAATCCGTCTATCTCGGGCAGAGCACGTGATACGATAACACTCATTGCGTAAGGCATATAATTCAGTTCCAGCGTATCGGTGATATTCTGCGGTGTATAGTTGTTATTGAAATTGTTGCTGTCGTTTTTGGTTTTTCTTGCCATTATTTTTTCACTTCCTTATGTTCAAAACTGCGCAGTAAAAGCATTACAAGCACTGCCGCCGCCATAAATGCCGCGGAGACTGCAATACCCGCTTTTATGCCGATCGTTTCATACGTTATTTTTATATCGTGTTTTCCCTCGGGAACTCTGAAACCGAGAAAAGCATCGGATATCTTTACCTTTTCGGTCTCTTTGCCGTCTATATAGATATGAAAACCGTCGTAATATGCAAATGATGTAAAAATAAGTCTGCTGTCTTTGCTGTCGGAAACGGCAGTTATATTATTTTTTTCGAGATCAATATCTGAAAGTGCGTTTTCCTGCGCTTTTTGATATAACTTTTCAAATTCGTCATATCTCAGCTTTAAAAGCATTGGCGGCATAATATCAAGATCCATAAGGGTCTGATATGTTATTTCAATAGTATCGCCTTTTTTATAGCAGCCTATGTCGTTTGTGAAGAATTTACTGTATATATTATAAACATTGTTGAGCAGTGCGCCGTTTGCGATACAGTTAAACTGTTTTGAATCAGCGTTGCCGGGCTTGAAATCGGTTCTGGCATCAATAACATAATCGCCGTCCTGTTCGGCTTTATATGTATAGGTCATATATCCGACTTCTTCGGGTGAGGCGGCAACAGTATGCCCGTTTTGTAAATTCGGTTTAAGTGTTGTATATTCGCCGTTTGGCTCAAGTGAAGCGTTTACGGGTTCGGAAGGCATCATTGGGTATGGCTCGTAAAGCTGATAGTCGGTTCCGAACATATCATTCAATAAAACGGCCTGATTTGCATATCCGCCCGTAACCGCATACTGTTTGTCATAAAAACGCTCGCTGCTTGTAACGGCTTCTTCGTTAACGGCAAACATCAAGGGAAATGCAGTTTTGTTTTTATATAGAATACCGTTTTCATCGCTTGATATTTTTTCGTAATTATCGGATGTAAGGCGCTGTGATGACGTATATCCGCCTTTGGTATATATCTCTCTGCCAAGAGCATCTTTCTGAGCGCTTCCGTGGTCGGATACCATAATGTATTTAATGCCGAAAAGCCCCTCGGAAACGATACTGTTGGAATAATTAAGTATTTCCCTGTAGTCATAAGGTGCACATATACCAAGCTGAAAAAGTTTTTCAACAGCATTTTGATTTGTTGAACTTGAAAATGTTTCAAGCGAGGTATAATCTGCTGCCGCAGACATATTTGTATCGTTTGAAACAACATCGGTCATGCGGTAAAATCCGCTGTCATCTGTCTTTTTAACAAGGTTTCTTGTGTTTTCGAGTGTATTTATATAGTTTTGACGCGGTTCCCAATGGTCGCTTATCTTTTGATTATGCAGACCAACGCAGCACATTACCACAGCTTCTGCGGCGACCGCAATATAAACCGTTTTTTTATTAATGAACGCCGTATAAACAACAGCAAATATCAATGATATGCCTGCACCGATAAGCGGCCATAAGCCTGCGGAGCTGACAACTGCATAAACAGCTGCGGCAAACAGTATACAAAAAGGCAAAAGGCGGAATTTGATACTGTTTTTACCGGCCATTTCAAGATATTTTGCGGTAAGAATTATAAATAAAAAGCTGATAGTATATGAAAATCTGCCGTTAAAACCAACAGGCTGTCTGAATAAATGCCAGAATTCATATATGGGCCTTAACATCATGCCAAGCAGCATAAATACAACAAATATCAAAGCTGCCGTTCTTTCTTTTTTTGAGATCTTATTATCGGATAAAAAGAATAACGTGCCGATCAAAGGGAAAATACCGATAAAAATATTTAACCCGCCTAAACCTGCGGCATTATCGGGAATTATCATCAATGCCTTTGCAAGTTGTGCGGCACTGTGCTGAACGAACGGAATATCGGTTTTTACCGTAACATCCATATAATTACCCGAAACATTTGCCCATATCGGGAGAAGCATTGCCGCTTGTATGCCTACGGCTGAAACAGCACCTATCCCACACAGAAAAAACGATTTAAAAAAATGTTTTTTGTCAATGCTTTGCTGTGTAAAAAAGCAGTACATAAAATAGCAGACAGCAAAAATGCCCGTCATATACGCCAGATAATAATCAAAGTATACACAAATCAGATACGAAAAGAAAAGCAGTCCTATACGGTTTCTGTAAATAACCTTTTCTATACCCAGCAAAACTATCGGCAAAAAAATAACATTGGGCAAAAACTGTATATTTATAAGTCCCGTAATACAAAAGCTGCTGTATGCGTATACCCATGACAATGCACAGGCGATGCCGCCCGACAAATGCACCCTGTAGCTGTGTTTTAAATAATAAGTTAAAGATACCGCCGCCAAAGCTATTTTTATCAGCGATGTAAACAAAAACACATCGGGATAATATTTTGCATCGAATATCAGCAATAATACGGAAAACGGGTCTTTTATATACTGCATCGAAAAAATATCCAAGCCTGCTCCGTTATAGGAGATGAGAGGATTTTGTAAATTTTTTATATTACGTATATTCTGTGCGGCGAAAGAAATATACTGATAACGCAGATCGGAACAAGCGGAAGAATATACCCCGAATGGGTATACTCCCGCCAATATAAGCCCTGTTAAAGCTATAACGAGTGCGCCGAAAAAAGACACCAGATAATCGTTTTTTATTTTTAAATTCATTATCAACTCAGCTCCGTAAGGTCGATATATTTATAGCCGTCTGTTTCAATATGCTGTTTTCTGCCTTTCAGGTCGTCACCGAGAAGCATATCAAAAACAACGGAAGTCTTTTCGGCTTCTTCGGGCATAACAAGCACAAGGCGGCGGGTCTCGGGGTTCATGGTGGTCTGCCACATCATTTCGGGCTCGTTTTCGCCAAGACCTTTGGAGCGCTGGATATGATACTTCTTCTCCCCTATTTTATTGAGGATATCGGCTTTTTCCTTTTCGGTATACGCAAAGTAGGTGTTTTTGCCGCAGGTTATCTCATAGAGCGGAGATTCTGCTATAAAAACTTTCTTTTCTTTTATAAGCGTAGGAGCAAGCCTGTAAATCATAGTCAGAACAAGCGTTCTTATCTGAAAACCATCAACGTCGGCATCTGTACATATAATTATCTTGTTCCAGCGCAGATTGTTGATATCAAAACTGTTAAGGTCTTTATTGTGTTTTGTTTTAAGCTCCACACCGCAGCCGAGCACCTTTAAAAGGTCTGTTATGATATCGCTGTTGAATATCTTTTCATAGCTTGCCTTAAGGCAGTTAAGAATTTTGCCGCGGATAGGCATAATGCCCTGAAATTCAGCATCGCGTCCAAGCACACAGCTGCCGAGAGCGGAATCACCCTCCACTATATACAGTTCGCGCCTTGTAACGTCTTTTGTGCGGCAGTTTACAAATTTTTCAACACGGTTATTCATATCAAGAGTGCCCGTAAGCTTTTTCTTGATGTTCACACGCGTTTTTTCGGCTGTTTCACGGCTCCTTTTATTGATAATGACCTGATTTGCTATCTTGTCCGCATCAGCCTTATTTTCAATAAAATATATTTCCAGACGGCTTTTTAAAAAGTCGGTCATATTATCCTGGATAAATTTATTTGTAATGGACTTTTTAGTCTGGTTTTCGTAGCTTGTAACAGTTGAAAATGAGTTTATTACTATTATAAGACTATCCTCAACATCGGAGAAAGTTATCTTTTTCTCGTCTTTTTTATAAAGATTGTTGTCTTTAAGATACTTGTCTATCGCCGAAACAAAGGCAGAACGCACCGCCTTATCGGGTGAGCCGCCGTGTTCGAGGAAACTGGAGTTATGATAATACTCCATAAGGTTTATCTCGTTATTAAAACAGAAAGACATCTCATATTTGAGTTTGTAGTCCTCTTTGTCCTCTCTGTCCCGGCCCATAGTCTCGTTCTGAAGATAAACGGGATCGGTAATGCCTTTGCCCTCGCTTATTTCCGCTATATAATCGCGGATGCCGTTTTCATAGCAGTACACAAAATGTTCATCCGTTTTTTCGTCATAGAGATCGAATGTCAGACCCGCATTTACTATACACTGTCTTTTAAGTATCTCTTTAAAATAGTCAACGGGGATATCTATATCGGTAAAAACATCACGGTCGGGCTTCCAGCGGATAGTCGTACCCGTAGTTTTGACCTTGGTAGGCTCTTTTTTCAGTCCGCCCACGTTTTCGCCCTTGTAAAACTCCAGCTCGTATTTAAAACCGTCACGGTATATCGTAACATACATATATTCGCTGCTGTACTGAGTTGCGCAAAGGCCGAGACCGTTAAGACCAAGGCTGAATTCGTAGTTATCGCCTGCATTGTTAAGGTATTTGCCGCCTGCATATAACTCACAGAATAAAAGCTCCCAGTTGTATTTTTCTTCCTTTGTATTGTAGTCAACGGGTATACCGCGGCCGTGGTCGCATACCGTGACCGAGCCGTCGCTGCCCATTACTATCTCTATTTTATCGCCAAAACCTTCTCTCGCCTCGTCAATGGCGTTTGAAAGTATCTCAAAAACGGAATGTTCACAGCCCTCCAGACCGTCCGAACCGAATATAACGGCAGGTCTCAGCCTTACTCTGTCGGCACCTTTAAGAGATGTTATGCTCTCGTTGCCGTACTGATTATTTTTCTGTTCCAATTCAATGTTCCCCCTGAATTAAATTTGGTATATTTAGTTATTATATTAACAAAGATCGCTCTATATAGTATTCCACACTTATATATCCTAACCATTTTGATAAAATTTGTCAAGTGATTTTATATTTCAAAAAAATTACAAAATTTATAAAAAAATAAAAGGAAATCAAGACTTAACAGCGAATATAATAAATAGACTATATTTATACATATATTTTTAATGTTATAAATTAAAGCGCGCTCACCTAATAAGCGCAAATAACCAAAAGGAGGAGATTTTTATGGTTCAGATTCTCGCAGGTGAAAAAGGTGAAGGTAAGACAAAAAAACTTATTGACATGGCTAATACGGCTATGAAGTCCGCTAACGGACATATCGTCTATATCGACGATGACAGCAGACATACTTATGATATATCCCATGATATACGTTTTGTTGATACTTCCGAGTATCCGCTTTCCAACTACAGAGAGCTTGTAGGCTTTATTTACGGTATCTTTTCTCAGGACAGCGACATCGAAAAGGTGTTTATCGACGGTCTTTTCAAAATTGTTAAGAACCTTGAGGGCGATGATATCATCAAACTTGCAGCAAAACTTAAAGCCATGAGCGAAAAATATTCCGTGGACTTTATTATCGCAGCAAATACCGATGAAAAGAAGATCCCCGAAGAATTAAAGGATCTTCTTATCTGATTACTATACATACCAAAGGCGGGTGGCTTTCCATCCGTCTTTTTTTGCGCAAAATAAAAACCGCAGTATAAAACTGCGGCATTTTTTAGTTGTCACCTGCTACAAGACCGATAAGCAAGCCCATAATAAAGATTATCACACCTGCTGCACCTGCTGCTGCGGCAACTTTGCTCTTATCCTTGTTGGGGATAAAAACACCGTTTGCGGGGTTCTGCTCGATCTCTTTTTTTGCTGCACGATAATGTTTTCTTGTTCTTGCGTATGTCATTTTAACACGCCTCCTTATGTTATTGATTTTACGTTATTTATATTTTTATACATTAAGTCTATAGGTCAGTATAAGGCTTGCACCCGTCATAAATAAGACGGAAAGTACAAGATTTGTATTGCCTATACATTTAAGTGTATTCTCCGCCGTATCGAAAATACTTTGTATACTGCTGAATGAAAGTGTTATGCCTGCGGCTTTTACCACGGTCAAAAGGACAAACATACTTATAAATACAAGTGCAAAAAAACCGATAAATATAAGCACGCTTCTGCCTATACCGCGCGAAACAAGCTGTCCTAGCGAAAGCGACATAAATGCCGTTGCCATAATATAAAGGCAAAACATCAGCACGAAATATACACCAAGTTTTATAAACATAGTCAGATCAAAATCAAGACCGTCGGATTTTGAAAGGTCGGGGATAATGCCAAGCATATCGCCCACAATACTTATGCTGTCGGAGACTCTTAAGACATCGTAAGTAAGTATAAGAGCCGTTACGCATAAAACAGCAAGTCCGGCAAGTGCTTTGCTTAAAACCAGTTCCCATGTATATATCGGAAGCATATGGTTAAGATAGCTGCGGTTTGTTAGTATATCCTCGCCAAACCATTGGCACGCCGTAACAACGACCATA
The DNA here is from genome assembly GCA_017460805.1 of Bacillota bacterium. Taxonomy (GTDB): domain Bacteria; phylum Bacillota; class Clostridia; order Lachnospirales; family CAG-274; genus RGIG4310. The sequence continues at coordinate 121,027 of JAFUAF010000061.1, read as the reverse complement.
ACAGCCGCAAACATCACCAAAATGCCCCAGATGCCGACACTGCAATAACGTATCGCATTAAGTCTGTATGCGACTTGTATGGGGAATTTTGATGCAAAATCATCGCTCCATACATAGCTGGTAGCTGTAGAAACTATAACAGCAATAAGCACATATACAAGGCTTCGTACAAACACCCGACAGAAGTCTTTGATAAATAATGTCAAAAATTTCAGCATTTGTATACCTCCCTGTATAAAGCGGATACTTCCTTGCCGTATTCCGACTTGACTTCGTCTACCGTGCCAGCAAGCTTTATCTGACCTCGGTGTATAAACATAACGTCGTCTATTATCTTCTCCAATTCATTTGGTATGCGTGAGAAGATAAGCACACTTGAATCATCCTGCATATTGCTTAATATAAGTTTTGCTATAAAATCCCTTGCCTTTGGCTCTATATGTGTCATTGGCTCGTCAAGGATATAAAGCCTTGTTTTGCGGCACATTACAAATATCGCCTGCGCCTTTTGCATGGTCGTCGCAGACATTCTTCCGAATGTGTCGCTCATTTTTATACCTGCATATTTTATCAGCTTTTCGGCTTTTTCGGCATCAAAATCCTTGAAAAAAGCCTTATATCTGCGGAAAACCGTCGAGACCTTTGTATAGTCGTTTACAAAAGGTATCTCGGGCAGAAAACTTATATATTGTTTTGTATTTCTTGACGGCTTTATACCGCATATTTTTATCTCGCCTTTGCTTGCGGGAGTAAGACCGCATATCATACGCGCAACAGAACTTTTTCCGCTGCCGTCGGGTCCGAGTATAGCGACTATGCGCCCGGGCTCTATATCAAAGGAAATATCGTTTACCCCGTATATATTGCCGTAGCGTTTTTTTACGTTTTTAAGGCTTAAAAGAATTTCGTCGTCAAACCCCTGCGGAGTGGCTGAAGCAGCGGGCTTCGCAGCCTTTTTCACAGCCTTGCGCACGGTCGGCTTTTTTGTATTTTTCTTGTTATTGTCGTTTGCCATAATTACACCTCAAAAGAAGTTAACAAATTACCTTATCTATTATAACACATTTTGGTTAAATATGTCAATCACTAAGACATTATTTGGTTATTCCGAACCATAACGTACTTCTTCGTATTTTTGCGTAAGCTCCGTCATTTCAATGCGGTCTTTCAGTTTTTCTTTCATTTCGCACGGTGTATCGGCTGCAGAAAGCTTGTTCTTTTTTACATATTTAAAAACAGTTTTGTAAAATTTTCGTCTTATCGGGTCGGATATCTCCTTGATGCCTTTTTTCTTTTTAACGGGTTTAACGGGCGTTATGCTCGATACCTCGTCAAGGTGAAATGTATTCACACGATTTTTTCTGTAAAAGCCGTAATAAAGTCTGAGGCAGAAAAATACAACAAACAGCACTATAAGCGCAAGAAAAAAGATATTGAAGCCGTAGATAAGTATTTTTTCAAGCACAGTCGCCCACACAGGCGGCGGTGTATCATCGGGGATAATATCGGGCTGAGAATTTCCTCTGAAAGCCGAACCTTCCGAAACATTGCCCAATCCTTTAAAAAGACTCAGGAAAGATGCGATCATTTTAAGCAAAAACCCGCTTATCGCAAGTATTATATCGCCGAAAGGCACATCTTTAAAAAGTGCAAGAACGATAAAAAAGCCTATTATATATACGATCACATATTTTGCCGCAAAATTTGCTATCACATTTGTCGATTGAAGCGTTGCGGCAGATGAAAGCTCAAGCTCGCGGTTTATGCCGCTTAAATGCGCATAAACTATGGCAAGCAGAAAAACTGCGATAGCTTGTCCGTGATAAAAATTTTTTATCTGAGGCACACGCAGATAGACAGAGCCTATATGCAAAGCCGCAAGAATAACAAGCGGAAAACAAAGTGTCTCAAAATTCAGTTTCAGCCTGCTCTCCTCGTTTGTCCTGCGTCTTACCGAGCGCGAGCAAAGCATAGCCGCAAAAAGTGTATATACGATAGGATGTGCCGTAAAAAGCCCCAATATGCACGGAAGCCAAGTCAAAAACAGGAAGAACGACAGTTTTCTTTCATAAGCTCTCAAAAAATAATGATAAGGCAGTAAAAGCAAAAACAAAAGCAAAAGTAAAGGCGCTTTTATACTTGTGTCAAAGACGCAAAGCAGCGTGGCAAAAGGTATGGCAAGAATATTGAAATAAAATCCCTCTTCTGCCATTGATTCAAAAAACTTTCGCAAATTCGGCATAAAAGCACCTCCTTATCTGTCAATTATATTTTTTCAAAAATCCCACAGGCACAGGCACTACCTGAGCATCCTCCGTCGGAGGCACAGCAAGCGGCGCATCAAATTCCATAACGGGATACAGCCAGTTTACAAAGGCATAGTTTTCCTCAATACTTTTGTATAAATTTATTATAGGATAATCAACGGTCGGCGAAATAAAGACCGCCATAGCATTTTCCTCGTTATCGGGGATAAGCACGGACGTATCTTCGGTATGAAGATAACTGACCCTTGCAAGTGCTTCAAATATATCGGAAAGCACACCGCCGCCCGTACCTTCGGGGATATTTATATAGTTTCCGTCCGCTTCGTCAAGTCCGTTTGAATATAAAGCGACCGAAAAGCCCCGGGAAACATAGTATTCCGCAAGTGCCGCCGCCAAAGAGACAGAATATTCAAATCTCTCCGTTTCAAAACTTTGCTTCAGCAGTTTCATACAAAGGAAAATTGCGACCTCCCCCTTTACCGTGGGGTCATGTTTGTTTGACATCAGCTGCCCCATATGCGCCGAAGCCTTGAAATTAATATCTTTCAGGCTATCATAAGGCATATATTCACGCACACCCGCAAATTCAAACGGGTCGGGGTCTATAAAGCCCGTGCTTGCCGTCATACCCTCTATTTTATGAAGCATATCGTATAAACCCGAAATATCGGCAAGTGTCGGATATACGGTCAAAGCGCAGCCGTCATAGCTTTTATTGTGCTTGCCGTTGAACAAAACACTTGTGCCTATAACATCAAACGAACGTATGGGATAATAACCGCGCCTTGTGCAGGTAAAAGACAGGCGGCGGGTTATCCTCTGCCAACCCATTATGCAAAAAAGCGCATTATAGTACATATTTTCATTTGTATTTTTATCTGCCCCGTCAAATTTTAGTGCGGAATTCACATGAAGCTTGACCCATAGCCACGGCAAAGGCAAAAGTTTTTGGTTGGCAAGTTCTATGCCAAGTGTGCATTTATCGCCGCAAAATGCTGTTTTCTGTGAGAAGCAGACCTTTGCATCAAGCCCTTTGCTCCAGAATATGCGGTAAAGTTCGCCCTCTAAAATATATAAAAAGAGGGTCGTGAACATTATTACGATTATTTCCAAACAAAAGCCCCCTTACACAGACCAATCCTCGCTCGGAACAGGCTGTGACGAAAGAATACCCGATATTATCTCCTCTGCCCTGCCCGCTTTATGCTTGTAGCCGCCCGAAAGAATAAGTCTGTGGCAGGCAATATACGGGAATATGTATTTTATGTCGTCGGGAGTGACAAATCCTCTGCCTCTGACCGCGGCAAGCGCCCTTGACATTCTTACCGCCGCAAGTATGCCTCTTGTGCTCAATCCAAGCAAAACACTCTCTGCCGTTCTTGTTTTTTCTGCAAGGTTTACTATATATGCCGCAAGGTCTTTATGCAGATATATCTTTTCGCACTGCTCTTTTGCGCTTTTTATATCCTCCGCGGTGCATACGGCCGTAAGTGAAGAAAGAGCATTGCCCGCGCCGTGGGTCTCTATAAGGCTGATATATTCCTCGGTCTCGGGATAACCCATGCCCGTTTTTATCATAAATCGGTCAAGCTGTGCTTCGGGCAGGGGATATGTGCCGTGCGTTTCAACGGGATTTTGTGTTGCAATAACAAAAAACGGGTCGTGCAGGATATAGGTCGTACCGTCAATGGTTATCTGTTTTTCTTCCATAGCCTCCAAAAGCGCAGACTGTGTTCTCGGTGTCGCACGGTTTATCTCGTCCGCAAGCAGTACATTTGTAAAGACAGCACCCTTTCTGAACGTAAAATCGCTTGTTTTTGGGTCGAAATATGTAATACCCGTCAAATCTGCGGGCAGCAGGTCGGGCGTAAACTGTATACGTTTGAAATCCACACCGACGGATGCCGCAAGAGAACGCGCAAGCATAGTCTTGCCCGTACCCGGTACATCCTCCAGCAGTACATTTCCGCCCGCAAGCAAAGCCGTGACCACGAGTTCCGCCTTATCCCTTTTGCCGACTATCATTTTTTCTATATTATCAATAAGTTTGTTTGAAAGTTCAACAGGTGTCATATTTCTCCCCCTCTTTTCTCTTTATATTTACAGTATATCATATATTTCTTAAATAAGCTATAAAAAAATAAAAAGATAGAGAGAATTTCCCTATCTTTTTTGGTAAATACGTATTTCGCCCTCGGTATTTTGTTCCAATTCTTCCCTGTTTTTGCACTTTTTTGCCATTATTATCTCTTCTATATGAAAGAATTTAAAATAATCAAGAAAAGGTCTTTCGGAAAAATCCGAAGCTGCATATTTTCCGTCAAGCTTATATACACAGCATTTCCCGTCTTTAAGATAATAGTTTACATTGCCCCAATACGGCGGCGTTATAAACGTCTTTTTTACTCCGTTTTCATCCGTAAAATCAATGTAAAGATAATACGCATCGGCATGATTTTTTCTGTACATCTCTATATATTCCGCTTTTGTAATAACAGCATCATAACGAGTGCCTTCACGGATTATTTTTTTATACTGTTTAAACCGCCTGCTTGTTATTTTAAAACTTTTATAAAAAGACATCTGTACAACAAAATAAAAAAGCCAGAATAATAAATAGAATATACCATCCTTGTACCACATTGGGTCATATTTGGTTCGTGTTACAATTATAGCGGCAAACAATACTGCTATAAAAATCAGTAAAATTGTCGAAAAAATAAAGAAAAATATTGAACCTATCGTTTCGTTTTCATCGTATGTTTTATATTTCATTGCCTTTCCTTTTCGTGCATATATTCTGCCGCAAACTGTAACTTTGTCGGGTTAAAGCCCTCACAGCGGGGATATAAAAAATAGGTGTTGTCAAGCGTTGACAGGGTTATGCACATACCTTTTTTGTCGCGGTAATTATATTCCGTGTGCAATGAAAACAGACCTTTTGAAGAAAAAAACATGGTCTTTGCTTCTTTTTCGCCAAAGTCCTTGAATGTAAGATAAAATCCCTCTTCGCGGTGTTCAAGCATACCCTCGCCAAGGTCTATAAAATTGTATTCATTTGGCAGGCTTTCGATATGCACCTTGCCTTTGAAATGATATTTGCCGCTGTCTATCTCTTGAATGACCTGTCTGCGCTGCCACTCATACCACTTTGGAACGGAAGTCATCTGTCTGCCGCTTATCAGTCTGCCGTATTCGTCCATAGTCCATGATGTGCCGCAGTTTTTGCAGAAAAGTTCCGCACCCTCTGTTTTGGTCGTAAATTCATGCTTGCAGACAGGACATTGATACAGCACCTTTTCAAGCCCCTCTGCTCTCCACGGTTCATCTATTTTTATCTTGTTGTCAAACTGATATCTGTACTCGTCAAAGGCAAGAGCCTCCCTTATCGCCTTGTTTATATCCTCAACGGGCGTATTTTTAAGCTCATCGGCTCTGAAAAGCTGTTTTAACTCCGCCGACAGCCTTGCCTGTTTTCTGACTTTGGTATTCCATATCGGCATACGCAGATAATTGCCTTTCATATTTAAAATAACAACGGGAACGCCGAGCATTTTGCAAAGTTTACCCACGGAATCGGGGATTATCGTTTCTTTGCCGTGATTCGTATATCTCGCTTCGGGGTAAATAACTATAATATCGCCCCTGTCAACTACCCTTTTTATATTTTTGATAAGCGCCAGATCATCCACAAATTTTCTTGTGCCAAGTGCACCGAGATGTCTGTAGAATAAACCGCCGTATAGTTCAAAACCCTCCAGCTCCGATACATAATTCGCCCTGTGCGGAAACAAAGCCAGCGGTGTAACGGCAAAATCCGTAAATGAAAGATGATTTGACAATACTATATACGGTGGCTTCAGCCCGTCCATATCTGTTTTTGTTATTTTTAAATGATGACCTTTTACCGTAAAAAGCGACCATATCCACATCCCGAAAAGTATTACCGGATTTTGTCTTGGCGGTATTTTTGCACGGTCAAAAGGACGTGTTATTATTTTTTTCATAATTATCTCTTCTTTCCGACTTTGTTTAAAACATAGTACAATACACAGGTGCTTAAAAACGAAAATCCCGTTGGTGTAAAGTAAAATAACGCGGGAATATGCACTATGGAATTTATCGGGTCATAAATTACAAGTGAAATAATACATCCGAAAATTATACAGGCTATCCCCTTTAAATTAAAGCCCTTTGTATATTCGTAAGCATTGTGTCCGTCAAGCATATAAGCATCTTTCAAAGAAATTTTCTGTTTGCGTATAAAGAAAAAGTCCGTGAACAGCACAGCCGCCAAAGGCGCATAAACACAAGCACCTATTGTTAAAAACGAACCGAAATACTCGGTTATCCTGCCCCATATACACAAAATACCGACATAGACTGCAAGTATAACGACAAGCTTTCTGTAGCTTATTCTCTTAAAAGAAGATTTCAGCATTACGGCGTATAAATAAGCGCCTACGGCTTGTGTGCCTATATTTGCGAATGCCACCAACAAAAGCGAGCAAAGAGCCAGTACGGGAGCGGAAAGCGTTGCAAGCATAACTGTCGGGTCGGATTCGGCGACACCCGTCGTATACTGTGTTGCTATAGCCATAACAGCACCCAACACCACAAAAAACGAGCCCGCAAGCCCCTGTCCCAAAACGCCCGCCCAAAAGCCGCCTTTTTCGGTCTTTGAAAGTCTCGGTATCTCTGCCATACCGCCTACAAGGGTTATAACGAAAGCAAAATTTGCTTCTATGGAAATTATGTATTTTGTGATGTCCGTTCCCTCGGCGGGTCTGTAATTTACGATCACATCCGCAGGCACAGACATAAAACCCGCTATAAACACAAACACACCCACAAGCAGTAAAAGCGGCACAAGTATCCTTGTTGCCTGCGTAATGGCTTTCAGCCCTTTGTATGCGACCCACGAGCCAAATATAACGCAAAACAAACTTAAAGCCCGCACAGGCATTTGCGGCAGATGCAGGACACCCGCCAATGTATTCATGGAAGATGCGAACATATCCGCCGATACGGCATACCACGGGTAATTTACCAATATAACAGCAATCGAGACAGCCACAACACCTTTATAGCCAAGCGCAGCCCTGAGCCATACCCAAATATCAATGCCGTATCTTACGGATAAAATTACGGGCAGCTGATAAATGGCAAGCATAAGTATCGCACCGAAAAACGCGCCGATAAGAAGCTGTTTAAAGCCGACAAGTGTTGTAAGATACGCCCCTTGGGTATAGCTCCATGTGGCGATACAATATCCCGAAAGAATAAGAACGGCATCAAGAAAACCGTACATCCTTTCATTAGTCATAACGGGCATTGTGCCAAGCTGTGTTTCGCGGACTATTTCCTGTTCGGTATTGTTCACAAAAACGCACCTCCCACCACAAACGCTATGCAGACGATAACAACGATAAAAGTAATTATATAATCGTTTTTATCAAATCTTTTCGGAAAAACATAGTTCTTGCTCTCTAATTGCTCTATTCTGTTTTTCAGTTCTTTTTCAATTTCATTCATTTCTATCCCTCCTCACTCTTATATTATAACAACTACTATGTTTTGTCAAGTAGTATTTAATAAAAAATATACTTGAAGAAAATATATGTTTATGATATAATCATATTGCAGAATTTTTATATAATAAAGGGGCAGATATTATGAAAAAATACATAATTGCGCTTTCCGCTGCTTTAATGATGTTTACTGCGGCTGTTCATGCCGAAGACGATATAAGAGTCATCATTGACGGTACTTTTGTTGACTTTGGCGAATACGACAATGTTATGCCGTATATTGACGGCGGCCGCACGCTTATACCCATAAGAGCCGTTGCGGAAGGACTTGGAGCAAAAGTTGACTGGGATGCCGATAATGAGATCGCCACTATCGACGACCGCATAGAGCTGGAGATAAATAATGATGTCGCCATCGTTGACGGCAAGCAGATCATTATGGATGTTCCCGCTCAGATAAAAAGTTCAAGAACATTTGTGCCTATCCGTTTTGTCAGCGAAAATATGGGTGCAAGAGTTGAATGGATAAACGATTCAAGGACAGTTAAAATAACAACTGCCGAGACCAAACCCGAAAATAAAGAAGAGAACAAAAACGAAAACAAAGAAGAAACACAGCAGACCGAAACAGTTGCACAGGCCGAACAGGATGCTGTTTACAACAATGTCGTTTATATGGGTGTCAAGAATTACGGAACTCAGTCCGCAGACCTTAAGGATTACTATCAGCACCGCTTTTTTAAAGACGGCAAGGTGTACGAATACCCTGTTTTAAGGGATGATAACTACACGCTGCAAAACAAACTTGCAGAGGGCTATGTCTACAACATAAAAATAGAAAACGGCGTTGTAACAAGCATTGACGAGTCCTCGGCAACAACGGGCAAGATAGAAAAGATAGACGGTACTTCCCTTACGCTTACAGGCGAAAAACGTGCTATCAACGTGCCTAATCTCTATTCCGTAACTACAGCCGCGGGCAGCGTTAAAGTCGAAGAAGCCAAACCCGCTGTCGGAAACACAGTAAGTGTATATTCATCCGATACGGCCTATATGCTTGCAAGGGGCAGCTATACTCCCGCCGTACAAAATCAGGTAGGTCTTAAAACCATAAAGAATTTCCTTGCAACGGGTATGCAGCCCGTAGGCCATGCGCTTTATATCTATGGCGGCGGCTGGAACTGGCAGGACAAAGGCTCGTCAAATGCTGCAACAAGCATTGGTGTTTCAAGTAAATGGGCGGATTTCTTTGATAAAAACAATGCCGACTATACCTATCGCACAGAACAAGGCCCTACTACCTATTATCCGCATAACGGCGTAAACCAGTACTATTTTGCGGGTCTTGACTGCTCGGGCTTTGTTGGCTGGACGATATACAACACTCTCAATACTCAAAACGGTGCTCAGGGCTATGTAATGGCATCTACACAAATGGCAAAGACCTTTGCCCAGCAGTACAATTTCGGTACATGGACACAGGATGTACGTCCCGCCGATTTTAAACCCGGCGATATAATGAGTATGAACGGACACGCATGGATATTCCTTGGTGTTTGCTCCGACGGCAGCGCGGTAATACTTGAATCCACTCCCTCAAAGAGTGTTAATAATGCTCCCGGCGGCGGTGTTCAGCTTTCCGCTTTGGGTGATACGACAAGTCAGGCGGCAGCGCTTGCAGAGCAGTATATGAAAAAATACTACCCCGAATGGTCACAGCGCTACCCCGTTAATGTTATCAATTATAACAGCTACACTTCTTTCACGGGCGATACCGCAGGACGTTTCACATGGAACAGCGAGACCCTTTCCGACCCCGACGGATATCTTAATATGACCGCGGAACAGATACTTAAAAATCTGTTTAACGAAAATTGAATCAACCACTAAAAAAGGACGGCGAATGCCGTCCTTGATTATTTTTAACCGATTTTTAAAAGCAGCAGGCAGGTTATCCCCGTATCTTTGAAAAAGCTGTCAAAATCGGGGTAAAAATCATAGGTGTCATGTCTGCGGTAACCGTTATAGACCTGTATTCCGTCGGGAGCTTTTTTCAGCGCCATATAGTGCATACCGGGGCGCTTGTTCCATACAGTAATGACATAAACGCCGTTTTCTGCATTTTTTGGTCTGCACAGCTTTATCTTAAAACCGCTTTTTTTGAAATATCTTATAATACTCCACGGTTTTGTGCCGAAAAGACCCCACAGCATTTTTCCTCTGCGCTCAAAATACTCTGTTATTTTTCGGAAGTCTTCCTGAAAACCAAGCAGCAAAAGCGCATTATATACCGCTATTATGCCGCAGCCGTTGTACCACATGGGTTTAAGCCCGAAACGCATTTCGGCTATATCCCTGCGGCGCTGGCTGTAAATAAAACCTTTTGTAATAAAATTTTTATTGTGAAGTCTGTTTTTTTCAGCCAAAGACATGGCTACATCTCCCTACAGAAAATGATTTTTCTTAAATAAAAATATACATATCGCTATGACAGCAATGCTTAACCCGATAACGTAAGGATAACCGTTTTGCAGTTCCGGCATATTCTGAAAATTCATTCCGTACCAGCTTGTTATAAGCGTAAGCGGAAGAAAGATAGTTGAAATAATTGTAAGCAGCTGCATATTTTTGTTTTGCTTTATGTCTATACTGCTTTGATAGGCATCTGCCGTTTCCTTTACAAGCTCGGTAAGATTTTCGGCACGATCCATAAGACGATTGGCGCGATCGCATATTATACCGAAATATTTGGTATATTTTTTATCAAAAAAGTCGTTTTCGTCCTCTTCAAGCGCACGCGCAAGATCCCCGAGTTCATCATAATAACTGCGAAGCAGGGATACTTTTTTTCTGACAGGCGCTATACGCTGCTGAAAATCATGCGTATTACCGTTTATTATTTCTTCCTCAAGTTCATAAAGCTGTTTTTCAAAGGCTACAAGCACATGAAGATCACGGCTGATAAACTCGGCAAAATAATTAAACAAAAACCTTTCCCTTGTATCGCCTTCGTGGGTCTTGCTGCGGATAACACGTTCTATAAGCTTATATGAAAATCCCTCGTCATCAATAAAAAGAATATGCTTTTTATTGATGTAAAAAAACACACGAAATCTGCTGCCCGTTATATCATCAAGTTTTGGGATATAAAGTGTACCCTCAAGGCAGTCCTGTCTTGTTTCTATCTTGGAAAAAGCAATTTTTGACAAGTCGGGTGCATTTTCATATTTCATATCTATTTTTTTAAGTACATCGGGCGCATCTTCACTTCCGCATACAATAACAGAATGAGTTTGTACAGCTTCGTTAAGTGCAAGAGGTTTTAATGTTTCCGCCAGAGTATAGCAATATATATTGTTTTCCACAGCTTTTCTCCAATAAAAGGGTTAATTATTCAAGGTTATTCTGCATTCTGCAAGCGGTAAGACAGTTCTTCATAAGCATTGCAATAGTCATAGGACCTACACCGCCCGGAACGGGAGTAATGAAAGCTGCTTTCTTTTCAACATTTTCAAAATCCACATCGCCGCAAAGCTTACCGTCATCCATGCGGTTGATACCAACGTCAATAACGGTAACGCCGTCGCTTACCATATCGGCTGTTATAAATTTGGGTTTGCCGATAGCCGCAACAAGGATATCGGCCTCTCTGCAAACAGCGGGAAGGTCTTTTGTCTTTGAATGTGTAGTGATAACAGTACCGTTTTCAGCAAGTAAAAGCATACCAACGGGCTTGCCCACAATATTGCTTCTGCCGACTACAACACATTTTTTGCCTGTGATATCAACGCCGCTTCTTTTTATAAGTTCGATACAGCCTGCGGGTGTACAAGCCTTTAATTTAGCTTTGCCTATGCTTAAAAGACCGACATTGTAAGGGTGGAAACCGTCAACGTCTTTCTTGGGGTCTATCTTTAAAAGCACCTTGTCCTCGTCGATATGTTTGGGCAAAGGAAGCTGAACAAGTATACCATGACAGGACGGATCGGCATTTAATTTGTCAATAAGTGAAAGAAGCTCATCCTCGCTTGTTGTGTCGGGAAGTTCATAGCTTAATGACTTTATGCCGCAGTATTCGCAGGCACGCTTTTTATTGCGTACATAAACCTGACTTGCAGGGTTCTCGCCTACTAATATAACTGCAAGACAAGGCTCAATGCCTTTTTCTTTAAGCGCCGCCGCTTCAATTTTTACCTCGTCTTTTATGTCTGTTGAAATTTTCTTGCCGTCGATTAAAGTTGCCATATTAATTCTCCTTTGATTCAATGTCTTTTATATCAAGTGTAAATTCGCTGCCGTCTTCGGAATAGCGTATGCAAAACATTTTGCCGCAGGCAATGTTGATATATGTGCCGTAGTTTTCGTCAAATACTGTTTTGTGTCCGCCATCGGGCTCCATGACCATTATTTGGTTAGTGTCCCAGTCGGTGTAATATACCATATCATTATAAATATTTATATCGCCCGAGGCTGTTTCGGTAAGCTGCTGCGGAACACCCGTTTCAAGCGACTGACGGTACATAGCGGAGTCTCCGTCTGCCGTAGAACCCGAAAAATAGATATATCCGTTATAATAGTTGAGATACATGGTCTGCATATCATTTATTATTCTGGGGTTTTTGCCGTTTATGTCACACTCTGTCAACTCGGCCGTGCCTGTATAGTTGCTGTAGTAAATTTTATCTTTGGTTACGGTCAGATATTGGCAGTTGTCCGAGATTATTTTTATCGGCTGATCATCATTTATGCCCATTTTTAATACACAGTATTCGCTTGTGGGATCGGCGTAGTATATGAAATCGTCCACAATATTTACATAATATGCGGCCGAACTTGTTATTGTCTCATCATCTTTGCCGTCAAGCTTCATTCTGTGCAGCTTGAAATCATCATTTGCATCCGCATAATAAATATGCTTGTCATAGATGTTTATAAAATAAGGCATTGTCTCCTTTAAGACAGTTACTTCGCCGTTTGCGGAAATTTTGGCGAGCTGATCGCCTTTTTCTCCGTACTGGCAGTAAATATCGCCCTTGTATTCCGCGGCAGAACCGTAATTTGTTATATTGCCGTAGGAATTGCCGCGTTCAGCCTTGTCCTCGACAACAACTTCGCCTGCGGGATTGACTCTTTCCTCAGCGGGTCTGTTGCAGCCGCTGAGCATACACATGGCCGCCAATCCGACTATCAGTATTTTATGGAACTTCAATTTTAACACCTCTTATTTAACAACTATCAGAACAATCCGATTATTTTGCCGTTTTCGTCAATGTCTATCTTTTCGGCAGCGGGAACTTTGGGAAGACCCGGCATAGTCATTATATCACCCGCAAGTGCCACAATAAAGCCTGCGCCTGCGCTTGCACGCACCTCTTTTATAGTTACGGTAAATCCCGTAGGTCTGCCTAAAAGTGACGCATTGTCGCTTAATGAATACTGCGTTTTGGCGATGCAGACGGGCATTTTATCAAGGCCGAGTTTTTCTATGCGCGCGGTCTGCTTTTTTGCTGCGGAAGTAAACTCAACGCCGTCCGCGCCGTATATCTCGCGACAGACAGTACCTATTTTTTCCTCGATAGAAAGATTTTCGTCATACAAAGGCCTGAAGCTGCTCTTTTTGTTTTCAAGCACCTCCACTACTTTGTTTGCAAGTTCTATACCGCCCTCGCCGCCTTTTTCCCATACTTTTGCAATGGCAAAATCAGCGTCCATATTTTCACAGCGTTCTTTGATATAGCCGACCTCGGCATCGGTGTCGGTTATAAAATTGTTGAGCGTTACAACAACGGGAACACCGAATTTCTGTAAGTTTTCTATATGTTTTTCAAGGTTTGCAAAACCAAGTTTTACAGCCTCGACATTCTCGTTATTAAGGTCTGCTTTGGCAACACCGCCGTTGTATTTAAGTGCGCGTACAGTTGCGACAAGCACTACTGCATCGGGCTTTAAGCCAGCCTTGCGGCATTTTATATCAAAGAATTTTTCTGCACCCAGGTCTGCGCCGAAACCTGCTTCGGTAACAGTGATATCGGCAAGCTTCATAGCTGTTTTTGTCGCCTTAACGCTGTTGCAGCCGTGAGCGATATTTGCAAACGGACCGCAGTGGATAATAGCGGGCGTATGTTCAAGTGTCTGTACAAGGTTTGGCTTTAACGCATCCTTTAACAAAACCGTCATAGCGCCGTCGGCCTTTAAGTCCTTTGCGGTAACGGGTTCGCCCTTTGTGTTGTAAGCCGCTATTATACTGCCAAGTCTTCTTTTTAAATCAAAAATATCTTCGGAAAGGCCTACGATAGCCATTATCTCACTTGCAACTGTTATCATAAAGCCGTCCTCGCGGGGATGTCCGTTTGTTCTGCCGCCAAGTCCGACAACAGTATTTCTTAAAGCGCGGTCATTAAGATCGACAGCACGTTTCCAAACAATATTGTTTATGTCGATATCAAGTGCGTTCCCCTGATGGATATGATTGTCTATCATAGAAGCAAGAAGATTATTTGCGGTAGTCATGGCGTGAATATCACCCGTAAAATGCAAATTTATCTCCTCCATGGGCACTACCTGTGAATATCCGCCGCCTGCTGCACCGCCCTTTACACCCATGCAAGGACCCAGTGAGGGTTCGCGAAGTGCGACCATAGTTTTTCTGCCTATTTTATTGAGTGCCTGTGCAAGACCGATGGTAACTGTGGTTTTGCCCTCGCCCGCAGGTGTGGGATTTACAGCGGTAACAAGCACAAGTTTGCTGTCCGGCTTGTCCTTATTTTTTTCGTAAAGCTCGTCAGAAAGCTTGGCTTTGTATCTGCCGTAAAGTTCAAGGCAATCCTCGTCTATGCCAAAATCATGCGCAACTTTTGTTATGGGTTCAAGTGTACATTCCTGAGCAATTTGTATGTCTGTTTTCATAATGTGACCTCCCCGGGATATCAATAATCCTCATGTCTTTCTTTGTATTCCCTGCGCTCATACGGTGTCATAAGCACTTCACGCGGTTTGCTGCCGTTTTCGGGGCCTATGATGCCGCGGTCCTCAAGCTCGTCTATTATTCTGCCCGCACGGTTGAAACCTATGCGGAATTTACGCTGAATTGCGGAAGCCGATGCCTTTTTTGTCTGCACGATAAAATCTATTACCTGGTCGATAAGCTCGTCGCTGTCGCTTGTTTCTATCGCCGTCTCTCCACCTTCGGCCTCCTGCTGTGCTTTTTCTATCTGCTCCATTACCTGTGTATCGTAATTCGGCGTA
Organism: Bacillota bacterium; assembly: GCA_017460805.1. GTDB lineage: Bacteria > Bacillota > Clostridia > Lachnospirales > CAG-274 > RGIG4310. Next base: position 105,984 of record JAFUAF010000061.1, on the reverse strand, counting down.
TCTGTCTTAATAAAATCAACTATCGTCTTTACTTCATCATCCGTAACAAATGCACCCTGTATACGTGTGGGCTTTGGATTGTCAACGGGTTTAAACAGCATATCGCCTCGGCCGAGCAGTTTTTCCGCGCCGACTGTATCAAGTATTGTACGGCTGTCCGTACCCGAAGATACCTTAAATGCAATTCGTGTGGGAACATTGGCCTTGATAAGACCCGTAAGGACATCTACAGACGGCCTTTGCGTTGCGATTATAAGATGAATGCCCGCCGCACGCGCAAGCTGTGTGATACGCACGATAGAATCCTCAACATCCTTTTTTGCGACCATCATAAGGTCTGCAAGCTCGTCTATGATAATGACGATAAGCGGAAGCCTTTCTTCGGGTGCAACACGCTTGTTGTATTCTTCAAGCTTTCTTGTGCCCGATTCGGCAAGCAGATCATAACGGCGCATCATCTCTCCGACAGCCCAGTTAAGTGCGCCGCTTGCCTTTTTTGGGTCTGTGACAACAGGTACAAGAAGATGCGGTATGCCGTTGTATACACTAAGTTCGACCACCTTGGGGTCAACCATGATAAAACGCACTTCATCGGGTGTGGCTTTATATAAAATACTGGTTATAAGCGTATTTATACATACTGACTTACCTGCGCCCGTAGCACCCGCTATAAGCATATGCGGCGCTTTTGCAATATCATATACCACAACATTTCCCGCAATATCCTTGCCGATACCAAAAGCAACCTTTGATTTGAAATTCTGGAACTTGTCCGTCCTTAAAACCTCGCTGTAGTATACCGCCTGTACCGTGTCGTTCGGTATCTCTATACCGATAGCGGACTTACCGGGGATAGGCGCTTCAATACGCACTGTCGTAGCCGCAAGAGAAAGTGCTATATCCTGTTCAAGTTTGACTATGGCATTTACTCTTGTTCCTTCTTTCGGGATAAGCTCGTATCTTGTAACGGCAGGACCCGTACATATATTATCGACCTTTGCCTCTACACCAAATATGGCAAGCGTTTTTCTTAAAGCCTCGCCTTTTGCTATCATTTCCGCTTCGGTCTGCTTTTTGGTATCACTTTTGTTTATGCCCAAAAATTCTATTTTGGGGAAATGATAAGTCTGTGTATGGGTAACATTCAGCTCGTTTACTTCCTTAACAGCCTCGGCCTGAATGATCTGCGGCTTATCGGGCTGTTCTTCCCACGGCGGAGTATCTAAAACCTCGGCCTCCGCTTTTACAGGTTCTGTTTTTACCTGTGCGGGAACGGTATTTACGGGAGCCGATACCGTGGGTGTTTCTTCCTTATGTTCCGATATCTCGGCCGCATGGATAAGAACTTCGTCCTCTTCGGTATCTTCAAAAAGCTCACTGGCCTCACGCAGAAGATTTTCGTATTCTTCCTCGCTGTCTTCCGTAAAAAGTGAGTTTATATCACTTTCATCATCATTTGGGTCATAGTTTTTCGGTGATTGGGAAGCTGCGGGATAAAGAGAAATAGGCTGCGCAGCCTTGTTCCTTGTACCCGGCAGGTCAATTCCGACTACCCTGCCGCTTCTGTCGGTATGGTACGGATTGAAAACAGGCTCTCTTTGTTCAAATTCTTTGTTTTCTTCCTCTTCGCCCTTTCTTTTGCCGAATTTTTGTGCTTCAAGAACGGGGCGTTCAAGACGTTTTGAAAATATTTTGCTGTTTTTCTTTTTCTCTGCGGGTTCGTCTTCCGCTTCATCCTCTTCAAACTGTGAAAGTATATACTCGGTTTCCTGCGGACGCTGTCTTTTTGCTGCGTTCTTTACCTTGACAGGTTCATATTCATCATCAAAGTCATCATCATATTCGTTTCTGTATGCTATTATCTCGCCAAGTGAACGAATTGCATTGAATATCGAAAAATCAAACACAAGTATAATGCTGACAATAACAAGTATTACAAATACTATGCAGGCGGGTACCTTGCCTATAAGTCTGACAATGCTGCCGCCTATCAATGCACCGATAAGTCCGCCGTTTGATGCGCTGCCGTTTAAAAACGAGGCGCGTATAAAAGCGGAAGCACCGCCGTAGACCGTACCGTCCTCGCAGGCGATTATATGCACAAGAGCCATAAGTGAAAGCAAAAATCCTATGCAAGCCCCTGTTTTAAGCCTGTTTTTTGCAACACTTCTGTTCATAAAAATAAGTATGCCGAAAACTGCCAGCAAAGCGGGCACAAGCACACCGCCAAAGCCAAACAGGTGCATTATAAAAGCCTTTGAAGCAAACGCAACTTTTCTGTCGGGATTGTCCGAAAGCAAAAAAGAAGCAATAAGCAGGCCAACACCCAGCATCACTATGCCGACTATCTCGTTTGCGTAAGGGGAAATATCTTCCAAAGTCCTCTTTTGCGGCTCGGGTTCAGCCTTTTTTGCTGTTTTGGCCGTAGATTTTTTAGCCGAAGTATTATTTGTTTTATTTTTTGTTCTATTGCCCGATGCAGTCTTTGACGAAGATTTTTTAGCCGAAGTACTTTTTGCTGAAGAATTTCTTGTTGAAGTACTCTTTTTTGCCGTGCTTTTTTTGCGCGGCTCTTCTTCATCGTAAACTGCTTTGGTTGCATTCTGTGCCATTTATGTATCTTCCTTTTCTAAAAACCAATATATAGGATATTATAACATAAAAGCAGTAAAAACTCAACCGATTTTGGGGGATTGTAACGTATTTGTAAAATAAAAAGGAAGTCGTCCGAACAACTTCCCTTTTAAGTAAAATAATTTTACAGCTTTAGTTATTCTGTTTTTATTGCTTCAAGTGCACTTATCTTTGTTGCCGCTCTGTTTGCGGGATAATAGCCCGAAGCTATGCCTACAAAAACAGAGAACACGACCGCACCTATTGCAAGCTGCCACGGAACGACCGAAATTCTGTCGGTACTTGTAAGCAGGACATTTTTTATCTCTTCCCAGCCCATTCCTTCAAGTGTGCTTTTGAGCGCGACATAATTTATCACATACGACAAAAGCACACTTCCGACACTTCCGACGATACCGCCTATAAGACCTATAAAAGCCGCTTCAAGCAAAAACATTTTTCGTATATCGCCGACAAAACAGCCAAGTGCTTTCATAACGCCTATTTCTCTTGTACGCTCGCTTATTGCCATTATCATGGTATTCATTATACCAAGTGCGGCAACAAAAAGACTTATAACACCAAGTCCCGCAAACATAAGCTGTTTTTGATTGGCATCCTTTTCAATGCTTTTACGGAAACTTTCCATTGATGATGTTTCATAACCCATTGATTTAAGTGCGCTGTCAACATCCGGAACATTCGCTATATCATTTGCCTTTACGCGTATCAAACTGTAGTTTATCCTGCCTGTTGATGAAAGACCGAATTCCTGTCTGAACTCGGCTATCATTTCATTAAGGGCTGTGGTGTCCAGTATAGTCCCGTAGGAAAGCATATATCCCTTGCTGTAATCTTCCTCCAGTATGCCCGCAACTTCAAGGTCAAATTCCTTTTTGCGGGTCTTGCTGTCGCCGTCGGAGATAGTGAGCACAAGTTTTGTTTCCATAGGGTCAAAATACGGCTCGGGTTCTTCGGAAACCGTTCCGTCATCATTGTACATACTGTAAAGATCTACGGTATTGTAGCCCTCGGGCCGCATTGTATCGGCGTAGTCATAAACGGAGTATCTGCCAAGATTAACGCTGTTTTTCTTTGCTTTGTTTATAAGTTCGCCCTTATATACCTTATAGCCAAATTCTTTCATGTCGTCCGCGTAATAACCCGTTACATTCGGCCATGTATTCAGGTATCGTCCGTCAGCTGTCCTGACCGATATCTGAAGATCTGTTGTGGTAAATTCGCTCATTACGCCCGCAACATTTGCAATGCCTTTTATCTGCTTTATATCGGAGTCGTAAAGCTTTTTATTGCCTTTCGGACGAACTTCCACAACGGAAAGGTCGCCCATTTCATTAAGCATTGCCTGCATAGATATCTTCATGGCCACACCGAAAGATATCATCAGCACTACCGAACAGCAGCCGACTACCACACCCATGATAGTAAGTATGGTACGGCCTTTGTGTCTGAAAAGATTGTTAAGGCAAGTCCTTATCAAATCCGTCGCTTTCAATTTTAATCCTCCCAGTTGACCTTAAATGAATCTTTTTTCTTCTTTCTTTTGCGTATAATGATTATGGCTGCAATAACTGCGGCAGCAATCCCTCCGCCTATGGCAGCGGGCTTTTTCCATGTGCCGCTCGGCTTTTCTTCTTCCATATCAAAGTCTTCGCCGAAATCTTCGAGCATTTCTTCATCCGCATCATAACTAAGATTGAATATACACTCTTTTTGCTTTAAGTTGGCGTCTTCATAGGTTATTTTTACGCTTACTTCGTTTTTGCCCGGCATGGTCGGCTTTACGATAAAATTGATATTGCCGCTTTTGCCCGCTTCAAAATTACCTAAATTCTGTACTCTCTGTACGGTATCAACATCGCCGAGAAGCTCCGCACGGACATTGCACACTTCGCCCTTGCCCTTGTTTACATATTCTATCGAGAACGGATAATCCTCGCCTACTATACCGGGTGTCTGCATCGTAGGCGGTGTAAATTCCATAAGGTCGGGCTTGTAAAGCGGTATGGAAACGCTTTGTGTGCTTGTGGCCTCACTTCTCTGCTTGTCTGCCACATACTCGTATTTAAAGTTTACATTTACGGTCGATGAACTTTTGTCTGAATTCGGCAGAGCGTACATCTGTATTTTTTGTACACCGCCCTGTCCTGCGCCGATATTTTCGTAATAGAATGTGTTTGTACCCGTTGTAATGGCTATGGCTTCGCTCGGTTCAAGGGTCATGGTAAGATTTTGAACGGGAACGCTGCCCTTGTTTTTAAATCCAATCTCGAGGATAAAGTTTTCGCCCGTCGGGATAGAACTTGAGCCGTAGCTGTAGTTTTCTATAATTACGTTAGGTGTGGATGCCTTCATCTTCTCATCCTCTTTTTCGTAATTGAGCGCGGTATGTATTTTAAGCGATTCATTGCCGGATGAATAAGTTTTGTCGGACTTATAGTTGTACTTAAGTTCCGCATTTAAAGTCTGTGAAGCGCTTGTCAGTTTTTTGACCGTCTTTGCCCTTACCGTAAAACTTTTGCTTTCGCCGGGTTTAAGGCCGTTGAATGCAAATGAAGATGTGGACGGAGTTATGATTATATCCTCCGAGCCCTCAATATTGAGCATGGAGTTGAGGATCTCTTCACGTCCCGTGTTTTTTGCCGTTATCGTAAACGAAAACGATGAATTTGCATTGAGTGTGCCGCCCAAGCCGCTGTAAGTAAGCTGTATAAGCGGTGCAGATGAATCCCTGTTGTTTGGTATGAGCTGAACAGGGAATTTAACGCTGCTTTCGCCGTTTTGTGTTTCCCTGTTCAAAAGATAGTTGTATTTTATCTCGACGTTAAGATTTTTGTAGTTGTCGGATATATCCTTAACGGTTTTTACGTCAATATTGAAATTTTTCTGAGACTTTGCGGGTATATCGCCCAAAAGGTCGGTAACGGAGCTTGTTACCATAAGTCCGTCATCCGAGGTTATATTTACAACAACATCTTTTGCATCAATATCGCCGAGGTTTTTTACCGTAACGGGAACGACCGCCGTTTTATCCGCTTCAAGGGGCGCAAGATTGCCGCGGGTTATCTGGATAACGGGCGAACCTGTTGTGTTCTGCACCTTTGCGGGTACGGTTATCATAGAAGTTTCTTCGCTGTTTGTTTTGCCCTGTGAACCGCTGTTGTACTGATATTTTACCGTGACTGTAAACTGCTGTGATGCCGTAGCTATCTTTTCTTCCGCACGGAAACGCACTTTCAGTTTATGCGTAGCACCCGCCTTTATATCGGGTACATAGTACGAAGAACTGCCTACGGGATATATATCGCCCGAAGCCGAAATATTCACAACAGGGTCGAGCGCAGATGTCATGCCCCTGTTTTTAAGCAAAAGTTCGACCTCAAATTCTTCGCCGGGTTCAACTGTCTTCATATCGCCGCGGTTTATATCTATAGGAGGAGCGGGCACTGTATATGTGGTATTTCCGCTTGAATCGGTCGATGTGGTAACATCGCCTTCTCCCGCAATATTACATTCGTCTATCCTTAAAGTTACGGTATCGGATGTGTATGCCGTACCGCGGTATTTTATCTTAAATGAGATAACGGGATTACCGCCCGTATAAACCACCTGATCGAAAGTCAGTTTATAACTTAAAGGCTCGCTGCCCGATGAAAGCAGTTCGCGTTTTGAAACAGTCGGTGACGAACCGAAACAGCCCGCCAAAGAGATAACATCAATGGCTTCTTTGTTGGCTATCTCATTGGTTTTTACACCGCTGTCGTTTATCGTCATTTCAAATTTTGCTCTCTCGCCCGTTGACATAAGGCTCAGCTGCACATTCGAGCTGTCGTAAAGCGCATGGCTTACGACCTCGGGCGCAGCATCGGCAAATGCAGGCAAAGCCTGTAATATAAGTATTAAACTTAAAATTATACTGCATATTTTCTTTGACATTTTCTTCTCCTATTTTCTTTTATCATCAACAATATTGCCGTCCATAAGGGTAACTACCCTTGTTGCGTACTCCGCAAGGTCGGGCTCGTGTGATACAAGTATGACCGTACTTTGATATTTTACGGCAAAATCGCGTATCATTTCTATAACTTCATTTGTTGTTTTCGTGTCCAGATTGCCCGTGGGCTCGTCTGCAAAAATGATTTTTGGCTTGGTTATAAGAGCGCGTGCAATGCCCACTCTCTGCTGCTGACCGCCCGACATCTCACGCGGGTAATGGTGCATACGATGTTCAAGACCCACCTTTGCAAGCAGCTGCTTTGCCATCTCTTCACGGGTATATTTGTCTATACCGCGAAACATCAGCGGAGCCGCCACATTTTCTATCGCGTTCATTGTGGGTATAAGATTATATGCCTGAAATACAAAACCGAAATAACGCTGACGAAACCTTGCAAGGTCGTCCTCGTTAAGTCTGGAAATGGGCACATTGCCTATGTATACCTCGCCCTCGGTCGGCTTTTCAAGCGCCGCAAGCTGGTTAAGAAGCGTACTTTTGCCGCTGCCCGATGTGCCGAATATACAGCATATCTCGCCCTTGTATATATCAAGGTTTATCCTGTCAAGTGCAACAACGGTCTCGTTTCCCGGTTTGTACAGCTTTCGCAGATTTTTGACCGAAATAACGGGTTTATTATCGTTTTCCAAATTACCTCCGTCCTTTCTTCCCTTATCCTTTTGATTATATAATAAAATCGATTTTGTTTCAATAGGCAATTACAGTAAAAAAAGGGGACTTTGCGCCCCCTTTTTAATAGTATTCTGATTATTTTTTTATTTTAAAATCATCGGTATAGGTCATTTTTACTTTATCGCCCGCCTGTATATCGCCGTTTAACATAGCTTCCGCAAGTTTGTCCTCGATATTGTTCTGTATTGCACGTCTTAAAGGTCTTGCACCGTAAACCGTGTCGAAGCCCTGCTCCGCTATTTTATCGACCGCCTTTTTATCAAAAGCAATGTCGATATTTGCGGCTTTCATGCGCTGCTTTACCTCGTTTAAAAGAAGCTTGGCGATACCCGTGATCTCGTCCTTGCTGAGCGGACGGAAAACAATGGTCTCGTCAATTCGGTTAAGGAATTCGGGGCGGAATATTTCCTTTATATCCGTAAGAACGCCCGAACGCATGGATTGATAGTCCTTTTCCGCAGTATCTCCCGAAATAAAGCCAAGCCTTTTCGGTGCACTGATATTTCTTGCACCTGCGTTTGATGTCATTATTATAACCGTATTTTTAAAATCTATTTTTCTGCCCTGCGCATCGGTTATAAAGCCGTCGTCAAGTATCTGCAAAAGGATATTGAATACATCGGGATGAGCCTTTTCTATTTCGTCAAACAAAACTACCGAATAAGGCTTTCTGCGTATCTTTTCTGCAAGCTGTCCGCCTTCTTCAAAGCCGACATAACCCGGAGGCGAGCCGATAAAACGCGATACGCTGTGCTTTTCCATATACTCCGACATATCCACACGTATCATTGCATCTTCGCTGCCGAACAGCACCTCTGTGACCGCTTTGGAAAGTTCTGTCTTGCCGACCCCCGTAGGACCCAAGAAAAGGAAAGAACCTATAGGACGCTTAGGACTTTTAAGCCCTACACGGCCTCGTCTTATGGCTCTTGAAACTGCGTTGACAGCTTCTTCCTGACCGATAACGCGCTTATGCAGTTCCTTTTCCATATTTTTAAGACGTTTTATCTCGTCTGTCTGCATCTGCTTTACGGGTATGCCCGTATGGCTTGAAATGACAGCCGCAACGTCTTCGGCTGTAACTTTTACATTTTTGAGCACTGCGCCGTCTGTGCCGCTTTCTTCAAGCTTCGCACGAAGTTTCTGCTCTTTTGCATAAAGTTTTTTCACTTTGGCAAAATCGCCCTCGGCAAGCATTTCTTCCGTCTGTTCTTCAATATCTTTTATTTTATATTCAATAGTCTCGTTGCCCGTTCTTTTACCCGAATTTCTGATACCGACCATAGCCGCTGCCTCATCGAGCATATCAATGGCCTTGTCCGGTAAAAATCTGTCGGTCATATAACGTGCAGAAAGCCTTACAGCCGCTTCCGCAGCGGCATCCGTTATCTCCAGACGATGATGCTTTTCATAATGCGGCTTCAGCTTTAATAGCATCTCGATTGCCTCGTCCTGTGAGGGTTCTTCTATCTCCACAGGCTGAAAACGGCGTTCAAATGCAGCATCTTTTTCAACAAATTTGCGGTATTCCTTTATTGTCGTTGCTCCTATTACCTGAAGCTCATTTCTTGAAAGTGCGGGTTTAAGCATATTTGACGCATTAATAGAGCCCTCCGCCCCTCCTGCATTAAGAATGGAATGTATCTCATCTATAAACAGTATAACTTCCGTTCTTTCGCGCAGTTCTTCAAGCAGATTTTTCATGCGCTCCTCAAATTCGCCGCGGTACTTTGTTCCCGCGACCATAGCGGGCATATCTATAGAATATACAAGCTTGTTTTTAAGCATCTCGGGGACATTTCCGTCCGCTATTTGCTGCGCAAGCCCCTCCGCAACGGCTGTTTTGCCCACACCGGGGTCGCCGATAAGCACGGGATTGTTTTTTGTGCGGCGAGTCAGTATACGTATTATCGTTTCAAGCTCCTTTTCTCTGCCGATAACAGGGTCGAGCCTGCCGTTTTTTGCCCAATCGTTAAGATTTCGGCAATAGGCCTCTATCATACTTTCTTGCTGCTGCGGCATCATCATCCCGTCGTCTTCATGAAATACGGGTGCGGGATTTTCATGCTCCTTGCGGTCGTGCATATTGATAATATAATCAAGGTCGTCCACAAGCTTGTTTGTATTTATTTTAAGGTCGTTAAGCACTTTAAGGGCAATATTGTCCCTGTCGCTTATAAGCAGAGCCAAAAGCAGATAATCTGTGCTTATCTCGCTTCTTTCGTTGCGGAGACATTCCTCCCATGCAAAATCCAGCGCTTTGTTGAGCTTTGGCGAAAAATCCTTTTCGGTCAGTTCCTTTCTTGCATCTTTGCCCGAAATATCGGACATAATATTGTTAAGTACGGTCGTATCAAAGCATTTTTCCCTTAAAAGCACTTCATAAGCTATGGAATGTTTGTCGCCGCGCAGTATGCCCAGCAGCAAATGCTCCGTACCGACATATTTGGCGTGTAAAAGCTGCGCCGCCTCAATGGCCTTTTTTATTGCAAGTTCGGCCTTTGCGGAAAAATTGCGCATAACACTTCACCTCCGATAAGTTTAGTTTACTTATGTTTCACATTTTTATACTCTTATAATTTGTGTATCTGTGTTTTCAAGCACGGCATCGGTGCTGTATTCCATAAAATCAACGACAGTATCTATCATCTGATTTGCGTGTACTGCATCGTTTGAAACACAGGCTATGCCTATGACGATAGTTTGGTGTACATCCTGACTGTCGACTTCCGCAGCGGAAATGTTGAATTTATGCTTTGTCTTTTCCACAAGACTTTTCACTACCATGCGTTTTTCTTTGAGTGAAGTTACCCATTCAGCCGAAAAACGCAGTATACAGCATCCGATAACCATTGTTTTCTCCTTTTGTATTATATAAAAAACCACGGTGCCCGAAGACACCGTATAAGATCCGAGCCAAGCTGTAAGCCGGGTTCTGTATTTGACGTTCATCTGTCTTAGCCGATCGTTGCCGAGGGGCTTGAGCGGTCGATTTATGGGACAAGACGAGCAGCCTGTGCGTCCCAATGACCTTGCTGCAGGTGGGGTTTACAGAGCCAATGTCGTTACCGACAAAGCGGTAAGCTCTTACCTTACCTTTCCACCCTTACCCGTAAAACGGGCGGTTTATTTCTGTTGCACTATCCTTAGAGTCGCCTCCACCGGACGTTATCCGGCACCCTGCTCTGTGCAGCCCGGACTTTCCTCATGCAAAAGCACGCGAACATCTGCCGGACTCGGAATGGTTTTTTATTCTTCTGCGGTTTCTTCGGCCTTGACCGTTTTTTCCGCCCTTACAGCCGCTATACGCTTGTCTTCTATTTTTTCAACGGTAAAAGTATAGCCGCCGTATTCTATAACTATATTTTCGTATTCCTCTGGAATATGACCCGTCTGACCCACGATAAAACCGCCAAGGGTATCGTATTCGTCAACGGGAAGCTCAATTTTAAGTTCGTCCTCGACATCTTCAAGGCTTAATTTGCCGTCAAAGAGGATGGAGTTGTCTTCCTGTACCTCTATTTCGGGCTGTTCTTCCTCGTCATATTCGTCCTGGATATTACCCATTATCTCTTCTATAAGGTCCTCCATTGTGACTATACCCGCCGTACCGCCGTATTCATCAACAATAACGGCAAGATGGAACTTGTTTTTCTGCATTTCGGAAAACAGCTCGTCCGTTTTTTTGTTGAACGGTACATACTCGGGCTCACGCAAAAGCGCACGCAGGTCAAAATTCTCGCTGCCGTGCATCAGAAGCGTAGTCATAAGGTCCTTTGTATTCAAAATACCTATTATATTGTCAATGTTTTCTTCATATACGGGCAGACGTGAATATTTTTCGGATGTGATCGTCTTTATTATATCGTCAAGCCCCGTATTTATCTCGATACCCGTTATATCTTTGCGGTGGGTGGCTATTTCGCCGACTATTTTGTCGTCAAAGTCAAAGATATTGTTTATCATTTCCTTTTCGGCTTCGTCTATACCGCCGCTTTCGCCGCCTGCGTCCACCATCATCAGTATCTCGCCCTCGCTGACTTCCTCGTTGTCGGCGCCTTTGTCACCGAAAAGCTTATCAGTAAAATAGTAAGAGATATTTACGGGCCAAACTATCGGGAAAAGCAATATCGAAAGAAGTTTCAGTATCCAGAGCGTTTTAAGCACCAGTTTGTCCGCAAAACGGTCTGCAAGAAATTTCGGCAGAACTATGCTGACAAAGGTGTACAGATAAATATAGACCAATATGACCAATATCGGCTCAAGTATGCCGTATCCCGTAAAATAATACGTATGGATAAGCACCATAAACGTAAATGACAGCACAATACCTGTCAAGATACCCGTAATACCCGTTACGACACCTGCGGTATTTGTATAGCTTTCTATTTTGTCAAGTGCCGCGGTAAGTTTAGCCTCGGTCTCCTTGTCGGTCTCCGAGATATATTTTGCCTTTTTGAGGTCAAGCACGCGCAAAGCCGTGGAAATGGCCGTTGCCCAGCCTTTTATTAACATTAATACAAATAATAGTATTACTTGATGAACTAAATTACTTAAAATACCAATAACCTCCAAAAATCAGCGGCCGAATTTGTTTTCAAAATTAAGATAAGGGAACTCAAAAGTCATTGCCATTTGTTTATCCCTTGCAAGCTGTTCTCTCAGCTCGTCCATGCTTGAAAACTTCTGTTCGGTCCTTAACCAGTCATAAAAGCCGACAAGGACATCTTCTCCGTAAATATCCCCGTCAAAATCTATGATATGGGTCTCGACTGTGCGTACATTGCTGTCAAAAGTCGGGTTATTGCCGACATTGGTAACACCTCTGTAAACAACGCCCCTGACATTTACAAGCGATACATAAACGCCGTCCGCGGGCAGAAGTTTTTCATCCGACGGGATAAGGTTTATAGTCGGGAAATCCATTTTTCTGCCGCGCCTCTCCCCTTGAACGACTTTGCTTATGATAAAATACGGTTTTTTGAGCATAGGTATAGCATCGTTAAGTCTGCCGCAGTCTATAAGTCCGCGGATCCTCGTGCTGCTGACACGCATATCGCGGTAGCTTACCGACGGTATGGCTATGACTTCAATGCCGCGTTTTTCGCCAAGCTGTTTAAGGGTCTCGTAATTGCCTGCCCTGCCTTTGCCGAAGTTGTAGTTTTCGCCGACAACAAGCATTTTGCAATTTACCTTTTCAACTATATAATCCACAAATTCTTCGGGGGAAAGAGATGAAAATTCCTTTGTAAACGGATACTGCACAAGATAGTCGATATCCATATGGCTTAAAACAAAGCATTTTTCATTGTAGTCAAGCATTGTCTTGAATTGTCCTTTTTGTCCGAAAAAAGCAACGGGATGCGGATAAAAGGAAAACACTACGGTTTTAAGCCCCGAAGTATTGTTTTTTATTGTTTCTATAAGTTTCTGATGGCCTAAATGGATGCCGTCAAAGTTTCCGAGCGTTACCGCTGTAGGCTCTTTGATAACAAAATCGGCCGTGTTGTAAATGATCAAACTCTCACCTACTTTATATTAACATTATATCGGGATATGCAAATCCCTCAGATATTCTGTAAAGACCCGCAAGTCTGCCCTCTTTATCATAAAGAAGCACCTTGTCGCCGTCTTGTATACTGTTTTTTTCAAATAAAAAACCTATATTTATTTTGTTGCCGTTATACAGATACTTATTTGCTTTGGGGGCTACTTTTGATGATTTACAGTCGCCTATCACCTTTTCTATGGGAATAAGCACCTTGTCAACTTCACCCGCCTGCATAAGTCTGTTAAAATCGTCAACTTTAATGCTGTCTTTTGAATAAAACCGGCCGCTGCGCGTTCTCACAAGCGAGGACATATGCGCACCGCAACCAAGTTTTTCTCCTATATCCTTACAAAGCGTTCTGATATATGTACCCTTGGAACAAAGCACGGTAAAAGAGATTTTGTTTTCGTCAAAAAGCGAAAAGTCAATATCCGTTATTTCATGAATAGTGATAAGGCGCGGTGTCCTTTCAACCTCTATGCCGCTTCTTGCAAGGTCATAAAGTTTCCTGCCCTCGTGCTTTACTGCCGAATACATGGGCGGTATCTGCTCATATTCCCCTACAAAAGAAAGTATGGCAGCTTCACACTCTTCTTTGGTGCAGGTCACTTCTTTTTCTTCCAGCGCCTCGCCCGTATGATCCTCCGTATCTGTAGTGACACCAAGGGTCATCTGCGCGCGGTACTGTTTTATATCTGCCGCAATACTGTCGCAAAGTTTGGTAGCCTTGCCCACACAAACGGGAAGCACTCCCTCCGCCTGGGGGTCAAGCGTGCCCGTATGTCCCGTTTTTATACGGTTAAAAGCACGTCTAACTATATTTACGACATCATGGGATGTGTAACCTTTTTCTTTATAAATATTGACTACGCCGGATATATTCTCATCCATGGTTTATTCCTTTGACTATCAGATCTACAATTTTTTTTGCAACGGCATCCACGCTGCCCTCGCAGGTCACGCCTGCCGCAAGGTTATGACCGCCGCCGCCGAGACTTACGACTATATCGGCTATCGGGAAACGCTTCGAGCGCACACTTGCTTTTGCCGTATTTTCACTTCTCTGCGTAACAAGCACCGCACATTCGGAAACATCAAGGTTAAGCAGAAAATCAACTATGCCGTCAAGATCTTCCGATGTACAGCCACAGCCCTCTATCTCGTTAGTCGTAAGCGTTGTATAGGTAACGCCTTGTGTGTGTTTTATATTGTTTAAAGCAGCACCGAAAAGTTTTGCCTGCGGGTAGGTGTGTTCAAACAGCACTCTTGAATGTATGGAAGATGTGTCTACACCGCCCTCAACAAGCAAACCTGCGACCTCATGGGTGCGCCTGCTCGTGCAGTTATGTCTGAAACCGCCCGTATCAAATACTATGCCCGCATAAATATCGGTCGCGATATCAATATCCTTTTCGGGGTCAAAATCATTTGCTTTTAAAAGTTCAAATACTATCTCACTTGCGGAAGATGCATCGGCATTTATAAAATTAACATCCGCAAAGCCCGTATTTGTCCTGTGGTGGTCAATGCAGTAAGTAAGTTCTGCACGGTCAAAAACCTCGCCCGCCTTGCCGAGACGCTGCTTGTCGCCGCAGTCCACAGCAAAGAAAACATCGGGTGTGATATTATCATAGTCTTTGTTGTACCAAAGCTCTGTACCGCTGAAAAACTTAAACCTTTCGGGGATACTTTCAAGCAGCACGCGCGGTGACTTGCCCAGCTTTTTAAGATAAAGCGCCAGCGCAAGCACCGAGCCGACAGCATCGCCGTCGGGATTTACGTGTCCTGCGATATATATATCTTCTGCATTTTCAATATCTTTTAAAATATTGTTTTCATACATTTTCATCGTTATCAGCCCCTGCTTTCTCCTCGTCATCTTTAATGACGGAACGTATAAGACTGTCTATTTTAAAGCTGTACTCCAGACTGTCGTCAAGGATGAATTTAAGTTCGGGAGTGACACGCAGATTTATTCTCTGCGCGATAAGGCTTCTTATAAAACCCGTGGCATTCTTTAAAACGCCCATTACTTCCTGCTTTTTATCCTCGTCGCCGAGTACGCTTATATATACTTTGCAGTATTTAAGGTCGTTTGTCGTATCGACCTTTAAAACACTTGTTATGACACCTATTCTGGGGTCTTTCAAGTCCCCGCGTATAATGGCGGATATTTCCTTTTGAATCTCGTCATTTATGCGTATCATTCTGTTAGAGCCTTTTTTCATCAGCGTTTAACTTCCTCCATAACATAGGCTTCGACTACGTCGCCCTCTTTTATATCGTTGAATTTATTAAACAGCATACCGCACTCATAACCTGTGTTTACTTCCTTGACATCGTCCTTGCCTCTTCTTAAAGATGCAAGCTCGCCGTCATAAACGACAATACCGTCACGCACAACTCTTGCCTTTGCGTTGCGCTGGAACTTGCCGTCCGTTACATAGGAACCGCCTATAGTACCGATACCCGAAGCCTTGAAAAGCTGACGTATCTCGGCATGACCGATGATCTTCTCCTCGTAAACGGGGTCAAGCATACCTTTCATAGCGGCTGTGATATCCTCTATAGCGTTATAAATTACGCGGTAAAGCCTTATATCTACTTTCTGATCGTCCGCAACTGCCTTTGCCGAAGCCTCGGGTCTTACGTTGAAGCCGATTATAATTGCATTTGATGCACTTGCAAGCATAACGTCACTTTCGGTAACGGCACCGACACCGCCGTGGATAGTGCGTATGCGTACTTCCTCGTTGGAAAGCTTTTCAAGGGATGAACGAACGGCCTCAACAGAACCCTGAACATCCGCTTTGATAACGATATTTAGTTCCTTGATGTTACCGCTCTGTATCTGGCTGAACAGATCGTCAAGGCTGACTTTCTGAGGAGTCTGCTTTATCATGCTTTCCCTGTCTTTGGCTATAACGCTCTCTGCGACCTGTCTTGCATGCTTTTCACTCTGTGCGACATAGAACATATCGCCTGCATGAGGTACTTCGTTAAGACCGAGTATCTCAACGGGCATTGAAGGTCCCGCCTTTTTTACTTTCTGTCCCTTGTCGTTCATCATGGCACGGATACGTCCGTAAGCGCCGCCCGCAACTATAGGATCGCCGACGTTGAGCGTACCGTCCTGTACAAGTACGGTAGCCACAGAGCCGCGTCCCTTGTCAAGCTGTGCTTCGATGATGTTGCCTCGTGCGCGCTTGTTGGGGTTAGCTTTAAGTTCTTTTAATTCCGCAACAAGAAGTATCATTTCAAGCAGCTGGTCTATACCTGTCTTATTTACCGCCGAAACGGGAACACAGATAGTCTCGCCGCCCCAATCTTCGGAAACAAGACCGTATTCCACAAGTTCCTGCTTAACTCTGTCGGGATTTGCGGATGGCTTATCTATTTTATTTATAGCAACGATTATCTCGACACCCGCCGCCTTTGCGTGGTTGATAGCTTCGATAGTCTGGGGCATAACACCGTCGTCTGCCGCAACAACAAGTACCGCGATATCCGTTACCTGTGCGCCTCTCATTCTCATGGCTGTAAATGCCTCGTGACCGGGTGTATCAAGGAATGTGATAGGCTTATTGTTGATAGAAACGGTATAAGCACCTATATGCTGTGTAATGCCGCCCGCTTCTTTTGCCGTTACGCTTGAATGACGTATTGCATCAAGAAGTGATGTTTTGCCGTGATCGACGTGACCCATTACAACTACAACGGGAGGTCTTTCTTTAAGGTCGTTGGGGTCGTCCTCAACTTCCTTGAATTCTTCTTCAAGAAGGTCTATCTCTTCTGCCTTTTCAACTATAACGTCAAAATCCTCGCAGACCTGCTCCGCTGTTTCAAAATCTATCTCCTGGTTCATGCTTGCCATAACGCCCTTTTTCATAAGCGCCATAACTATTTCGGAACCTGTTTTGTTTATCTTGTCGGCAAGTTCTTTTACAGTGATGGTATCGCTGATCTGAATGACCTTGATATCATCTTCTTCAACCGTTTCTTCAACTGCCTGTACAGGCTGTTCCTGAGTTTTATTCTTCTTATTTTTCTTGTTCTTTTTATTTTTGTTTTCGGCAGGCTGAACAGGAGGCTGCGGCTTGTTCTGCTTTTTGCCGTCCTTATTCTTGTTATTATTTCTGTTGTCCTGCTTTTTATCCTGTTTCTTGTCTCTGCTTTCGGATTTTTTTTCGTCCTGTTTCTTATTTTCAACGGGCTTTTTATTTTCAACAGGCTTCTTGTTTTCAACGGGCTTTTTATCCTCAACAGGTTTCTTGGTTTCCTGCTTTTTGGGCTCTTGTTTTTTCTCCGCCTTTGGTTCGTTCTTTTTTGCAGCGGGCTTTGACTCTTCGGTCTTAGCAGGTGCCTTTGCCTTTTTAGGCTGTTCGGGCTTTGCTTCCTTTACGGGTTCTGCCGGCGTTTTGTGGCTTTTGTATATACCGCGCAGGACCTTAACAGTTTCATCGTCAACACCACTCATGTGGTTTTTTACGTCAACATCAAGCTCTATCAATTTTTCAAGCAGCTCTCTGTTGGTAATATTAAATTCTTTTGCCAATTCGTGAACTCTCAGTTTTGACAAATTACCCACCTCCTTGATCGCCTCCCGAAAAACGGGTTTTTGATCTTCTTATACAAGTTTATGACAAGGCAGGTTTTGTAAGCTGTAATATCCTTTCGGCAAAATTATCATTTTCCGTTACCGCAAACACCGCTTTGTTATATTTGCCTGCGGCATTGCTCAATTCCTGCTTGCTGCCATAAACAACAACATTTACTTTATAAAATTCGGATTTGTTCAAAAATTTCTTTTTTGTGTTTTGTGAAGCATCTTCCGCTATTATCACAAGTTTTGCCCTGCTGTCTTTCAGCGCAAGTTCAACGGCCTGTTCACCGCAGACCAGAAAACCGGCTCTTTGGCAAAGTGAAAGCATAGATGCCGTTTTTCTATCTGTCTGCACTGTTTTCAAGCTCCCTTTGAAGCTGCTCGTAAACTTCTTTAGGTACCGCGCATTTGAAAGAGCGTTCAAGTCCCTTTGATTTGTGCGCTTTTTCAAGACAGTCAAGGTTTGGGCACACATAAGCGCCTCTGCCCTGCTTTTTGCCCGTAAAATCAAGCGAAAACTCTCCCTCGTCATTTCTGACTATGCGGATAAGTTCTTTTTTGCTTTTCATCTCGCGGCAGCCCGTGCATTTTCTTAAAGGTACTTTCCTGTTTATCATATCAAATACCTCAGATATCCTCTTTAGCAGTATCGGTAACTTCTTCGGCTACTGTTTCTGCTACTTCTTCGGCTGCTGTTTCTGCTGCTTCCTCGGCCGTTGTTTCCGTAATTTCTTCGGCTTGCTCCAGAGCTTCAGCCTGTGATTGTGATTTTATATCGACTTTCCAGCCTGTAAGCTTGGCTGCAAGACGAACATTCTGACCTTCCTTGCCGATAGCAAGTGAAAGCTGATTGTCGGGAACGATAACTCTTGCGGAACGCTCTTCCTCGTTAAGTATCTCAACGGAGATAACTTCTGCGGGGTTAAGTGCGGAAGCAATAAACTTTTTGGGGTCTTCATTCCAGGGAACGATATCTATCTTTTCGCCTTTAAGCTCGTTTACGACCGCATTTACGCGCGCGCCGTTCTTTCCGACACAAGCACCGACGGGATCGACACTTTCATTTTGTGAGTAAACGGCAATTTTGGAGCGTGAGCCCGCTTCTCTTGCAATGCTCTTTATCTCGACTGTACCGTCCTTTACTTCTGACATCTCCAGTTCAAAAAGTCTCTTTACAAGCTCATAATGTGTACGGGAAACGGTTATCTGCGGGCCTTTTGTGGTCTGGCGTACTTCCATGATGTAGACCTTTATCCTCTGATCGAATTTGTAGGTCTCACCCGGTATCTGCTCATTGAAAGGCAGAACAGCTTCATACTTGCCAAGAGAAACAATGACATTTTTTCTTTCGGTGCGCTGTACTATAGCTGTGTCTATCTCGCGTTCTTTCTGAATGAATTCGTTGTATATTTTTTCTCTTTCGGCCTCGCGTATCTTCTGCACAACTACCTGTTTTGCGGTCTGTGCGGAAATTCTGCCGAAGTTTTTGGGTGTTATCTCAAAGTCGATATAATCGCCTATCTCATAAGCGGGATTTATCTTCTTTGCATCCTCGATAGCAATTTCAAGGAAACCGTCGTATTCATCCTCAACAACTTCCTTGCGGGCATATACCTTTATTTCGCCTGTTTCTCTGTTGATGTCAACATGGATATTGTCGGATGTACCGTAGTTTTTCTTGCAGGCAAATACAAGCGAAGCTTCTATTGCCTCAAAAATGACCTCTTTGTCGATATCCTTTTCCTTTTCGAGAAGATCAAGAGCCTTAATTAATTCTCGGCTGTCCATTTGGTGTTTTCCTCCTTAATAAAAAAACAAAATTAAAATTTAACGGCAAGTCTTGTGGAGGCAACTTCTTTTTTATCAAAAGAAAGCTCTCCGTCTGCCGTATCTATAACTACCTTGCCGTCAGAAAGACCCACAAGCGCGCCCTCAAACTGCTTTACGCCGTCTATAGCCTTAAACAGCTTGACTTCAACATCTCTGCCTTTGTATTTAATATACTCATGGTCGCGTTTGAGTATTCTGTCAATGCCGGGTGAGCTTACCTCTAAAATAAAGGCCTTATCCGTTATATCCTC
The DNA here is from genome assembly GCA_017460805.1 of Bacillota bacterium. Lineage (GTDB taxonomy): Bacteria > Bacillota > Clostridia > Lachnospirales > CAG-274 > RGIG4310. The sequence goes on along the minus strand of JAFUAF010000061.1, from coordinate 86,428 downwards.
GGGCAGTTTTTCATCCAGCGCGCGGCTCACGACCTCGCACTCGTCAATGGATACCCCGCCCTCCTTGTCGATATATAGCCTTAAATAGTAGCCTGCGCCCTCTTTTACAAATTCACAGTCCACAAATTCAAGACCGTTTTGCTCAAGAATAGGCATCGCAAGGCTTTCGGTCAGCCCGACTATTTCCTTTGCCTGCATTTAATCATCCTTTCTTTATCTTTCCGTCGGCATTTTTCCATATCATAAAAGTAGAGTGGGCATAACCCACTCTACCTAAACAACGTCAACTGTGTGTATTATAACATATAAATAAACGGATTTCAAGTACTTTGTTACAATTTTTTCAATAAAATGCAAATTCTTACGATTTTATGAATATTGAATGAATGCTTTACAAAACAGCTTAAATTCAAGTATAATTAAAAATATAAAAAATTTTTAAAAAATTTGAAAATTTTTCCGACACTTTGACATCCCCGATTGTATTATAAGTGAAAGGAGGGCAAAATGATGAAAAATATTATATCAAAAAATATCCTGACGGAAGAAAAAATAAAAGAGATATACGAGCGCAACAAACTGACGGTCTGGCGTGTGTGCTTTACATATATGAAAAACACGGCAGACACCGAGGATGCAGTTTCCGACACTTTTATCCAAATGATAAAAACAGAGCCCGTTTTCAAAAACGAAGAACACGAAAAGGCATGGCTTATACGCACAGCATCAAATATATGCAAAAACGTGCTCAGAAACTGGTGGCGGAAACGCACAAGCCTTGAAGAAGCAAGCGAAGCCGAAGCACCGCCGCAGAAAACAGACGAAGTTTTAAACGCCGTAAAAGAACTGCCCGAAAAATTAAAAAATGTTGTCTATATGTATTATTATGAGGGCTATTCCTCTGTCGAGATAGCAAAAGCCCTCTTCCGTCCGCAGTCTACCATCAGAAATTATCTGCATGACGCGCGTAAACTGCTTAAAGAAAAACTTGGAGGTGATTTTGAATGAAAGATAAAAGAATAGCCGAAGCTTTTGACCTTTTAAGGCCGAGCAAAGAATCGGACGAAAAAATAATAACCGAGATACTGGAGTTCAGCCGCGAGCTTGTTAAAAAGAAAAACCGCAGGTCTTCTGTTATAAAGATGTTTGCATCTGTAGCCGCTTGTTTTCTGTTTGTATTTGCGGCCGTAAGATTTTTGGGCATAGACCTTGTTTCACTTAAAAGCAAATTTTTATAAGGGGTGATAAATATGAAAAACGCAACATTTGCCGCCAGTTTCAAAACGGCATTCAAAGGTATTCTATACGCCTTTTCTCACGAAAAAAATTTTAAATACTATCTGATGAATTTTGCGGCGGCTCTTTTGATAAATCTTATGATAAAAGTCCCCGTTTACTGCCATCTGTACTATATGATAACGGTCGCAGGCGTTTGCTCTGCGGAAAGCATGAATACGGCAATGGAATATATGGCGGATTATGTCTGCCCCGAGTTCAATAAAATTATCGGCGCACTTAAAGATATGGCGGCAGCTGCTGTCTTATGGTGGGGACTTGCCTTTTATATCGGTGAAGGAGCTATGGTGCTGAAATGGTTGTTTTAAAAATGTTTGTAACAATCATGCCCGTTATCCTCGGCGGCATAGCAAATATGCTGTTTTGTAAGTCCGCCTTTTATAAAAGTCACAGAAAACCGCTTGACAGCGGACTTTGCCTAAAAGACGGAAAACGGCTTTTAGGTGACAACAAAACAATAACGGGCTTTTTGTCGATGATAGTTTTTTGCTCGCTTTTTCAGGTGCTTATCGGTGCAGCGGGACTTCCTAATGATATATATACAAAATATGAAAACACGGTTTTATTCAATTTTTGTGCGGGTGCTTTGCTCGGCTTTATGTATATGCTTTTTGAACTGCCGAACAGCTTTTTAAAGCGCAGGCTTGGTATTGAAGCGGGAAAGACCATAAAAAGCGACATGAGAGCCGTATTTCTTATCATAGACAGGATAGACTCCGTAACGGGTATTGCACTTGTTATCTGCATATTATCGGATAAATGGCATTTATTCCTGCCATATATCCTGCTTGGCGGGCTGACGCATCTTTTTGTAAATCTTACACTTCTTAAACTGAAAGTGAGGCGGAATTTATGATAGGCTGTTTCAATAAAAGCGTACTGCTTACTTATACGGGCATATTTTTTGCAATGATCGGGATATGCTTTGCCAATACAAATTTATATTCAGCTATGCTTTGTCTGCTCTTTGCGGGTATATGTGATATGTTTGACGGTACTGTGGCAAGAAAATGCAAAAGAAACGAACTTCAAAAGCAATTTGGCAGAAAGATAGACAGTCTTGCGGATATGTTCTCATTTGCCGCCCTGCCCTGTGTTCTGCTTTTGAATATGCCGCTTTATAAGCCCGCAAGTATCGTTATTGCCCTGCTCTACGCCGTTGCCTGCATAACAAGGCTCGCATGGTTTGACATGACCGATGACGGCGGAGAATACTTTACGGGACTGCCCGTAACATACAGTGCCTTGATACTGCCTTTATGCTGCATAATTGCAAAAATTATGAACAGCCTTTATTTTTTTTACCCTTTTTACTGTATTTTAGCGATATTTTTCGTACTTGATATAAAAATCAAAAAGCCGCGCGGTAAAATGTATCTTGTTATCCTATCGGCGGCGGCTGTGATCGGAGTGATTTTATGCTTGTTTATGACAGAAAACTTAAAACTTCGGTAAATGAGCCCGAATACAAACAGGAAGTCTTACAGTTTTTATACGGCAGCAAAATCGGAAGAATACTGCTTAAAACAATATTTGCAAGGCCGTGGTTTTCAAAATTATACGGACTTTATATCTCTTCCCCTCTTTCCAAGGGCAAAATAAGGAAATTTCAAACCCTGTACGGCATAAAAGACGGAAAGAAATATAAAAGCTTCAATGATTTTTTTACACGCAATCTGACTTTTGAAACCGCTTCAAAAGAAAATGAACTTATATCTCCGGCTGATGCAAAGCTCTGCGTTTACAGAATATCCGATGATACCAAGTTTTACATAAAAAATTCCGTCTACAGCATTGACGAACTGACGAGCATAAAAAATACCGACTTTGAATATGCCCTTGTTTTCAGACTTAGTGTGGAAAACTGCCACCGCTATATATTTTTTGACGACGGCAGAACAATTCTTCAAAAAAGAATAAAGGGTATGCTTCACACAATAAGAGAATTTGAGGATGGTGTATACTGCAAAAACAGCCGTTTTGTCACTCTTATGGACACAAAGCATTTTGGACAGGCAATACAGACCGAAATCGGCGCAATGCTTATCGGAAAAATAAACAACCACGGCAAAAGAACTTTTTCGAGATATGAGGAAAAGGGGTATTTTGAATACGGCGGCTCTACTGTCGTTCTTCTTATAAACAATATAAGACCCGATGAAGATATACTGAAAAATTCCGCGGCAGGCATAGAGACCCGTGTACATATCGGAGAAAGGATAGGTGAAAGAATATGACTGCTTCATTGAAAAGACTTAATATTTATTTTAAAGAGATGTACCCGATAATCCCGAGACTTATTTTAGGCGGACTTCTGTTTTTTGAAATTTACTTTATTGTGCTTTTAAATCACGGCGTAACAGCTTTCGATCTCGGTGCGGGAGAACTTGTCGGCGCGTTTACTGTGTTCAGCTTTTTGTGCTGGCTGAGGATCGCCGATGATTTCAAGGACTACGAGCTGGACTGCCGATTGTTCGCACACCGTCCCCTGCCCTCGGGACGTACCAAAAAAAGTGATCTTGCAGTTTTTATTACCCTGCTCATCGCTCTTACACTTGCGCTTAATTATGTTTTTATGAACAATTTTGTTTTCTGCATAATTCTGTACACCTACGGCAGTCTGATGGCGATATGGTTTTTCCAAAAGCATAAAATTCAAAAATCTCTTCCGCTTGCACTGCTGACCCATAATCCCGTACAGATAATAATGAACATCTATATAATAAGTTTTGTGGTCATCAAATATTCGATAAAGCCTTTCGACCTGACAAACTGCCTTGCGGTAATGACGCTTTATTTCCCCGCACTTATATGGGAAGTGTCAAGGAAAATACGCGCGCCGAAGGACGAAACGGAATATGTGACCTATTCAAAGCTGTTCGGATATAAAAAAAGCGTGGATTTTGTGTTTATCATGACTTGGGTGGATATAGTCACAAATTTTATTCTTGTTTGGAATCTGAATAAGCTGTCGGTGATCGCCCTGCTTATAAATGTTATTTGGATGAGCGCCAAGTTTATCGAATTCAAAAAAGACCCCACGGTATTTAAACTTGTGGATAAGGTCGAAAAATACACTTATATACAGGAAAGCCTGATGATACTGACGGTAGCAACATACTTAGCGGGGGTAAGAATATGAAAGCCGAAAATTTAAGAATATTGCAGCAAAACAAATTCAAAGTACCACCTTTTATAACGGTCGAGAGCTGCGATAATATCGCCCTTTCTTTTTCAAAGGCAGAGACTTTTGCAGTGCGTTCTTCATTTGGGAACGAGGACGGGGCGGAACATTCTTTTGCGGGGCAGTACAAAACGATTTTGAATGTCGGAAGAAAAGATGTGCCCTCCGCTGTCGGCGAGGTATTCAAAAGTCTTGACAATGCCTCCGATTATGTCAAAGCAAAGGGAATAAAACAAACAAAGGGCTGTGTTATAATTCAGGAGATGATAAATGCGGATTTTTCGGGTGTTATTTTTACAGCCGACCCGCAGGGCATCTTAAACGAAATTGCTGTAACTTTCGGCAAAGGTACGGGCGATAGAATAGTAAACGACAGTTCGGAAACAAACACCTGTTTTTACAACAAGGATGACTGTCTTTGGTATGGCGGAAACGAACTGCCGCCGAAAAAATTTCTTGACGAGATAGTTTTGCTGTCAAAAAAAGCGGAAGAGATATTCGGCACTTATGTTGATATGGAATTTGCCGTAAAAGACGATATTCTGTATATATTGCAGGCCCGTCCGATAACCACTCTTCCGTCCCGAAATATAATTTTGCTTGACAGCAGCAATATTTCCGAAAGCTATCCCGACATCACTCTTCCGCTGACCCAAAGCTTTGTTGATGAGATATATTACCGAATTTTTGAAGGCTGTCTTAAACGTCTTTCAAAGGATGATCGGCTTGTAACGCAAATGCAGCCGTATTTAAAGAATATGACAAAAAGCGTAAACGGCCGCGAATACTATGTTATATCTAATTGGTATGCGTTTTTGTCACTTTTGCCTTTTTCAAAACGGATAACTAAGATATGGCAGGAGATGCTTGGTGTTGAAAATAAGGATATTTCCGCACCGAAAATCAAAACAAATTTTATCCAAAAGGCGAAAATGTTCGGGTCCTTTATGTACTATCTTTTTACCACGCCAAAACACATGGCGAGACTCAAAGTGTTTTTTGATAAAAAATATCCCGAATATCAAAGACTGATAAAATCGGCCAAAGACTCTCTATCCGTGTATGATAAGATAACCACCGAGATACTGTCCGTATGGGATATAACGCTTATCAACGACATGTATGCCTTTATTTTTACCCACCTTTCACGCAAAGGGAAGCGCCTCGGCGAGATCTCGCCCGAAAGTATGAAGCCCGCACTTGCGCTTAACTCTCTTATAAAAACATACAAAAAATACGGGCTTGAAAGCAGGGAATACAAGGCAAAAAAAGAGCGTTATATCGCCCTTTACGGCGACAGGGTATCGGGAGAATTAAAGCTTGAAACTCCCACATACCGCACCGACCCGCAATTACTCGATGCGTATGTCAAAACACACGAACCAAGCAATATAAGCCCGTCAAAAAAGACTTATTTCTTTGCTCCCTTTTTAAAACGTGCCGTAAAAGGTATAGAAAACCGTGAACTGTCACGTCTTGACCGCAGCAGGATATTCGGGCTTGTGCGCGAAATAATGCTTAAAACGGGTGAAGAATTTGTTAAACGCGGCATTATAGAAACAAGAGAAGATATTTTTTATCTTTATTTGAAAGAAATACGCAATATAAGCAGTTTTTCAAAGGAATATACAAAAAATACCCTATCCGAAAGAAAAGCAAAATACAATGCACTTGAAGCGCTGCCGTATTTCAGGCGGCTTGTATTTGCCGACAAGATAACGGAAAAGAATTTCTTTTCGGCTTCGGTTTCCGTATCGGAAAATACGCTTTACGGCACTCCGACTTCGGGCGGAAAGGTCACGGGCGAAGTCCTTGTTATAGACAGACCAGAAAACGCAGATACCCGCGGCAAAATTATCGTTACCCGCTTTACCGACCCCGGCTGGATATTTATTATACAAAACTGCAAAGGCATGATAGCCGAAAGAGGCTCTCTTTTAAGTCATACGGCAATAATTTCGCGTGAACTGAAAAAGCCCGCCGTTGTAAATGTAAAAAACGCTTCCCGCCTACTTAAAACGGGTATGTGTGTCGAGCTTGACGCAGACAAAGGGAGGATAAGGATATTATGAGATATGAACTGATATATGACGATCTGACAAGAAAACAAACAAAGGAGTTTTTAAAACTTTCGCGTGATAAAAGGACGGAAAAGCAGATCCTTGCGGGCAAACATATTTTAAGCGGATATTTTGATGCTGTGCCTTTTATGGTATGCGATGAAACGGGCAAGGTGTATTCCCGCTGCATATTTACTCATTACAAAGGCGAAGAAAAAGGATATATCGGATATTTTGAGAGCCTTGACAATTCAAAAACGGCAAAGCTTTTATTTGAGAAAGTTCGGGAATATGCAAAGAATATCGGAATAACGGAGCTTATCGGTCCTTACAACTGTTCATTCTGGCTCGGAAGCCGCATAAAACTTGATAATTTTAACGATACATACACAGGCGAACCCTATAACCCGCACTATTACCCACGTTTATGGTTTGAAAGCGGCTTTGAGGTCTTTGAAGAATATCATTCAAACATCTATAAAGTACCCGATATGCGGGATAAAAAATGTGCCGCAAGACTTGAATACTTTAAAAATAACGGCTTTATCTTCGCTAACATGACATTTTTCGGCTTTAAAAGACAACTGTGCGAGATATACAAACTTTTAAGCAAGCTATATTCGGATTTCCCCGAGTATAAAAAAATAACCGAAGCCGAATTCTTAAAACTGTATATGCCTCTGAAAAAAATACTGAATTTAAAACGGGTCTTACTTGTTTACAAGGACGGAAAATTTGCGGCTTTTCTTGTTTCCTTTCCCGATTACAGTAAAACAAAGGGTCTTTTCGACTTTTTAAAGACAAGAAAAGACCCAAAAAGACTTATATTTATGTATCTTGGCGTTGACCCTTTGCACAAAGGTCTCGGAAGCGCGCTTGCAGAGATAATGCGCAATATGCAGGAAAATCGACTTTCTGTCGGCGCACTTATCCACGGGCAAAAATCACTTTATTACGGGGAACTTGTCACAAAAAGATACGGCTATGCGCTTTTGAAAAAACATATTTAAAGCATTTCTTTACGCGTGAGCAGCTTATTTGTTATCATACCGAGTATAAGCGCCGATGCTACCTCTGTTATTTTTATTGCACCGAAATCCATGCTGAAACCGCCTATACCGCAGATAAGTATTACAGCGACGGTAAAAAGATTTTTATGGTCGTCAAGATCGACTTTTTGTATCATTTTAAAGCCCGAAACCGCAATAAAACCGTACAAAGCTATACATATACCGCCCATAACACATGACGGGATAGACTGCACAAAGGATATAAACGGAGTAAAAAACGACAGCATTATACAGCCCACAGAAGCCGCCGCAATGGTTATGGTCGAAGCATTGCCCGTTATCGCCACACAACCCACGGACTCGCCGTAAGTCGTATTGGGACAGCCGCCGAAAAACGCACCTATCGCAGAACCGAGACCGTCGCCCGTAAGGGTCGCCGAAAGCCCCGGGTCTTTTAAAAGGTCGCGGCCGATGACAGACGAAAGATTTTTATGGTCCGCTATATGTTCGGCAAAAACGACAAGTGCCACAGGTATATAAGCCACAAGCACGGTAGCAAAGTATGCGGGATATATATGTTTAAAGCCCTTGGCTGCATGGGTAAACACAAAATCGGGCAGCGATACAAAACTTTCGATACCGATATGTCCTTTCGGCATCATATTCTGCGCAAAAACCGAAAAATCTATAATTTTAAATTCATCGGTTTTTGTTGCAAAACCAATGGCAGTAAATATTGCCGCAAAAAAATAACCCGCTGCTATACCCAATATAAATGGAATAAGTTTAGTAAATTTTTTGCCGTAAACGGAAAAACACATTGTTACAATAAGCGTAATAAGACCGCAGACAATAGAAATATACTGTGATACGGGAGCATTCGGTACACCGCTGCTTTGCAGGTCACTTACGGCATTCCCCGCAAGTGAAAGCCCGATAATGGAGACCGTGGGACCTATAACAACAGGCGGCATAAGCCTGTCCACCCACTTTGTACCTACTTTTTTGACTATGACCGCAATAATAAGATAAACAAGCCCCGCCGAAAACGCACCGATAATTATACCGAGCATCCCCAGCGACATTGTTGATGCACCCGCAAATGCCGCGCTCATAGAACCTATAAAAGCGAATGACGAGCCCAGAAACACAGGGCTTTTCTTTTTTGTTGCAAGTATATAAACAAGTGTTCCAACGCCCGCGCCAAACATTGCCGAAGCGGGTGTCAGACCGTTGCCGACTATCATAGGTACAGCCAATGTTGCCGCAAGTATCGCAAGCATTTGCTGCAAGGCAAGAAATATAAGCTGTAAGCCTTTTGGTTTGTCATAGACATCATATACAAGTTTCATAAAGAAATTCCCTCCGTAAAAATAAATAGATCCGATTAGTTTTTCATATCCATATAAAAACGCCGCCCATAAAAGGGCGGCACAAAAAAGGAGTAAAATGAAAAGCATTGTTATTTCCCGCTGCTGCCAAGCTTACCCGAACCACGCTCGGACGGGATAACTTTCAAAGCATCAAGGGATATCTCTTCACGTTCCAGCTCGTTATGTACGCTGTGTACAACTCCCTGGAACAATGCCTTTGTATAGGGATACACTATATAGGCATTTTCTATCAGCTCCCTGATAGTCTTATCTGTTTTTTCAAGGTCAAGCTTAGTTATAAGCACAGGTTTGTCGTTTGTATTTGTTGCAGCTAAAAACCACTCGCCGCGATAGCTTGAATCTATCACGCCCGCACTGTATTTTATGCCCTTGCTTCCGCTTGAACCTCTTTCATATATCTGTATATAATAATCGACAGGTATCGCACTTGATATGCCCGTGGGCACAAGCACCGTGCTGTGCGGCGGTATTATCATATATTCCTCGTCAAAACAGGGGTATATGTCAACACCTGCATTCCACACTTCCCTTGTCGGTATTTTGGCATCGGGTCTGACCTTTGCAAAATATATCTTATTATCTGTCATATCAGTTGTCCTTATGTAAAACTACGGTATTATTTTTCAGCGACGGCTGAACATCTATCACACGCTGGTTAGAAGAGCCTTTCCAATGAAGCTGCGTATCGCGCAGGTCTTTTTTATAAGGCCCGTCTACAAGCACGTCGGTGTATTTTATAACTTCGAGATCCTTTATATCTTCCCATAAAAAACCCGTATAAAGCCAAATATTCTTTTCGGGGAATTTTTGTTTGAATTTTTTGGCCAACCTTGTTATCTCACCGCGGTTTTGGGGATGAAGCGGGTCGCCGCCCGAAAACGTAATACCCGAAATATATCCCTTGGATGCCTCCTGAAAAAATTCGTCCTCGGCTGCTTCATCAAAAAGCAGACCGCCGTTTATATCCCATGTTATGGGATTTTGACATTCTTCACAATGATGCGTACAGCCGCTTACCCAAAGTACGGTGCGCAGGCCGTCGCCGTTTAACATATCATCATGCGTTATGTTATGATACCTCATTACATGCTCACCCTATCTGCGATCTCCGCCATTTTTGCATCGTTAAGGCGTGTATCGCCATGAACGCGTGAATAGCTTAAATAGCCGTTCATGCGGTCTATTTTTGTAAGATTGCGGCTGCCGCACTTAGGACAGACATCCATTTCAAGTTCCTGATGTCCGCAGTTGTCGCAGTACGAAAGGCTGAGGTTTACGCCCTCATAAAATCCCATATCCATAGCGCGGTGTATAAGGGAAACGATCGCGCCTTTATTATAGTCTATAGGATATTTTACATACTGTATCTTGCCGCCGTTCATAAGGTTCCAGAAACGTTTTTCAAGATTTTGCTTCTGGATCGGCGATATGTTTTCGCTTACATGACAATGGAAACTGTTGGAAACATATTCTCTGTCGGATACGTTCTCAACGATACCGTATTTCTTTCTGAACTGCTTTACCTGCAAACCGCAGAGGCTCTCGGCGGGTGTGCCGTAAAGTGCATATAAAATGCCGTCTTCTTTTTTATACTGATCAACTTTTTTGTTGATGTAGTCCATAACTTCAAGTGCAAATGCACCGTCTTCCACAAGTGATTTGTGGTTATAAAGCTCCTGAAGCTCGTTAAGAGCCGTAATGCCAAAGCTTATAGTAGCACTCTTTAAAAGGGGTTTTATCTTATCATTCGGTTTAAGATGCCCGCCGTAGAAACCACCCTCGCAGTATGCCATAGGGTTTGTGCTGGCTTTCATTTCGCCGAGATATTCGATAGTACGCTTGTGCAGGCCTCTTATCATTTCAAGGTAATAGTCCAGCACTTCATAGAAATCACGGCTTTCGGAGCGTGCTTTAGCCAATATCATAGGAAGATGCAGGCTTATAGCACCCATATTGAAACGGCCTACCGTGATCGCCTTGTCGTTTTCGTCCGCAGGCTTCATGCCGCCGCGTTCAAACCAAAGCGAAAGGAAGGCGCGGCAGCCCATGGGACTTATGACAACACCATATTTCTGATAAGCTTCGGCTACATAGCTGTCGCCCGAAAGACTTAACCAGTCGGGGTACATTGTATGAGCGGAGCACTCCACACCTGCCTCAAAAACATCGTAAAGAGGCTTTCCTTCACCGTGAAGTTCCTCATCATACAAAAATACGATCTTAGGGAAAAGAACGGGTTTTTTGTTCTCTTTTTTGCCCTGTCCGCCGCGGTGTACCTCAAGTGCGGTGATAGAAGCCATTTTACCGAACTCGCTCTGTGCAAGGCCGAGTGTTATGGTAATAAACGGATAATCGCCGCGGGATGAACCAACGGAATTAAGCTTATATTCAAGGCCTTGGAAACCCTGCTCAAAATCACGTTTAACACGTTTTTTTGCATTTTCGGAGATATAGTCCTCGTCAGCCTGTGTCAAAGCTTCGCCCTGCTTTGCAAATTCCATATAACTGCGAAGCTCGTCGCAGTATTTCTTATAGGATTTTTCGGCATAGGGTTCGAGTATCTTGTCTATCTCGGGTACGGTAAAACCGCCGTACTGCTGGCTTGCCGTAGATAAAACAACATCTCCTATAACATCAAAAGCGACTGCAAGTGTCTTTGGCTCGTTATACCAAAGATTACCCATTTCAAAGCCGCCCTTTAAAACATTGCCCATGTCAAACAGACAGCAGTTCATTGTATCACGCCTTGCCGACATATCATGGATATAGATATATCCGTCCTTGCACGCCTGTTTTTCGTTGGTAGTCAAAAAGAATTTCTGATAAAGCTCTTTATTAAGATGATTGTATATAAGGCTTCTCTTTGTCGCAACAAGCGCCGAGTCGGTGTTTGAATTCTCCTTATCGCCTATATACATAACGGACTGTGCTTTCTGATATACGTCATCAAGCATATGCACAAAGTCCTTTTTGTAGTTTCTGTAGTCCTTGTAGCTTTTTGCAACACGGGGCTCAATGGCTTCAAGTGCGCTCTCTACAAGGTTGTGCATTGTCTGGATGGGTATTTCGGTAAGACCCTCTTTTTCTATTCGGCTCTCTACCCAATCACATACCTGCTGATATTCTTCCTGAGTAAATGTATACATAACGCGGCTTGCAGATTTAGTGATAGCCGCGATTATTTTCGTATTGTCATATAATTCAAGAGTGTTGTCTTTCTTGATTATATATCTTTTTACTTCGCTTTCCATAAAAAAATCCTCCCAAGTCTTTGTTTTTGCATCAAAAAAAAGACTTTACAATTAAAATATATTATAATGGTAATATTTCCCCTTATTTTTCGTCTCCCGGGACTGCCTGTTACACCGAAAGGCATAGACAACATATCCAAGGCGGCATTTTACTGTGTATATGTACAGCAGACAGCGCGCTCCTGTCCACAACTATATTTAGTTCTTATGTTATTTTACAACTCTATATATAGTATTGTCAAGCCCTAAAATTTTAATTTTTGGTTAATAAAATAACAACCCGCCAAAGCCCTTTTAAACAGCGGATTGTTAAATTTATGTGTAACAAAACTGTAACATTGGTAACTTCTGTGTAAAATTAAAGTGCTTAAATGCAATAAAAAAGGATACCGAAAACGATATCCTTTTAATAATTATATATTCTTTTTATAGATGATATATAAGCCTTTCAGCAAAAGATCGTCGGCATAGGTCATCTTTCTTTTGCATAAAGGCATAACAAATCTGCTCAGTCCTCCCGTAATTATAACGGAAACTTTTTGCCCGAGCTGCTCCTCCACTCTTTCTATACAGCCGTCAAGCATACTTGCAAAGCCGTATAAAAAACCGCTGCGCATACAATCGACAGTATTTTTGCCGATTATATTCTTTGGGGCTTCAAGCGATATTTCGGGCAGCTGAGCCGTTTTTTCGGACAGAGCGTCAAGACTTGAACGAAGGCCGGGCATAATACAGCCGCCTATATAATTTTTCTTTTCGTCAACCACGTCTATAGTGGTAGCCGTACCCATATCTATCATAACAAGCGGCGGTTTGTTCATGGAAAGACCCGCTATTGCACAGACTATACGATCCGCACCCACAGAACCCGGGTTATCCATAACGATATTGAGCCCCGTTTTTACGCCCGGTCCGACTACAAGAGGCTTGCAGCCCGTAACAAGTTCTACCGCACCTTTTATGGCATTCATAACGGGCGGCACAACGGAGGCTATAATACTGCCGTCTATTTTTTTTGCATCCACATTATAAAGCTCCAGTATATTTTTTATCTGTATACCGTACTGATCGGCCGTTTTTATACGGTCTGTGGATGTACGGGCAATAAAATCTATAATGCCGTCGGTGATACCGCCCAACACAATATTGGAGTTGCCTATATCTATAGCTAATATCATTGTAAATTCCTTTTTCTGTTAACAACAAGAAGAGCCTTGCCTACACCTGCGGTAATGATACCTGCAACAATAGCTTCGGGAACGCCGTTGCCCACAACTACACCCGTAATTATGTAACCGAGCACTTCGCCTGCTTCTTTGCCTACCGCGTCCGCAAACTGCTGTGCAAAGAAAAGATAAGCCATACCCATAACAAGTATAGTGTTTGTAAGCGAGCCGCATACGCCCGCTATAGCAAGTGAAGCCACATCGCCGTCTTTGCCCTTGATAAGCTTGCTTAAGCCCTCAAATACAAGTGCGGCAACAACACCGATAAGAATTCTCGGTACAAAGCATATCACAAGACTGAGTACATTACCGCCCGGATAAAAGGGTGTAAAGAGGAAACTTGTGATGTTCGGTGAAAAAAACGATGCCTTTGCAAAACTTGTAAGACCGAAAATAAAGCCTGTTATCGCGCCTTTTTTTCTGCCGAGTACAATACCCGCAAGTATAACGGGAATGTGCATGGTAGTTGCGTTGATGGTAGGTGTGATAGGAATATAGCCCAGCGGAGTAAATGCCAACACAAGCATTATCGCCGCAAACAGTGCCACTTCCACCATGTCTCTTACGTTTGCCTTTTGTTGTTTTTCCATATTTGATTTTCCTTTCTGCTGCCGTTCCTTATTGGATACAGCGCAAACCGCATAAGCGGCGTTTATAGTTATTTATCTTTACAGCCTGTGCTGTAAAAACCGTTTAAAAGCCTTGACTGCGCCTTTCTTTGCGCATGGCTATACGTTTTATTGCGCCGTCCCATTCCGCCTGTTCCGACGGATTTTCGGGCGCAATGGTATAAGGTACGGGGACGGGTGTTCCGTCCTCCGTCACGCATACCTCGGTAAAATATGCGCGGTTTATAACGTGTCTTTCGCCGGATTTCAGTTCCTCGACGTAGACATCGACACGCACTTCCATTGATGTATTGCCCACATAGGTGATCTTTGCAACAAGTGCTACAACATCACCCACATAAGCGCCTTTTTTAAACTGAAGATTATCCACAGCAGCTGTTGTTATTATGCCGCCGCTGTGACGCATGGCGCATATACCCGCTGCTTCGTCCATCCATTGCATCAGTCTGCCGCCGAAAAGACGTGAGCCGCCGTTTATATCCTCATGCTTTACAAGCCTGACACATTCTGTCAGAGAGTCACTGACCCTTTTGACCTTTCTCTCCATATAAAAGTCTCCCTGCATTGCCGCCCATTACAGCATCCCTTATGCTTTTTTCGGGCAGCATTGCCGTTATTTTGTCTATATATCCCTTTTGCGGGCTCCATGGACTGTCTGTTGCAAAAAGTATGCGGTCATAGCCGTGTTTTTCAAGTATTTCATAGAAACTTTCCGTCTTTATATATTCAAGACAAAAAGCCGTATCGAGCCAGACATTTTCGCCGCAGATAAGTTCTGCCACAGCATCCCACTGTTCCCAGCCGCCAAGGTGCGCAAGTACAAGTTTTTCGGGCTTTATCTCATTTATGACCGCAAGCGACTTTTCGGGCGGGCAATGCACGGGATCGCCGTAGCCTATGTCACGTCCTGCGTGTAAAACCGTTATCAGTCCCAAAGAAGAAGCCTCATAAATAATACGTTTGCAGCCTTTGTCGTCAATAAAAGCATCCTGATAGTCGGGATGAAGCTTTATGCCGAGAAGTCCGGAATTTTTTATCTGTCTTAAATGCGCTTTATAATCCTCGTCAAGCGGATGTATACCGCCGAATGAGAGTAATTTGCCCTCGTATTTTTCATTTATCTCACAGGCATAACGATTTATGGAGTCAAATTGCTGCGGCTTTGTGGCAACGGGAAGTATAACAGACAGGTCTACACCGCTGTCCGCCATACTTTTTACAAGTCCCTCCGCCGTGCCGTCAATATTGTTTTTTACACCGCTTTTTGCCGATAGAAAACTTATACTTCTTTCCGCAATCTTTTCGGGGAAAATATGTGTATGAAAATCTATTATCATTTCAGTGTATTCTCTTCATACAAGTGACGTTTGTCAATAATTCTGACTGCCTTGCCCTCACTTCTCGGTATGGACTTGGGCTCTACAAGTTTAACCTTTACAGCTATGCCGAGCATTGATTTAAGCTTGGCAACAAGCTTACCCTCGCGCTCGATCTTATCCATAACGTCCTTGGGCTCGTTATCGGGAAGCCACTCAACGTCACAAGCGATAGTATCGGAGTTGTTCTTTCTGTCAACGATAAGCTGATAGTTGGCTTCATAACCGTTTGCAAGAAGAACCGTTTCTATCTGTGACGGGAATACATTAACACCCTTAACGACCATCATATCATCACTTCTGCCCAAAGGCTTGCTCATTCTGATGAAGGTTCTGCCGCAGGAGCATTTCTTTCTTGAAAGGACACAGATATCCCTTGTTCTGTATCTTAA
This sequence comes from Bacillota bacterium, assembly GCA_017460805.1. GTDB lineage: Bacteria > Bacillota > Clostridia > Lachnospirales > CAG-274 > RGIG4310. The sequence continues at coordinate 70,610 of JAFUAF010000061.1, read as the reverse complement.
AAGCGGGAAGCCCTTCTTTGTAAGACAAGTGAATACAAGTTCGCCCTTTTCGCCCTCGGGGAGAACTTCGCCCGTAACGGGATTTATTATCTCTGCAATAAAATGGTCTTCGTTTATGTGCATACCGCGCTGTTCCTTACACTCGAAAGAAACACCCGGGCCGCTTATTTCGGTAAGTCCATAGATATCGTAAGCCTTGATACCCAAGGAGCGCTCGATATTGCGGCGCATTTCCTCTGTCCATGCTTCTGCACCGAAGATACCCATTTTAAGTCTGATCTTGCTTTTTACACCGCGTTCTCTGATACTTTCGCCAAGGTAAGCAGCATAAGACGGAGTACAGCAAAGCACGGTAGAACCAAGATCCATCATAAACTGTATCTGTCTGTCGGTATTACCCGATGACATAGGCAAAGTAAGCGAACCAAGTTTGTGCGAGCCTCCGTTAAGCCCGGGACCGCCCGTAAAAAGGCCATAACCGTAACTTACATGAACAACATCCTCGTTTGTTGCACCTGCGGCAACAAGTGCTCTTGCACAGCAGGTCTCCCAAATATCCAAATCGTCCTGTGTATAGAAAGATACCACACGTCTGCCTGTTGTACCGCTTGTTGACTGTATTCTTACACAGTCTTTCATAGGTACGCCAACAAAACCGTAGGGATACTGGTCACGCAGATCGTCTTTCGTAATAAAAGGAAGCTTATGCAGGTCTTCAATGCCTTTGATATCCTCGGGCTTTACGCCTGCCGCATCCATTTTCTTTTTATAGAATTTCACGTTGTTGTAAACGTGCTTCACCTGCTCGACAAGTCTTTCGCTCTGAAGCTTTTTAATGTCTTCAACAGGCATCGTTTCAATTTCGGGGTTAAAATAATTACTCATATCTTTTCTCCTGTGGTTTTAGGAATTTCTTCCTAAGTAAAATGCTTTTTTATTTAATTCCAAGAACTTGGGCGGTACGCAGGCTTCAAGCGAATTAAGCCATTCTTCCTCCGTAATGTCGCCAAAGAATTTGGAAAATCTTCCCATTAATGCAATATTTGCGGCTTTAGGACTGCCCGCCTCGTTTGCAAGTGAAAGAGCGTCCATAGCGCTTACATCAGCACCTGCTGCCGACATTTTGTCAAGCAGATTTTCGGGATACTGCGCAGCACCCGTGATAACGGGCATGGGGTCTATCTCCTGTGCGTTTACGATAATTTTTCCGCCTTTTTTAAGGAAAGGAAGATAACGAGCCGCTTCAAGCACCTCAAACGAGATAATGTAATCGGCTTCGCCCTTGTCGATAACGGGAGAATACACCTTATCGCCAAAACGAACGTAAGTTACAACACTTCCGCCTCGCTGGCTCATACCGTGTACTTCCGACACTTTTACATCATAGCCCTTTGTCATTACAACATGGCCGAGAAGTTTGCTGGCAAGCAGAGAACCCTGTCCGCCGACACCTACTATCATAATATTAACTGTCTGCATCATACATTACCCCCTTCGTCAACTAAAGCATCAAATTTGCAAAGCTGCTGGCAAACACCACATCCAACGCAAAGCGTATTGTCAACGTGTGCTTTGCCCTCTTTAAAGCTTATAGCGGGGCAGCCTATCTTCATGCAGGCACGGCAGCTCTTACACTTGTCCGTATCAACATGGAGAGAAGGTTTATGCTTAACATATTTCAAAAGTGCGCAGGGACGTCTGCTGATGATAACAGAAGCCTCGTCTGCCGCAAGTTCTTCTTTGATAACTCTCTCGGTCTCTGCAAGGTCATAAGGATCGACAACTGCAACACGGTTAAAGCCCATAGAACGGCAAAGCGCTTCAAGGTCTATCTTTCCTGCGGGGTCGCCCTTGATATTATAACCCGTTGTGGGGTTCTGCTGATGACCTGTCATACCCGTGATAGAGTTATCAAGGATAATGACTGTAGAATTGCTCTGGTTGTAAGCAATATTTGCAAGGCTTGTCATACCCGAGTGCATAAATGTGGAATCACCGATAACACAAACCGTATTCTTTTCGCTTTCCTCGCCCATAGCCTTGTTGAAGCCGTGAAGCGAGCTTATGGATGCGCCCATGCAAAGTGTCATATCCGTAGCACTTAAAGGTGCAACTGCGCCAAGTGTATAGCAGCCTATATCGCCCAAAACTCTTAATTTATGCTTTGAAAGTGTATAGAATAAACCTCTGTGAGGGCAGCCCGCACACATAACGGGAGGTCTTACGGGAAGTCCCTCTATTGCGGGACAGGCTTCTTTTTCTGGCATACCGAGTGCCTTTGCAACTACCGACTGAGAGAATTCTCCGAGTAAAGAGAAAAGCTCCTTGCCCGTAACCTCAACACCGATATTTTTACAGTGTGTTTCAATTATGGGATCAAGTTCCTCAATAACGATGACTTTATCTACGGACTTTGCAAAGTTCTTTATCTTTTCAACAGGCAGAGGATTGACCATACCAAGCTTTAAAACAGGGTATTTGTCGCCCACAGCCTCTTTTGTATACTGATAGCATGTGCTTGAAGTAATGATGCCGACAGACTTGTCGGTACCCTCTTCTATTCTGTTTAAAGGTGTTTCTTCAGTATACTTTATAAGATCAAGTGTTCTCTGCTCAACAACGGGATGTCTTTTAATAGCGTTGCCGGGCATCATAACGTATTTTGCAATATTCTTCTCGTACTTTTTGGGTTCGGGCACAACTCTTTCGCTTGTTTCCACAATACTCTGCGAGTGTGCAACTCTTGTACACATTTTTATGATAACGGGTGTATCATACTGCTCTGAAATCTCATAAGCAAGCTTTGCAAATTCAAGGCTTTCGCGTGAATTTGACGGTTCAAGCATGGGAACCTTTGATGCTATGGCATAATGTCTTGAATCCTGCTCATTCTGCGAAGAATGCATACCCGGGTCGTCTGCAACACAGATTATCATACCGCCGTTTACACCCGTGTAGGAAATAGTGAAAAGCGGGTCGGCCGCTACATTAAGACCAACGTGCTTCATACCGCAGAAACTTCTTTTGCCCGCAAGACTTGCGCCGAAAGCGACCTCCATAGCTACCTTTTCATTAGGTGCCCACTCACAGTATATCTCGTCGTACTTTGCCGCTTCCTCGGTTACTTCCGTACTGGGAGTACCTGGATAGGAGCTTACAAGAGCTGCGCCTGCCTCGTAAAGACCGCGCGCAAAGGCTTTATTGCCCAACATTATCTCTTTCATTTCTTTTTCTCCTTAAAATAAAGTTTTTCCCTTTGTTTCACACACATCTCGAAATACTCTTATTCGTTGAAATGTTCTTCGTTTTCAAAGGCAACAAGATATTCTTTGCCATATTTTTTGCGAAGAAGTGGTTTCTCGATCTTGCCGGTGGGGTTTCTCGGTACATCGGCAAAAATGACTTTCTTGGGACGCTTGTAGCGCGGCAGAGCAAGACAAAATTCATTTATCTCATCTTCTGTGCATTCTACTCCCTCTTTAAGCTGGATAATAGCGCCCGCGATCTCGCCAAGTCGTTTGTCCGGAAGACCAATAACGGCAACATCATGTATTTTGTCGTTTGTACGCAGGAAATCTTCTATCTGTACGGGGTAAAGGTTTTCGCCGCCCGATACGATAACGTCTTTAATGCGGTCAACAAGGTAGATAAAACCGTCCTTGTCCTGCATTGCCGCGTCGCCCGTATAAAGCCAGCCGTCTTTAAGGACTTCCACAGTAGCTTTGGGGTCGTTATAGTACTCGGCCATAACGCCCGGACCCTTTACGCAAAGTTCGCCCGCGTCGCCCTGCTTTACATCATTTCCGTCCTTGTCAACTATCTTGCACTCCCAGCCGTAGCCCGGAACGCCGATAGCACCGACTTTATATATATGGTCAACACCAAGATGAACACAGCCGGGGCCGATAGACTCGCTGAGGCCGTAGTTGGTGTCGTAATCGTGATTGGGGAAGTATTCTTTCCAGTGCTTTATAAGTGACGGAGGCACGGGCTGAGCGCCGATATGCATCAGTCTCCACTGTGAAAGTCTGTAATCTTCTATTCTCAGTTTGCCGCTGTCAAGCGCATCAAGTATATCCTGCGCCCACGGAACAAGAAGCCATACTATCGTACAATGCTCTCTTGATACGGTATCAAAAACATATTCTGCCTTTGTGCCTTTTAAAATTACCGCCTTAGAACCGGAGATAAGGCTGCCGAACCAATGCATTTTTGCACCCGTATGATAAAGCGGGGGTATACATAAAAAACAGTCGTCACGGGTCTGACCGTGATGATTTTGTTCTACCTTGCAGGAATGTACAAGCGCTCTGTGTCTGTGAAGAATTGCCTTCGGAAAGCCTGTGGTACCCGACGAGAAATAGATAGCCGCAAAATCGTCGTCGCTGATATATATTTTGGGGTCTTTGCTTGAACAGTAGGAAACAAGTTCGTTATAGTCCTCCGCAAATGTCGGACACGAACTGCCGACATAGATAAGAGCCCTGTTTTTGCTTAATTTTTCCACAACAGACTCTATACGGCCGATAAACTCGGGACCGAAAACAAGGATATCAAGTTCCGCAAGGTCCGAGCAGTAAAGTATCTCGTCTGCCGAATATCTGAAGTTGAGGGGTACGGCAATGGCACCCGTCTTTAAAATACCAAAATATATGGGCAGCCATTCAAGGCAGTTCATCATAAGGATACCCACCTTATTGCCCTTTTGTATACCGCGGTCTAAAAGCATATTGGCCATACGGTTTGCTTTTTCGTTAAAAACGCTCCAGCTTATCTCGCGTCTGAAATACTGATTTGAAGTAGGCTGAATAAGCTCGTAATCCTTCCATGTTATTTTACCCGGGTCTTTCTGTTCGGGGTTGACTTCTATAAGCGCCGTGTCGTCGCCGTATAAAGAAGCATTACGTTCAAGAAAATCAATTATCGGCATACAATAAAATCTCCTTCCATATTTCGCGGTTTTGTACAGCCGCATAAACTCAACTTACATTATAACTAATTTTACAACAATAATCAAGGTTAATTTTATGGATTTTTGTAAAAAAATAATAGAGGCCGAAAAGCCCCTATTATCTTGTGCATATTTACATATATTTTTCCGCAAATTCCTCAAACGGAACAGGTTTGGAATAATAGTATCCCTGAAGACTTCCTATATGATATTTACGCAGAAAATCACGCATTTCGGCAGTCTCTACGCCCTCAACGCAGACTTCTGCCGAAAATGCCTGTGCAAGTTCCGATATAAACTTGACCGTATGCTGGTCTGACTCGCTCTTTTCAACATTTTTAACATATTCTCTGTCTATTTTTATAATATCAACGGGAAGTTCCCTCAAAACTCCCAATGATGCAAAGCCCGTTCCAAAATCGTCAAGCGCGATCTTTATGCCGCGTTCCCTGCATATCTCAAACATACTTTTAAGCACGTCCAGATCAAGCAGACGGCAGCGCTCGGTTATCTCAAGACAAAGATTTTCTGCGGGATACTGCGTTTCGTCAAGCAGTTCAAAAAGCTCAGAAACAAAATTCCGCTTTTCAAGCTGTGCGTAGGAAAGATTGACATTCATCACAAAATCGGGATATTTTTCAAGGAATATCTTTCCGTCCTCCATAGCCTGCTTCAATATCCATTTTCCGAGTTCGGGGAAGATAGTATCCTGCTCCAGTATCGATATAAACTGTACGGGAGGCACAACACCGTATTTATCGTCCTTCCAGCGGATAAGCGCTTCCATTCCCTTTAACTTTTCCGTGTTTGCATTTACTATCGGCTGATAGCACAGATAAAAGCCCTTGCAGTTTTCCGCTATGCTGTTGCGGATAACATTTATCTTTTCGACCATAATGCGGCCTTCGTCGCTTAGACTGTCCTCAAAGAGCATAAACTCACCTATATGTTTGCTCTTTGATTCATAATAAGCGTATTTAAGACATGAATAAATAGTATCGCTTGTAATGTCGAACCTATCCACATACACGGCACCGCCGTTAAGAGAAAGACTGACGCGCTGACCGTCAACAAAAAAGTCATGTACAACGCTGTCTTTCAGTTCGTCATATATCTCTTTCATTTTATCGGGCTCTATGGTCTTGGTAGCGACTACAAATTTCGTTCCGTCCATACGATAAACACGCCCGTTGTTTGAAAACTTTTTCTGCAAAATATTTCCGAGTTTGCAGAGCGTCTTATTGCCGAAACTGAAACCGAAATTATCGTTTACGCCCGAAAAGCTGCTTAATCCAACCATCATGATAAGGGTCTTCTCGTTTTTCCATAGTATGGTATCTATATCATCTATAAAACCATAAAGGCTTCTGAGCCCCGTAATACTGTCTATATAGCTCAATACACCATGATTTTTTATTGCACCGCCGAAGAAGTTCGGCGCACCGTTCTCGTCTTTCAGAACAACACCGCGGCAGGTACAGACAACATAACTTCCGTCCCTCGCCTTTGCCCTGTACTGCATATCGTGGTGTCCCGCTTTTCCCGCAAATATATCATCTATACTTTTTATATAATTATCCCTGTCCTCCGGATGAATGTGTTCAGCCCATATACTGCCCGCATTTTTCATATATTCATCGGGAAGATCGAAATAATCCACTGCATTTTTTGACCAACGTGAAATATCATTTTTAACATCGCAGACAAAAACATAGCTGCCTTCGCCGATTATTGCAAAAGCATCAAACAATTCGTCAAGTTTATTCATGACTTTCACCCCCTTTTACTTTTTGATACACACATATTTCTAATAATATTGTACAACAAATTTCAAATAGTGTCAATCATTTTATGCAAATTAACAAATCAGTCTTTTGCGCAAATAATAGCCGCAATGCCATTTTTTATAGTAATTATACCATTGTCACCTATTGCCCTGTTGCTGATGCAAAGCGACGAACCGATATGAAGATCATGGTCTTTAAGTGGATATTCAAATCCGTCAAGTGTAAGTCCTTCTATTTTTTCACAAAGCGGAAGTACTGAAACATAACGGCCCGTATTTTTGACAGATAACGTCTGCCCGCCTTTTATCAGCATTATCTCGTTGGTATTGTTTATTACTCTTGCAGTTATATTTTTATCCGCACATAGTTTTAAAAGTTCTATATTGCATAGCGTGTGGTCAAGTCTTGTCCCGCTAAGCGCTCCCGTTACCGTTATATCTTCCGCACTGAGTTGAAATGCAAGTTCAAACCCAAGTTCAATATCCGTCTTGTCCTTTTTGACGGGATAGACGGTCTTTTCTTTATTTTTGAAAAATTCAAGTCCGTCTTTTGAAACAGAATCAAAATCCCCAAGTATATAGTCGGGCTCTATGCCGTTTTTCATACAGTGATCAAGCCCGCCGTCACAGGCTATCACACATCTTTGTGTAAAATCAGAAGGGCAGCAGAAATCTCCGCTGCCTATAATAAGTACCTTCATATATTTACCTCAGCATGGACTGAAAAGCCTTTATATTTGCGGCTGTATCGCCTTTGAATACAGCAGAACCCGCAACTATGACTTCCGCCCCTGCCTGCTTTACCTCTTCAAGATTATCGAGTTTTACGCCGCCGTCTATCTCAAGTTCAAACTTATAGCCGTTCTTTTTCTTTATATCGGCAAGCCGTCTGACATTATCAAGTGTTTCGGGAATAAGACCCTGACCGCCGAAACCCGGCTCAACACTCATAACAAGCACCAGATCGACCTTATCGAGATAAGGCAGTATAACTTCGGGGCTTGTTTTCGGCTTTATCGTTATGCCCGCAAGTTTGCCCAAAGAATGTATCTCGTCTATTATCTCCGACGATCTCTCTGTAGCTTCAACATGGAAATTTATTATATCCGAGCCTGCTGCCGCAAACTGCTTTATATAGCGTTCGGGTCTGTCTATCATAAGGTGTGTGTCAAGCACGATATCCGTTATTTTTCTCAGACATTCCACAACGGGTATGCCTATTGATATATTCGGCACAAAAATACCGTCCATTACGTCAATATGCGCATATGGCACATTATTCTGCTCCAGAATTTTTATTTCTTCGCCAAGTCTTGTAAAATCGCATGACAAAAGCGAGGGTGAAAGCTTATACATTCTTCGTCTCCTTTAATAGTTTTGTCCCGCATCGCAAAGCATTTCGTACAGCTTTACAAAACGCTCGTATCTTTCGGGTGAGATCTCTTTTCCGACGTGTTCTTTAAGGCCGCAGTCGGGCTCGGCGATATGGCGGCAGTCGTTAAATCTGCACCCGTCAAGATAGGGCTCAAACTCTCTGAAACAATGCACCAGTTCTTCGGGCGGTATCATTTCTATGCCAAGTGACGTGAAACCCGGAGAATCCACGATATATGTGTTTTCCCCCGCTTCAAGCAGTTCGACCTGTCTTGTGGTATGCTTTCCGCGTTCTATTTTGCGGCTTATCTCGCCCGTTTGTCTTTTTTCTCCCGGAATAAGTCTGTTTATCAGACTTGATTTACCGACACCCGAAGGCCCCGCAAGTACGGAAACCTTGTTTTCAAGATGTTTAAAAAGAGGCTCTATTCCCTCGTTTTCAAGTGCGGAAACGGCAAAAACGGTATATATACCGCCATATATCTCCACTACCTTATCAACGGCCGACAAATCGCTTTTATTTACGCAGATGACAATATCTTCTATCTTGTTGTATTCCGCAAGAATAAGAAATCTGTCCAGCAAATCGAAATTTATATCGGGGCTTTTTGCCGCAAAAGTAATAACGGCGCAGTCGATATTTGTTACCCTTGGACGGATAAGGAAATTTCGGCGCGGCAGAATTTTTTCTATTGTACCCTTTCCTTCCGACTGAACGCTTATCTCAACATTATCGCCGATAGTCGGTATTATTCTTTTTTTTCTGAAAATACCTCTTGCCTTACATTCGTATACAAGGCCGTCGGCGGCCACAAAATAAAGACCGCCGACACCTTTGATCAATCTGCCTTGTATCAATACTGTTCCTCCCGTTCAAGTATGACCTCATTATCAAGATAGATCTTATAGGTCGTATTTTTGTCTATCTGATCGTTTATCGAGAACGGGAATTCATTGCCCGTAACATATTTTTCGTACAAAATACGTGTATTTTCTGAATCTATGGCAACAGCCTTTACAAGATAGTTCTTTTCAAGATATTCCGTATCCTCGACAACGGTCAATCTTGTGTTTACACCCGCAGGTATTCTGCCCTCTTCATCCTTTACGACTTCCTGACCCGTGTTGACATCAACAACTATGGTCTTTGTAGGCGGATTGCCGACAAAATCGGGAATAACGGGTATGCTGACCGCTCTCTTGACAGGCTCGATAGGTGCAGCCTGATACTCTGTAGTAGGCTCGACCGTAGACTCTTCCGTCATTTTAAGCGCAGGATCGGGACCCTTACTTATAGTGGCGGTAATGGTAAAGCCAAACGGCACCATTGTACCCGCAGGGACTCCCTGGAAAGCGACCTGACCCGCAGGATATTTGTCACTGTAGGACTCTTCGAGAAATTTGACCGTAAAGTTTTGAAGCGCTTCCGTTGCCTGCTCCTTAGTCATGCCAAGGATATCGGGAACGGGGATATTTTCCTCGGCAGCGCCAAGGCTGATATAAAATACAACCTTATCGTCCTTACCTATTTCCGTACCCGCGGGCGGTGTCTGTCTTATAACGGTACCGACAGGTATTCTTTCGTTATTCTCGTATTTTATCTCGTCAACATGGATATTCTTTTCGGTAAGAGCAGCGACTGCCTCTTCCTCTGTCATATCAAGTACGCTTATCATGGGCACTTTTTCACTTCCGAGACTGACCGTAAGCGTAATACGAGAATTTCTGGGTACGCGTACACCCGCTTCGATATTCTGGTGCATAACAATGCCCGCTTCAACTTTATTATCGTTTATATTTTCCTTTGTCAGATAAAGTTTTTTATCCTCTGCAAGCTGTTCTGCCGTTTCTATATCAAGTGTCACAAAATCGGGAACTGCGACCGTAGGATTGATAACATTTGAATAAACGTAATAAATGCCGAAAGTAAGCACCGCGATTATTGCAAGTGCAAGTGCGACCGAGCCGATTATTACCTTACGCTCGTTCTTTCTGCTTTCAAATTCTTCCTCTGTTTCGTCGATATCGTCATCATCAATGTCTACGCCCGACAAATCGTCATCATCTATAAGCGCCGAAGGGTCTTTTGTCTTGTTGCGTATTTCCTGAAGCTCGGCAGCCGTAGCGATAACTGTCTTGCCGTCGTCAATATTGTTTTCGGTAACAAATTTGCCGCTTGGGTCTGTAAGAGCCTTGCGAAGGTCGTTAATAAGCTCTTCTGCATTCTGATAACGCTCCGAAGCGTGCTTTCTTGTACATTTGTCGATTATTTTTATTATGCTCTGACTTGCTTTTGTGTTGAATGTCTTTATATCGGGAATTGGATCGTTGCTGTGCTTTATCGCCATTTCCACAATATTGTCGCCGACAAAAGGCAGTCTGCCCGTTATCATTTCAAACATAACGATACCAAGCGAATAAATATCGCTTCTTGCATCGGTGTGCATACCGCGCGCCTGTTCGGGCGAGAAATAATGCACGCTGCCGACAGCCTCGGCAGAGATAGTATTTGAAGTTACGGCACGGGCGATGCCAAAGTCCGTTACCTTTATATTGCCGTGCTTGCCGTCTTTTGTTACAAGAATGTTCTGCGGCTTTATATCCCTGTGTATAACATTGTGGTTATGAGCGTGCATAAGACCCTCGGCTATCTGCAAAGCAACGCTTATGGTCTCCTCATTGGATAACGGCGCTTTGTTTTTGATTATCTCTTTAAGGGTACAGCCGTCCACATATTCCATAGCGATATAGTAAATATCTCCGTCATTGCCGTAGTCGTAAATTCTGACTATATTCTGGTGGTTAAGCTTTGCGGCAGCCTTTGCTTCGGCGCGGAAACGCTTAACAAATTCGTTGTCCGAAATAAACTCCTCTTTAAGTACCTTGAAAGTAACATCGCGGTCAAGAGTTTCGTCCATGGCATGATAAACAACGGCCATGCCGCCTACACCAAGTTTATCTATTATTTTATATTTTCCAAGCACTACCGTGCCTATTTCTATGTTCATAACTCTGCCTCCCCGTCTTCCCAAGGTGAGATTATTACTGCGGATATGTTATCCTTGCCACCGTTTTCGTTTGCTCTGGCTATAAGAGTGTCAACACGTTTTTCAATAGAAATATTTTTGTTGCTGACTATACTCTTTATCTCGTCTGCACTGACCATATTGCTGAGTCCGTCACTGCAGATAAGATAGACAGTGTCATGTGCAACGGGTCTTATTATACCGTCCACATTCACAAGTCCCGCCGAGCCGACAGCCCGCGTAATAACATTTTTTCTGGGGTGGTGTTCCGCCTCTTCCTGTGTCAGCTGTCCGTTTCGCACCATCTCCATTACATAAGAATGGTCGTTTGAAAGCTGTTCTATTTTCTTTTCGGTTATGGCATAAAGCCTGCTGTCGCCGACATGTGCGGCATAAAGCACATTGCCCGCGATAGTTACCGCAAGAAATGTGGTACCCATACCGTTATATGCGGGCGAAGAATTGCCTTTATTGTAAACATCGCTGTTTGCGGCTGTTACGGCAGATATAAGATTATCAAGATATTCTCCGTTTGCGGTGCGTTCCGAAAGCGAAGAAATAAAACTTTTTATAGCCATATCACTTGCAACATCGCCCGCAAGTTCGCCGCCCATACCGTCTGCAACAACAAAAACATTGGGCACGCATCCAACAGGAACACAACTGACATATATATTATCCTGATTGACGGTTCTCGACCTTCCTATATCGGTCTTTCCTACTGCTATCATTTAAACACCTCTTATGTTTTGGGGATATTTTTATCCTTGTAATGCTTTCTGAGCTGACCGCAAGCGGCATTGATATCACTGCCGAGTTTTCTTCTGACAGTGGTTTCTATACCGCAGCTTTCAAGTACTCCCGCAAACGATTTTATCGTCTGTTCCTCACTTCTGATAAAATTGTTTTCTTTTACATCATTTACGGGTATCAGATTTACATGGCACAGACTGCCTTTCAGCCTTTGCGCAAGTTCGTGCGCATTGTCCGTGCTGTCGTTCACGCCTTTTATAAGGGCATATTCGTAAGTAACGCGCCGTCCGGTGATATCCGCATAATTTTTTGCGGCTGCAATAACGCGCTCTATACTGTATTTGTTTGCGACAGGCATAGTCTTTTTTCTTATCTCGTCATTTGGCGCATGAAGCGATACCGCAAGCGTTATCTGCAATTTAAGCTGCGCCAACTGCTCTATCCTGTCTGCAAGCCCACAGGTAGATACGGTAATATGACGCTGACCGAGATTTATGCCCTCGCCCATTATTCTAAGAAAAGCGATAAGGTTGTCATAATTATCAAGCGGCTCACCGCTGCCCATAATAACAACATTGCTCACTCTTTCGCCTATGTCTTTTTGTATCTCATATATCTGCAATGCCATTTCTCCCGCCGTCAGGCTCCTTTCAAGCCCGTCCACGGTAGAAGCGCAAAATTTGCAGCCCATACGGCAGCCCGCCTGCGAAGATATACAGACAGCATTCCCGTATGAGTATTTCATCAATACACTTTCTATTATAATATCATTTCCAAGATTAAACAAGTATTTTCTTGTATTATCCTGTTTTGATATTAATTTTTCAACGATCTCTATATTTGATAAGGTATATCTTTCTTTCAGTTTTTCTCTTAAAGCCTTGGAAATATCTGTCATTTCGTCGATACTTCCGACCTGTTTGATGTGCAGCCAATCAAAAATCTGTTTTGCGCGGAAAGGCTTTTCGCCTATGGCAGCCATTTCTTCTTTCAGCCGCTCAACAGTAAAAGAACGTATATCCATATTTATCTTATCACCATTCATCATATCACTTTTTTATAAATCGTGCAATAAAAAATCCGTCCGTATTAAAATCACACGGCAGCACCTGTATATATCCGTCTTTTGCCGTAGGACAATCAAAGTTTAGATATTTGCTTATATCTTCGGTCTCAAAGCCGAAGTTATCGCAAAACCACTTTACATTTTCAAGATTTTCTTTTACGGATATTGTGCAGGTGGAATAAACAAGGCAGCCGCCCTGCTTTACATAAAGCCGGCAGGTGCTTAAAATATCCCTTTGCAGTTTTGCAAGCGCTTCAACATCCTCCATTGTCTTGTTGTATTTTATATCGGGTTTCTTGCGGAAAAGTCCGAAGCCCGAACATGGTGCATCAACAAGCACACAGTCCATTTTGCCGTCATATTCTTCCTTATGTTCCGAGGCATCGGCAAGTATAGGCTTTATTATTTTTATACCAAGCCTTTGAACGCCGTCTTTTATAAGTTCAAGCTTGTGCTCATATATATCTGCGGAGATTATCTCCCCCTCGTTTTTCATTTTATAAGCACTATAAAAACTTTTGCCTCCCGGTGCGGCACAGCAGTCCATCACCTTATCGCCCGCTTTGGGCGCAAGTATATCCACCGCAAGCATTGAACTTTCGTCCATAACATGAAAAAGACCGTACTTAAAAGCCGATGTTTCCGTAATATCGCGCGTTCTGGAAAGATAAAGAGCATTTTTCTTAAAAACGCCGTCCGTCATTGTGATATTATCCGAAGAAAGCATGGTTTTAAGCCCCTCTTTATCGGTTTTGAGCGTGTTTATGCAGGCGCTTACCTTTGGAGGAACACGGTTTGAAAGACATATCTTTTCAATAGTGTCTATGTCCAGTTCCTGCATCCAATACTCCACTATCCACTTTGGATAGGAATATTTGACGGAAATATGCTCCACAGGCTGTTTTTCTCTGTCGGGATAAGAAATATTATTTTTATTTCGTGAAATATTGCGCAAAACGCCGTTCACAAAGCCCGAAAGAGAACCGAAGCCTTTCATTTTTGCAAGTTCAACAGACTCGTTGCAGGCAGCGCTGTCGGGTACCTTGTCCATATAGATTATCTGGTATACGCCCATTCTTAAAATATTGAGAATAACGGGCTTCATCTTGTCCAAAGGTGTTTTTGAATACTGCGAGATTATGTAGTCTATATTTATCATGTTGCGGATAGTACCGTTTACCAGCTCTGTAACAAACGCCCTTTGTACCATAGAAAGATGACTGTTGCGCGAAAGGACGCGGCGCAGCACGATATTATTATAAGCTTTTTCGTTTAAAATATCAATTATCGCATAAAGCGCAATTTCTCTTTCTTTCATTTTAATCACTCCGGGAACAGATCATAAGTTGCTTCTGGTATGCTTAGCCCTAAGATGGTCGTCATCATGGTTTTGAACATTTGACTCTTCCTCTTCTTCCTTGGGCTTGTCCTCGATAAGCTCGTCCGCCTCCAGGAATTCCTGTTCCTTGATGATAAAGCGGTCGATAAGCGGGAATATAAAAGGTGCATCGGGTATAATATCCCTGTATTTGTCCGCAAAAAGTTCCTTGCTGAAATACAGCGGGAAAAGCGCCATAAATTCATCCTTGCCCATTACAATAGGTTCGGGAAGTTTAAGTCCGCCCATTTTGGGTTCGCCGTAGAAAATAAGGTTGTTGAATCTGTCCCTTTTTGCGTAGTACGCAAGCGAAGGATGATTAAGTATAGTGAATGTTTTAAGAAGATAGAGCTCATCCTCTTTCATAACTTTGCAAAGCTTAAGCCATGCATCCAATGGCATCATAATAAATACCCCCTTGATTTTTATTTTTTTATATCTTGTTTTTTTGTAACAAAACTATTATACTATAACTATACCACACTTTTGACAATATAAAAAGGATTTTTTTTAAAAAGGAGTCAAAAAATGATAAGAACTTTGATTTATAACCTTGGATTGGCGTTTGGACTGCTTAAAATGATGTTCTCTGCGCCAAAATGCAAAAAACTGGAAAAGGAAGACCCCGCCGCGCATGATGATCTTGCAAACAGACTTGTAAACGGCTGGGGCAAAGCCTGTATAAAGCGCTCGGGCGCTAAAATGGAGGTATCGGGGCTTGAAAATGTACCGAAAGACAGGGCTGTGCTTTTTGTTGCAAACCACCAGAGCAATTTTGATATACTGGTACTTTGCGGCCTTTTGGACTGCAACAAGGGTTTTGTGGCAAAAAAAGAGCTGAAAAAAGTTCCTCTGCTCAGTTTCTGGATGAAAGAGACCCACTGTCTTTTTCTTGACAGGGATAATATGAAACAGTCCATGCAGGTCATTGTTCAAGCCTATGAACAGCTTAAAAACGGCTACAGCATGATAATTTTCCCCGAAGGCACAAGAAGCAAGGGAAAGCCCGTGCAGGAATTCAAAGCGGGCAGTTTTAAACCCGCAATAAAAGCAAAAGTCCCCGTTGTGCCGATAACCATTGACGGTACATACCGCGTAAGCGACGGCACAGGCGACAATAAAATACATCCCGCGGATGTAAATATAGTTATCCATCCTATGATAGAAACAGCCGCTCTTTCAAAGGACGAAATAAAAGAACTGCCCGCAAAGGTAAGAAATATTATTGTAGGCAGCATGAAATACACGGAGGTAAAATAAATGAGCGTTAGGCTTTACTATGATTCGGCATATATGCGCGAATTTGATGCAAAAGTAGTTAAATGTACAAAAACAGACAAGGGCGCAGAGATAATACTCGATAAGACCGCCTTTTATCCCGAGGGCGGCGGACAGCCCTGCGACTGCGGCACAATAAACGGCATAGAAGTTTATGATGTTCAAGAAAAAGGTGAGGACGTTATCCACTATACCAAAGCGGAGCTGCCCGAGGGCACGGAAGTACACGGCATAATAGACTGGGAACGCCGTTTCGACCTTATGGTACAGCATTCGGGCGAACATATCGTAAGCGGTTTTATAAACGCACGTTTTGGCTACAATAATGTCGGTTTCCACATGGGTGCCGATTTTATAACCGTAGATCTGGACGGCGATATAACAAAAGAAGAATTAAAAGAGATAGAAATTGCCGTAAATGATTATATTTGGCAAAATCATCATGTTGAAGTGCTTCTTCCCACACCAGAGGAATTGAAAGAACTGAAATACCGCAGCAAAAAGGAGCTTGAGGGCGAAGTTCGCATAATCCGATTCCCCGGCGGCGATACCTGTGCCTGCTGCGGCACTCATGTTGATACGACTGCCGAAATAGGTCTTGTAAAGCTTATTTCCGTACAGAAATTCCATGAGGGCGTAAGGATAGAAATGATATGCGGCAAACGTGCATATGAATACTGTGCAAAAGCCGTTGAGGAAAACAGTAAAATTTCAAATCAGCTTTCCGCTAAGGTCTTTGAGACTTCTGCCGCAGTTGACAGACTTTTGAATGAAAATCAGCAGTTAAAAATAAAACTTTCCGAGACAGAAAACAATATGCTCGGCATAATTTCCGAAAATTACAGGGGCATATCCGATAAAATAATTATAAATCAGCCAAACCTCACACCCGACAATGTAAGAAAGCTGGCTGCCGCACTTATCGAGCAAAACAGCGGGCTTGTAGCAGTATTTTCAGGCGATGACGAAAACGGTTATAAATACGCCGTAGCACAGAAAGACGGCGATCTGAAGCAGCTTGTAAAAGATATGAATACCGCACTTAACGGCCGCGGCGGCGGAAAACCGTTCTTTGCCCAGGGTTCGGTAAATGCATCGGCAGAAGACATAAAAAACTTTTTTAAATAATAAAAAATCGGACGGGAGATTTGATCTCCCGTCCGTATTTTTATTCTGTAAATTCACCGAATTTTCTGAAACGCGCATAACGTTCTTCAAGAAGTTTGTCAACAGGCTTATCACAAAGAATATCAAGTTCTGTTACAAGCTTGCTTTTAAGCAGGTTGGCAGTAAAGCCAAAATCATTCTGAGCACCGCCTTTTGCTTCTTTTATTACCTTTTCTATAATGCCCATTTCAAGAAGATCGTTTGCCGTAAGCTTCATAACATCGGCAGCTTCCTTAGCGCGTCCGGCATCTTTCCAAAGGATACTTGCAAAACCTTCGGGACTTAAAATAGCGTATACCGAGTTTTCAAGCATCCATACCCTGTCGGTAACAGCAAGTGCAAGAGCACCGCCGCTGCCGCCTTCACCAATAACAACAGAGATCGACGGTACTTTAAGTTCCGCCATTTCAAGAAGATTTCTCGCTATAGCTTCGCCCTGTCCGCGTTCCTCCGCACCTACACCGCAGTATGCACCGCTGGTATTGATGAGATTGATAATGGGTCTTCCGAATTTTTCTGCCTGTTTCATAAGGCGAAGAGCCTTGCGGTATCCCTCGGGATGAGGTGAGCCGAAATTTCTCTCGATATTTTCTTCCATGGACTTGCCTTTTTGTATACCGATAACGGTAACGGGTCTGTCCACAAGCCATGCCACACCGCCTACGATGGCCTTGTCATCACGGAACTGTCTGTCGCCGTGCATTTCAACAAAACCCTCAAAGATGTGATTTATATAATCAAGTGCGGTAGGTCTAGAGACCTTTCGCGCGATCTTTACATTATCATAAGCACCCGCCATTATTCCGCACCGTCCTTTCTGCCCGAGTGAAGTCTTAAAATATCACGCAGTTTTATCGGCATTTCTTCTCTCGTTACAATAAGATCGACAAAACCGTGTTCAAGCTGGAATTCAGCCGTCTGGAATTCATCGGGTAATTTTTGTTTGATAGTGCCCTCGATAACACGTCTGCCGGCAAAGCCGATAAGTGCCTTGGGCTCGGAAATGATTATATCGCCAAGCATGGCAAAACTTGCGGTAACACCGCCTGTTGTCGGGTCTGTAAGTACAGTAATGTACAAAAGACCTGCCTGTGAGTGCTTGGCTGCCGCCGCAGAGACTTTTGCCATCTGCATAAGTGAAACTATACCCTCCTGCATTCTTGCACCGCCCGAGCAGGCAAAAATGATAATAGGAAGTTTATTTTTTGTTGCATATTCAAAGGCTCTTGTAAGTTTTTCGCCTACAACGCTGCCCATGGATGCCATCATAAAACCGCTGTCCATTACGCCAATAACGGTTTTTTCGCCGCCTATTTTGCAAACACCCGTTATAACTGCATCTTTAAGGTTTGTCTTTTCCTGCATTTTGGCTATTTTTTCCTCATATTCGGGGAAATTAAGCGGATTTTTGGCCTGTAATGTGCTGTCAAATTCCTCAAAAGAGCCCTCGTCTACCGTCAGACGTATTCTCTCTCTGGAGTTAAGACGAAAATATCTTGCACACTTGGGACATATTTTAAGTTTGCCAAGCTCCTTTTTCTCAAAAACATTTTCACAGGAGGGGCATTTTATACCGCCTGCGGGCACGGAAACATCATGTTTTTCCTTTTCCTTTCTGTGCGGCATTTCAAGCTTAATATCTTTTACCCTGCTTCTGAGGGTCTCCATATCGGGTAACTTAAAACCTGCCATATCTATACTCCTTTAAAATAAATTTAACCTATCATAAAGGTAAGCTCTGCCTCTGCTACTTTTTTGCCGTCAACATAGGCAACGCCCTTGCCGATACCTGCAACCTTTTTAAGCTTTACTATTTCAAGTTCCAGTCTTAATGTATCGCCGGGTACAACTTTACCGCGGAACTTAGCCTTGTCTATACCGCCGAAATAAGCCGTCTTGCCCTTGAACTGTTCAAGTGAGAGCAAAGCCACCGCACCTGCCTGAGCCATTGCTTCAACGATAAGCACACCGGGCATTACGGGTTCCTGCGGAAAATGTCCGTTAAAAAATTCCTCGTTATTTGTTACATTTTTAATGGCAACTACCCTTTTACCTTCTTCTATCTCGATAACTCTGTCAATAAGAAGAAACGGATAACGATGCGGGATTATTGCCTTTATATCCTGTGAATAAAGCATTTTCAGCCCTCCCATTTTTTAAGGCAGATAACGGCATTGTGACCGCCGAAGCCAAAAGTGTTGGAAAGTGCATACTTAACTTCCCTTTCAACTGCCTTGTTAGGTGTATAGTTAAGGTCACATTCCTCGTCGGGAACTTGATAATTGATAGTCGGCGGGATAACGCTGTTGTTTATCGCAAGAATCGTTGCAATAGCTTCTACAGCACCTGTTGCACCGAGAAGATGGCCTGTCATCGACTTTGTGGAGCTGATATTTATCTTCTTAGCCTGCTCCTCGCCGAATGCGATCTTGATAGCTGCTGTCTCGCCTGCATCGTTAAGATGTGTGCTTGTGCCGTGAGCATTGATATAATCAACCTCTTCGGGCTTGATGCCTGCCTCGTTCATAGCGTTTTTCATAGCCTTAGCTGCGCCTGTTCCGTCGGGAAGAGGACTTGTCATGTGATAAGCGTCACAAGTCGAGCCGTAACCCACAACTTCCGCAAGAATTTTTGCACCGCGGGCCTGAGCACTTTCAAGGCTTTCCATAAATACGATACCTGCGCCCTCGCCCATAACAAAACCGTTTCTTTCCTTGTCAAAAGGCATAGAAGAACGGGCGGGATCGTTATTTGTCGAAAGGGCTTTAAGCGATGTAAAGCCGCCGATACCAAGCGGGCAAACAGTAGCTTCAGCACCGCCTGCAAGGATATAATCCGAATAACCATGCTTGATATTTCTGTAGGCTTCGCCTATACAGTTTGTGGATGTGGCGCATGCGGTAACAACGTCGATACAAGTACCTAAAGCACCGTATTTGATAGCCACCTGACCTGCTGCCATATTGCCGATAGTCATGGGAATACACAGAGGCCCTATTTTGCTTGGGCCTTTTTCAACAAGTTTAAGTGTAGCTTCCTCGATAACGGGAAGACCACCGATACCCGAACCCACAACAACGCCAAATCTGTCCTTGTCTATCTTTTCAAGGTCGATACCGCTTGATTTTACAGCTTCGTCGGCTGCACACATAGCAAAAATGGTAAATCTGTCCATACGTTTAAGGTCTTTTTTATCCACAGCTACAAGCGGATCAAAATCATCCTTTACCTCGCCTGCGACCTTTACCTTAAAATCGGCCGTATCAAAATTTTTGATAAAATCAATACCGTTGCGGCCGCTTTTAAGTCCGTCCCAGAACTGCTCTACATTGTTGCCGATAGGTGTCACGGCACCCATACCGGTAATAACAACTCTTCTTTCCATATTATAATGTTCCTCCAATTATTCTTTACATAACCATGCCGCCGTCAATGTTGACTACCTGGCCTGTGATATAAGGCGAATTTGCAAGAAATACCGCAAGCTGCGCAACTTCTTCGGGTTCGCCCAGTCTTTTGAGCGGTACATTTGCAAGTATGCCCTCTTTTACACTGTCGCTGAGCACATCGGTCATAGATGTTTTAATAAAACCGGGTGCGATCGCGTTGCAGGTAATGCCTCTTGATGCAAGTTCCTTTGCCGTTGCCTTTGTAAGACCGATAACGCCCGCCTTGCTTGCCGCATAGTTGGCCTGACCGATATTGCCTGTTACTCCTACTACGCTGCTCATATTGACAATACTGCCGCTTCTTTGTTTAAGCATAAATTTGCTTACATGCTTTACCATATTGAATGTGCCTTTTAAATTTGTGGCAATGACCGCATCAAAATCTTCCTCGCTCATACGCATAAGAAGTGTGTCGCGTGTAATGCCTGCGTTGTTTACAAGAACGTCTATTGTACCGAATTTGTCAACAGCCGATTTCACAAGCAGTTCAGCCTGTTTGAAATCACTTACGTCACACTGAACGGCAAGGCACTCAACGCCGCAGCCCTTGATCTCGCTTATAAGTTCATCGGGAACTGTCGATCTGTAATTAAGCACTATATTGCAGCCCGTTTTTGCAAAAGCAAGAGCAACAGCTCTGCCTATGCCCTTTGCGCCGCCTGTTACAATAACATTTTTAGCCATTATAAACCCAAGCCTCCGATCGTTTTTTCATAAGTTTTTATATCTTCTACATTATAGACAGAAATATCATCTCTGCCCATATCCTTGGCTATCTTTTTAACGAAAGACGAAAGTGTTTTGCCGGGGCCCATTTCAACAAAAGTGTCCACACCAAGCTCTATCATTTTTCTTACGGACTGATCCCATTTTACGGGGTTCATGACCTGCTTTGTAAGAATTTCGGGAATGTCGCCCGCACTGCCTACAAGGTCGCCCGTAAGGTTTGTAAGCACGGGAATCTGCATATCGTGAAAGTCAACGTTTTTAAGCTCTTCTTTAAGCTTGTTCGATGCGGGCTTTAAAAGCGAAGTATGGAAAGGTCCGCTTACATTAAGTATAACGGCACGCTTTGCACCCATTTCAAGCACAACT
Organism: Bacillota bacterium; assembly: GCA_017460805.1. Taxonomy (GTDB): domain Bacteria; phylum Bacillota; class Clostridia; order Lachnospirales; family CAG-274; genus RGIG4310. Next base: position 49,287 of record JAFUAF010000061.1, on the reverse strand, counting down.
TCGGCTGCCTTTTCAACAGCCGCCTTATCGCCTGCAATAGCTATCTGACCCGGGCAGTTGTAATTTGCTATCATACATCTGCCTATATCCGATACCTTGTCACAGGCCTCTTGAATTTTATCCGCATCGAGATTGAGTACCGCACACATACCGCCCTCGCCAGCGGGAACGGCTTCGGTCATAAATCTGCCGCGCTTTCTTACAAGCGTGACAGCCTGCTCAAAATCAAGCACACCCGAAGCAACAAGCGCCGAATATTCGCCAAGGCTGAGACCTGCCGCATAATCGGCTTTAAGGCCTTTTTCTTTCATAAGTTCAAGCACAGCCGTGCTCATAGTCAAAATTGCGGGCTGTGTATACTCCGTTTCGTTAAGGCGCTCGTCCTCTCCGAAGCAGATATCGCTTATTTTAAAACCGAGCGCATTGTCGGCAGTATCAAATACTTTTTTAACGCAGTCAAAGTTCTCGTAAAGCTCCTTGCCCATACCGGCAGCCTGAGCGCCCTGTCCGCTGAAAATAAATGCTGTTTTCATATTTTAATATTCCTTTACCAATGCCGTAAATTCGGACATAATTTCTTCTATTATTTCTTTTGCGGGCTGTTCTTTCTTCACCATACCCGCTATCTGACCGCTCATTACGGAGCCGAAATCCATATCGCCCTCTTTGACTGCGCGCTGTAAAGCACCGCGGCCGAGTGCTTCTATTCTTTCCATATCGGGTTTTTCCTTGCCGCCCTCTTCTCTTTCAACGACTGCAAACTGTCTTGCAAGCTTGTTTTTGAGAACGCGAACGGGATGACCGGTTATCTGACCTGTTGTAACGGTGTCCATATCTTTTGCTTTAAGCACTTTCTGCTTATAGTTTTCATGTACAGTACACTCGTTTGCAACAAGAAAACGTGTGCCTATCTGTACAGCCTTTGCACCAAGCATAAAGCCTGCTGCCATACCTCTGCCGTCTGCAATGCCGCCCGCTGCGATAACGGGGATATTTACGGCATCAACGACCTGGGGAACAAGTGCCATAGTCGTTGTACGTCCTACATGGCCGCCGCTTTCCATACCCTCTGCAATAACTGCCGCACAGCCGAGTTTTTCCATTTTCTTTGCATGAGCAACACTCGGTGTTACCGGAATAACGCAAATGCCGTGTTCCTTGAATTTATCCATATATTTGCCGGGATCGCCTGCGCCCGTCGTGATAACTTTAACACCTTCATCGCATACAAGCTGAACAATATCCTCAACAAAAGGAGAAAGAAGCATGATGTTTACGCCGAAAGGCTTGTCCGTCTTTTCTTTGCACGCACGTATCTCGGCGCGTACCACGTCTGCGGGAGCATTGCCTGCCGCAATAATGCCAAGGCCGCCCGCTTCGGAGACTGCACTTGCAAGGCTCGCATCGGCTATCCAAGCCATTGCGCCCTGAAAAATGGGATATTTTATGCCCAAAAGATCACAAATAACATTACTCATTTTTTTCATTTACCTCCTGCTGTTCTTCAGCTTCTTCCTGCGGCTCGATAAAATAGCCGAAAAGAATATCTCTTTGTTTGAATTTTTCCGCTATCTTTGCATAAATCTCCTGCACTCTTACCGTGATGGGATATTTGCACTGGATAACGATACCGACGCCGTAACCGACAGACTCGGGATAGTTGTCAAGCACCTGTCCGCTTGTTATATATCTGAGATAATTATTGATCTTTGTTTCGATCATTTTGACGTGTTTTTTCTTTTCCTCGACTGTGGTATCCCAGCTGATATCATCAACTATTGTGAGGATGACCCTCTTTTGCTCATCACTGATGCTTGTTGCATCTATAATGCCTAAATTTGATAGTGCCATTATAGTATACCTCCTAAATTTCAAGTAAAATGCTGCCCCATGTAAGGCCGCCGCCAAAGCCTGTTATAACGATTTTATCGCCTTTTTTCAGCAGACCCTTTTCATCCATATCGGCAAGCGCGACAGGGATGCTGGCTGATGATGTATTGCCGCATTTTTCAATATTCATAAAGAATTTTTCAAGCGGCATATCAAGTTTTTTTGCCATAGCCTCTACTATACGATAGTTTGCCTGATGCGGCACGATATATGCAATATCATCCCCCGAGACCCCTGCCTTTTCAAGCACAGCAGATACGCTCTGCGGCACCTTTTTGGTCGCAAAAGTGAATATTGCCCTTCCGTCCATCTGTAAATAGGGCTGTTTTTGTTTTTCATTATCAAAAAACGGTGTATCTATATAAAGCGCATTACCCGTAAGTTTGTGGCCGTCTGTACCGTTTGAATGAATATCTTCGGCAATAACACCGCCGCTTGTTTCACTCGCTCTTACAAGTACACCGCCTGCACCGTCGCCAAAAAGCACACAGCTGCTTCTGTCCGTCCAGTCCGTTATTGCCGAAAGCACTTCTGAACCGAATACTAAAATATTTTTTGCGGCACCGCTTTTAATATACTTGTCCGCCACGCTCATTGCATAAACAAAGCCCGAGCAGGCTGCCGACAGATCGAAGGCAAACGCATTTTCCGCGCCTATTGCCGCCTGTACAAGGCAGGCTGTGTTCGGGGTCGAAAAATCAGGTGTAATGGTCGCTACGATTATCATGTCGATATCCAGCGGAGATATACCGCTTTTTTCGATAAGCTTTTCCGCAACTTTCACACACATATCCGATGCCGTCTCCCCTGTGGAAACATGCCTTGTGGAAATGCCTGTTCTTGTTCTTATCCACTCGTCATTGGTCTCTACCATTGTACTGAGATCGTCATTTGTAACTGCCTTGGGCGGCAGATAATTGGCATAAGCCGCTATTTCTGTTTTATACATAGAAATCTCCTTGCCTTTTCCTCTCGCGGGAGGAAACGCTGTTCTTATTTTGTGTGCGGTGTAATTTCCCGCAATACACCTATAATAAAAGTATATTCTTTTTTCGGGCAAAAGTCAAGGTATTTCTATATATTGTGTAAATTATCATTTTTTCGACTAAAGGTAGTAGTTTGTAAAATAATGTCATAACGGCAATTTTTGTAAAAAAATACCTTATATTACTTGTCAAAGACAAAAAAATGTACTATAATATTAAGATAGTATTTGAAAATTATCCGCAAGGAAAGGAGAAAATTTTTATGCAGCAGTTTTGCGAGCAGCTGCTCAACGGTCTAAACCTCGGCAGCGTTTATGCTCTTATAGCTCTTGGCTATACTATGGTTTACGGTATTGCCAAAATGCTTAACTTTGCCCACGGCGATATTATTATGGTAGGTGCTTATACCCTGCTTATAGCAAGTACAAGATCGGGACTTCCCTGGTATGTTTCGGTGCTTTTGTGCGCGGTCGTTTGCTGCGTTCTCGGTGTAAGCATAGAAAAGATAGCCTACAAACCCCTCAGAAACGCATCCCCTCTTACCGTGCTCATCACAGCGATCGGTGTAAGCTACTTTTTACAAAGTTCCGCGCTTCTTATTTTCGGCTCAAACAAACAGAAAGTCGATTCCATAATAAAAATAAAAGGTTTTACTTTTGCAGGCATCAATGTTTCGGGCGAAAGTATAGTTACACTCGGCGTGACCGTAATTATAATGATAGTTCTTACCCTTTTTATTAAGAAAACAAAAATGGGCAAGGCGATGCTTGCGGTATCCGAAGACAAAGGCGCAGCACAGCTTATGGGTGTTAATGTAAACGCCACTATCTCCGCCACATTTGCTATCGGTTCCGCTCTTGCAGCTGTCGCAGGCATACTTTATATGTCAAGCTACGGCTTTGTTGGCCCTTATACAGGCGCTCTGCCCGGTATAAAGGCCTTTGTTGCGGCAGTTCTCGGCGGTATCGGTTCTATCCCCGGCGCTATGCTCGGCGGCATACTTCTCGGCATAATCGAAAGTATGGCAAAGACTTATATCAGTACAGATCTTGCCGATGCAATCGTTTTCGGTATTCTTATAGTTGTTCTGCTTTTCCGCCCCACGGGTCTGTTGGGTAAAAAGCGCGTAGAAAAGGTCTGAGGAGGTAAAATAAAATGGAAAATTTCAAAAATCTCCTCCGTACAAAGAAAAAGACTGTTATTTCGGTCATTATCGGCATTGCGGCCTTTATTATATGCAATATACTTATCAAATCGGGTGTTCTGGGCAGACAGGGCGCAGGTCTTCTTGTTCCTATCTGCATAAATATAATGCTTGCGGTAAGCCTTAACCTTATTGTAGGTTTTCTCGGTGAGCTCAGCCTCGGTCATGCGGGCTTTATGTCCGTGGGTGCTTATGCAGGCTGTCTTTTTACCATACACGCAAATCTTCCTACAGTGATAGAATTTCCGCTGGCACTGATCATCGGCGGTCTTACTGCGGCTATTTTCGGCGTTATCATCGGTTTGCCCGCTCTTCGCCTTAACGGCGACTACCTTGCTATAGTGACTCTTGCATTCGGCGAGATAATCCGTTCTATAATCAACTCGCTTGATTTTACGGGCGGCGCAGGCGGTCTTAAAGGCATAAACAAATTTTCAAATTTCAACGTCGCTTATATTGCGGCAATAATAACCATAGTTGTTATCGTAAACCTTGTAAATTCACGGCACGGCCGCGCCATAACCGCTATTCGCGACAATATAATATCCGCCGAAGCTATGGGTATAAACGTAGTATTCTACAAACTTATATCCTTTGTTATGGCAGCTTTCTTTGCGGGTGCCGCAGGCGTACTTTACGGACACCACCTTGCAATTTTAAAACCCGGTACATTTGATTTCAACAAGTCCATAGAGATACTTGTTATCGTTGTGCTTGGCGGCATGGGAAGCATCCCGGGCAGCATAATCGCTGCAATAATCATCACGCTTCTTCCCGAACTTCTGCGTGACCTTTCGGATTACAGAATGTTGATATATTCCATAGCACTTATAGTGATGATGCTTTCCAACTCATCACCGAAATTTGCGGACTTCCGCGAAAAGATCGCATCCAAATTCCGCCGCAAGACAAGAAAGGAGGCTGCATAATGGCTCTTCTTACTGTAAAAAACTTAGGTATAAACTTCGGCGGCCTTAAGGCTGTTGACGATTTCAGCGTTAATATTGAAAAAGGTATGCTTTACGGTCTTATCGGACCCAACGGTGCGGGCAAAACGACTGTATTCAACCTGCTTACGGGTGTATATAAGCCTTCTACGGGCACATTCCGTCTTGACGGCGAACTGCTTAACGGCAAAAGCCCCATAGAGATAAACAGAATGGGTATTGCCCGTACTTTTCAGAATATCAGGCTGTTTTCCAATATGTCTGTGCTTGACAATGTAAAAGTCGGACTGCACAATCATCAGACATATAATATTTTTGACGGAGTTTTCCACACACCAAAATATGTCCGTGAGGAAAAGGCGATGGATAAGGAAGCAGAGGAACTGCTGAAGGTATTCGACCTTGACAAGGAAAAGGACTTCCGCTCCTTTAACCTGCCCTACGGCAAACAGCGTAAACTGGAGATAGCGCGTGCTCTCGCAACAAAGCCAAAGCTGCTTTTGCTTGACGAGCCCGCCGCAGGCATGAACCCAAACGAAACCGAGGAACTGATGAGCACTATCCGTTTTGTGCGTGATAATTTTGATATGACTATACTTTTGATAGAACATGATATGCGTCTTGTAGGCGGCATCTGTGAGGAAGTTACCGTTCTGAATTTCGGAACGGAACTTGCACAGGGCAAAACGAGCGAAGTTCTCAACGACCCGCGCGTTATAACCGCATACCTTGGCGAATAAGGAGGAAAATTATGCTTAAAGTTGAAAATTTAGAGGTATACTACGGCATGATAAATGCCATAAAAGGCGTTTCCTTCCATGTTGAAAAAGGCGAAGTCATAGCCCTTATCGGCGCAAACGGCGCAGGCAAGACCACTATTCTTCATACCATAACAGGCCTTGTAAAGGCAAAAGCGGGAAACATTACATTCAATGATGTCAACCTTTTAAAAACACCCGCACACAAGATCGTCGGCATGGGTATGGCTCACGTTCCCGAAGGCAGACGTATTTTTCAGGAACTTACGGTATACGAAAATCTGATGCTCGGCGCTTATACACGCAAAGACGGCAAGGAGATATCCGCCGACCTTGAAAAAATATACAAGCGTTTCCCAAGGCTTGAAGAAAGAAAAACTCAGATAGCGGGTACTCTTTCGGGCGGCGAACAGCAGATGCTTGCAATGGGCCGTGCGCTTATGTCAAAACCCAATATCATTTTAATGGATGAGCCGTCAATGGGACTTTCTCCTTTGTATGTAAACGAAATTTTTGATATAATAAAAGAAATAAGCAACAGCGGCACTACTATCCTGCTTGTAGAGCAGAACGCTAAAAAAGCACTGGCTATTGCCGACAGGGCCTATGTTCTGGAAACAGGCAAGATCGTACTTGAGGGCGATGCCGACAAACTTATGAATGACGACAAGGTGAAAAAAGCATATCTTGGTGAATGATTATGGGTATTTTCGATCTTTTTACAAAAAACAAACATAAAGCATGGATACTTATGCCCGCAAACGATCCTTCGGCTTTTTATAAAGGCTTTACTGCGCAGCAGCTGCGTGATACGATACTTAATATAGATGTCGAGCGTAATATACGCATATATCCCAAGCTGCCTTTTACCGAATGTTGTAATATAATATACGAAAAGAATGAGACCACCCAAAAACTCTGTCTTAAAGCAAATTTTGAGCAGGAAGACGGACACAGGAGTTATATTCTTTCGGATGTTATGCCCGAAGATGCCTACCGTATCGTTGAGGATTATGTTGAAAGAAATATCGCTCCCGATATAGGTGCATGGAAGCTTGAAAGCTACCTAAAAAATATGTCAGATAACAGTTTTCTGGAATTTGTAAAGCTGTTCACAAAAGACAGCGGTATTTTAAAACGCATGACCGAATGTACAAAAGACCCGTTCGGATATTTAAAAGATCATAAGGAAATACTTCCGCCCGATGATATAACGGAGGAATTTAACGAGTCGGAATACAGAAGTATTCTTGAAGACGGCAAAAGCCGCAAAAACAGGGAATACATCCTGCTTAATGCCTTTGCTTACGAGATGTACGGCGCAGGTCTTATGTCAAGGACTTTTGTTCTGCCGGAATGTGACGATTTTATCGCCGCTATGGAGCCTCTTGCAAAAAAGAATAAACTGCCGTTTGAAAAGAATTGGCTCGATCCCGATACAGATGAGGCCGACTGGTGCATGACCCTTGAAGAAAAATGGCGCTATGACGGCTATGTCATAATAGAGCCTTATACCCGCAGTTTTTGTACATACAATTATATCTGTACTTACGAGGAAAAGGAAGAGATAATCCGCGCAGCAAGCGATGCAGGTATCGAAATAATAACCTCCGAAGATAAATAATGCAAATTTAATAACTTCAAGAAAAAAGAGGACGGTCATTTGCCATCCTCTTTTTTGATATTATTTTATAAAATATATCTCGTACCAAACAAGGAAAGTATAGATAGTCCATACTTTTCTCCAAAGGTCGGAATTTCCGCCGATATATTCATTGAATATTGCGTTTAATTCATCTGTTTTAAAGAATTCTGCCGCATATTCGCTGTTAAATTTTTCAATAACGTCTTTGTTGTATCTTTCATCGGCAAGCCAGATCCTGATAGGAACGATAAAACCAAGCTTTTTGCGGAAAGCTATCTCCTCGGGCAGGACTTTTGCCGCCGCTGTACGAAAAGCGACCTTGTTTGTCTCATCATTTACCTTGTATTTTGAAGGCATTCTTGATGCTATATCAAATACACGTCTGTCGGTAAGCGGCATTCTTATCTCCAGCCCCGCAGCTTCGCTCATTTTGTCCACATTAAGGTAAATATCGCCCTCAAGCCATATCTGTATATCCACATCGCTCATTTTGGAAAGCGGGTCAAGTCCTTCGGTCTCGTCATAAATGGGCTTTGCAATATCTATAGGCAGCACATTTTCGTTATAATATTTAAGAAGCTGCTTTTTCTCGTCTTCTTTCATAATATTTGTGTTGCCGACATAGAATGTTTTTAAATTGTCGCCGTAACGCTCGGCATTGCGGTACATATTGTAACCGCCGAAAAACTCGTCGGCGCCCTCGCCCGAATAGCACAGTTTTGTGTGTTCGGCAGTTGCACGGCAGGCAATGGCAAATACTACAGCCGAAGCATCGCCCAAAGGCTGCTCCATATTCTCCATTACATAGGGGACGGTCTCAAAATATCTTTCGGGTGTAATAAGACAAACGGCTTGTTTTCTTCCTAAAAGTTCGGCTGTTTTGGCTGCCACCCTGCTCTCGTCAAATCTCTCTTCGTCGTAGCCGCAGGAGTCGCAGATATTGGCATCCGAAAGCGCAAGCACATAGCTTGAATCCACACCGCCCGAAAGGAATGACTCGGCAACCTCGTCCTCGGTCTTTACTTCTTTGAATATTTCCTTTACCGTTGTATGTATCTCGTTGGCAAAGTCCTCAAGCGATTTAGAATCATCGGGCTTGAAAGTCGGTGTCCAATAGCGCTCAACAGTCAGTTTCCCGTCTTTAAATTCCAGCCAATGACCCGGCATAAGCTTTTTAACACCCTTAAAAAATGTATCTTCACCCGCAACATAGGTAAAAGTAAGGTAAAGCTGGAGCATATCCTTATTAAGCGCTTTTTTGAAACCTTTTCCTTTCATGATTTCACGTATGGATGAACCGTAAAGGATATTGTTATCATCTGTTATATAATAGAAAAACGGCTTTGTGCCAAAGTGATCGCGCAGGCAGAACAGCTTTCCTTCCTTGCTGTCCCACAGCGCAAAAGCAAACATACCATATAAATGATCGGCAATATCCCTGCCCCATTTTTCATAGCCTTTTACAATTATCTCTTCCTCGCGCTTTTTATCGGGAAGTGACGTATCTATGGAAAGTTCCGCACAAAGCGCTTTCCAGTTGCGTATATGTCCTCTGTATTCCTTTATTTCTGTCATTTGTAATTTCACCTCATGTAAATTATACTTTAATTTGACAGAATTGTCAATAAAACGACATATAAAAAGGATGCGGTTCACGCATCCTTTTTGAGCATTATTTGGTTACCTGTACGTTAAAGTCGTATTCCTCGGTATTGTCATCTTCATCCTCGATAGTGATAGTAAAGGTATTTCTGCCTTTTTCCTCGGGGCTGAAAGAGATCTCCCAGATATATACATCGTCCTTTTCCTTGGTAGGTTTGGTCTTTTTGTATACTCTGTTATCATCCTGGTCTACGATAACAAGTCTTTCAACATTTGTCGAAGTTTCTACTGTAAGTTCGATATCATCATCAATATCGACCTTGTTGCTGTCAAGGTCAACGCTTATGATCTGAAGGTCGCCCGAAGAGCTTCCCACAACGCGGAATTTATACACGCTTGCCTTGAAATCAGCATCATCATAACCGTAGATATAGTAATCGCTTTCAACATCGCTTATAGTACCTTTGACAGTAAATTCACTGTTGGAACCGCTCTTGCTGCTGCTCGACTCCCAGCCAAGCTCACGGCCTCTGTCATCGGTAAGTATAACTTTGTATATGCCGTTTGTACACTTAACATTGAACTTGCAGGTATCTCCGTCTCTTACGTTTGATGTTCTCTGTTCAACACTTAAAACGACAGCATCATTCTTGGAGTATTTCTCGCCGTCAAGCTTGAATATCTCGGATACCTTTTCGTCATCATCGTTATAAGCGTAAGCGTAATACTTCTGTCTGCCGCTTGAAGATACCTCAAAGCTGAGATTCCAGATAAGCTGGCCGTCTTCCTTTGAATAGTAATAGTAGCTTGTAGCCATCTTCTTGTCGTCTTCATCATAGATAGAAACTTCCGTTACATCTGTTGATGTGTAAACAAGAACATGAGCTTCCTCGTCAACATAAACCGTATCATTGAGCACATCAATGTCAACTATCTCAAGTTCATCATAGCTCTTTTTGCTGCTGGCTGTTTTGCCGACCGTAACTTTAACTTTCTGCTGAACGGCTTCATAACCCTCGTCCTCGATATAAAGTGTGATATAAAGATATACCGTACCTTTCTGAGAAAGTCTGGGTTTTAATTTGAATGTTCTTTCCTTGCTCTTTTCTGTATATTCGGAGCTTTCGGTTCTGCCGTTGCTGTAGCTGTTGGTTATTCTGACCTTGGATACCTCGTTATCGGTCACGACAGTAACGTTGGCATAATCATCCTCGGCATATGTTGTACTGTCAAGCTTGTAGCTTACAAGATGATCTGACTTGATAGTTTCTTTCTCGTCATCATCGTCGTCATCGTCATCATCACTGCTTTTGTCTGTTGTTACAACATAGCTTACAGTCCTTGTTTCGGAAAGAGATTCATTGAAAGAAGAGTCATTGCCCGCAAGAACCATAACAGTCTTGACAACTGAATCCTTGCTGTCGTTTTCGCCTTTTAATAAGGTTTCGAATACTCGTGTGCCGTCATCGCTCTCGCCGTATTCGGAGATCACTTCTATTTCTTTTTGTGTCTGCGCATCAACAAGTCTTACTCTTGTGGCATCCTTTGCCGTTACAGTTAGTTTTACTGTTTCGCCCGCACCGATGCTCGACTTGTTAAGCGAGGCATTTATTATCTTGGCAGAGCCCGAACTTACAACGGGAGCCGCTGTTGCCGCTTCGGTCGTCGCTTCGTTATAATCGGCTGTTTTGATATATACAGCACGTTTATCGTTGTCCCAGTCAACAGTTGCGCCTATGGACTCGCCAAGCATACGTATGGGCATAAGCGTTCTGTTCTGTACATTTATGGAACGTGTGTCAAATGTGCGGGGATTGCCGCTTACATACACGATGTTGGAACGCATTGTGTGGTCGATGGTAACACCCTCGCGTGAAAACGTAAGTGTTTCCGTCTTTGAATTCCAGTTAATAGAAAGACCGAGATATTCGGCAGTTTTTCTTATGGGCACATAAGTTCTGTTTTGATATATCTGCGGCTGCGCATCATTTGCCGGGAATTCCAGCTGTTTTCCGTTAAGGTAAACGGGAATGACTTCTGCCGCCTCTGTCGTTGCAGCTGTAAAGCATACACATGAAAGAAGCATAACAACAGACATTGCAAGACTTGCAAGTTTTTTCAATAACTTCATAAAACTGCACTTCCTTTCAATATTTAAACGCCATAGACTTTTCTGTACTCCTTCATGGCAGGAAGATATTCCTTACCCGGGATAGTACCGTCCTCTATGGACTCGATAATATCATTTATTGTAACGATAGGATAGACCTTGATGCCGAATTCGTCAAAGACTTCCTGCACCGCAGATCTGTCGCTTTTATTTTTCTCCATTCTGTCTACAGAGATCACAACACCGCACACATCAACATCAGCTGCCGCCTTCAAAATGGGAAGACTTTCTCTGATGGCTGTGCCTGCCGTAATAACATCTTCGATAATAAGGACCTTGTCGCCGTCTTGGAGCTTATGGCCTACCATAACGCCGCCTTCGCCGTGATCCTTTGCCTCTTTGCGGTTAAAACAATAATTTACGTTTTCGCCGTTTTCCTTATAATTGGAGATAGCTGCGGTAACTGCAAGCGGAATACCCTTGTATGCGGGGCCAAAGAACACATCAGCATGAATGTCGTTTTCTTTTATACACTTTGCATAGAACTCGCCAAGCTTTGCAATATGCTCTCCCGTCTTATAGTTGCCGGTATTTATAAAATACGGAGCCTTGCGGCCGCTTTTAAGCGTAAACTCGCCAAAAGTAAGCACGCCTGCCTCCCACATGAATTTTACAAAATCCTTTTTATAGCTCATTTTATCCTCCTTTGTAATATTCTTTCTTCAATCCACAATATATTGTAGCATACACAATAAGAATAATCAAGACATTTATGAATTTTTAACAAAAATGTAAAATAAGAAACTCTTTTTTTATATAGTTGCTAAATCTGATAGTTATAATTGTCGGGTATGCGGTAAAGCGACGGTGTCATACCGAATTTTTTCTTGAACAGCTTTGAAAAATAAGAAATATCTCTATACTCCAATCTGTCGGCTATATCGGCTATTTTAAGGTCTGTGGAGGTCAAAAGCATAGCCGCACGGCGCAGCCTGACATTATTTACATAATCCACAAAACGAATATTTATATTTGCCGTAAACACCGTACTCAGATAGGAACTGTTTATATACAGACTTTCCGCAACACTTGTCTGCCGCAGGTCTCCTTCCGGCGAAGCAAGCACATAAGCTATTACCTTTGCTATCTTATCGTTTGTTGTAAAAGGCGACAGCTCACATACAAGTTCAAACATATTTTCAAGCATTTTTTTTGGCGGCAGCAGACTTTTTTTGTCCGCATAAAGCGAAAGCCACATATATTTTTCAAAGATATTGTTTTTAAGTGTTTTTATCGCACTTATATCGTCTGTTTTTTCAAGCATATATAAAAAGCCCGTATCCTGCGCATCAAACAATTCTTCAAGTGTCTTTTCTTCCTCTGTGTATTTATCCGTATTATCGGTATAAATGCCTTGTACGGCTATATTTTTTTCTTTCCAGAAAGGCTGTGACAGTATTTCCTGCAAAACCGCCTCATTCTCGGCTATAACAACTGCTTTATTCATAAATACATCTCCGATTATTATATTACGGATATAATTTTATTACAAAATCGCTTTTATGTCAACTTTACAATAAAAAAATCCCGCATAAAAGCGGGAAATTTATTAATTTGCAAATAAAGGTGTGGAAAGATATCTGTCGCCGGAGTCGGGAAGTAAAGCAACTATCGTCTTGCCCTTATTTTCGGGTCTTGCGGCAAGAATAGAAGCGGCTTTCAATGCTGCACCCGATGAAATACCGACAAGCACGCCCTCGGTCGTGGCAAACTTTCTGCCCTCTTCAAATGCATCGTCATTTTCTATTGCAATAACTTCGTCATAGACCTTTGTGTTAAGCACTTCGGGAACAAAGCCTGCACCTATGCCCTGGATCTTATGCGCACCTGCTGTACCCTTTGAAAGTACCGGGCTTGTAGCGGGTTCTACGGCAATTACCTTTACATTGGGGTTTTGTTCTTTGAGATATTCGCCTACACCTGTTACCGTACCGCCCGTGCCGACACCTGCAATGAAAATATCAACTTTGCCGTCTGTCTGCTCCCAGATCTCCGGACCTGTTGTAGCCTTATGAACAGCGGGATTTGCAGGATTTACAAACTGTCCGAGGATGATAGAGCCCTCTATCTGCTCATTAAGTTCCGTAGCCTTTGCGATAGCGCCTTTCATGCCAAGACTGCCGTCTGTAAGCACAAGTTCAGCACCGTAAGCATGAAGCAGAGTTCTTCTTTCAACGCTCATCGTTTCGGGAAGTGTCAGAATTGCTTTATATCCCTTTGCAGCCGCAACAGCCGCAAGACCGATACCCGTATTGCCCGATGTTGGTTCGATAATGGTTGCGCCCGGCTTTAAAATGCCCTTTTTCTCCGCATCCTCTATCATTGCAAGGGCAATTCTGTCCTTGACGGAACCTGCGGGATTGAGATATTCAAGCTTTGCAAGAACTGTTGCGTCCTTTATGCCGTTTGCCTGTGCATATCTGCTTGCCTCAAGCAAGGGTGTTTTTCCTATTAACTCCAATGTACTTTTTTTGATATCACTCATTTTAATATCCTCCTTAAATTTTCTATTTCCTATTTCCTGTGTAGGATTTGTTTATGAACTTATTATAGTCACAATTACCCATTTAGTCAATAGGAATATTTTTTAAAAATTTTCCCCTACTTTTTCACATAAAAAGAGACCGCCCAAAAGGACGGTCCCTTAAATTTTGATTAAGCTTCGGTTGTTTCCTCTGTAACTTCTTCAGCTGCTTCCTTTTCTGTTTCTTCAGTTGTTTCTTCTGATGTTTCTTCGGAAGCCTCTTCGGTAGTTTCTTCAGTCTCTTCCTCAACTACAGCAGGCTCTTCCTCTGCGCCGAAACCAAAAGCATTTTTAACGTTATACATGATAACCGCTACTTCTGCTCTTGTAATGTCAGCCTTAGGATCGATATTGCCGTTAGAGCCGTTTACAACGCTGTTAGCAGCAAGGAATGCAACATAAGGCTTAGCCCAGTCTGCAATATCCGCTGCGTCGCCGAACTTGTCAAGTACGCTCTGATCGGCTGTAATATCAACGCCTGTCGATGCTAAAGCGTTAGCTACCATAACCATAAGTTCTTCTCTTGTACAGAAGTTCTCGGGGCCGAAGCTGCCGTCGCCGTAGCCGTTTACGATGCCTGCTTCCTTAGCAAGACCTACAAAGTTGTAATAGTACTTGCCTTCGGCTACATCATCAAAGTTATCTGTTGCTGTACCCTCGATACCGAGAAGTTTAACAAGCATGATCGCGAAATCAGCACGCTTGCAGTTAGCATCGGGGGTGAATGTTCTGTAACCCGTACCGTTTACAATGCCCATAGAAGCAAGTGCGTTGATAGCTTCCTCTGCCCAAGGCTTATTGGAGATATCATCAAACATACTGTCGCTGCTTACATCGGGAACTGTAATTGTTTCTGTATCGGGTGCGGAAGAAGTTGTCTTTTCTGTAGCTTTTTCTGTCTCAGTAGTTGCTGCAGCAGATGTAGTAAGTCTTGCGGAGCTTCCGCCGCCGCCACCGCCACCGGTGCTTCCTCCTGTTTTGGAACCGCTGTTTGTGCCTGCGGTCGTGCTTTCTGTAGTCTTATCACCGGGTACCGGGATAACAGGTGTATCATCACTCTTGTTATTAAATCCATAGGATGAAAGGTCAATAAGGTCTTCTTCCTTATGAACATAAGGTGTCTTGCGTGCAAGGAAGTCGCCGAGAATGAACTTGCCGTCGGCATCCTGTGCATAGAAACCGTCGGTAATGGAATCGGCTTCGTTTACGCTTACGAAGAAATCATCTGTTACAGTATCAAGAGTTGTAACTTTTCTGTTTGCTTCGTCTTCTGCACTTGCATATTTAGCATTTGCGGAACTGCTGCCCCAGTTGAAGTAGTTGCTCTCCGAAACAAGAGGTGTTGACGAATTGTTTGTAAATGTCTTGTCCTCTGTTACGGTTGCTATTGTATCCTTTGCGGACTGATAGCTTACTGCACCCTCAACATCATAGTTGAATTTAGCCTTACCCGACTTGGAGTAAAGAGCAATACCCGAACCGCCGTTCTTGTATGCAATAACATTTCTGAGTTTAAGCTGCGGGTTAGAGTTTGTCGTAACACCGTTAGCACCATTCTTGTATGCGATACAATCCTTAAGATAATGCTGAACAGCTACGTTCTCGCCGCCCATCTTAAAGCCGTTGTGACCGCCCTTTTCACGAGCTGTCTCTTTGCCGTCGGGGCTGATCTCATAACCGTTTTTATAAGATACGCAGCCCTCAAGAACTACCGTACCGATAGCACCCGAGCCCTGCTTTGTAAATGTATCCCAACCGTCATCAAGGTTGTGGTGAGAGATACATCCCTCAAATACGTTGCCTGTACCTACTGTAAGCTTAGCACCGAAACCGTCGGCATTGATGCCTGCGGGGTCGGCATTGTTATAGGACTCACAGTTAAGGATAAGGTTGTTTGAAGGCCATTCGTCAATAAAATCGCCGCCGGAACCGATACGGCTCACCTGGAAACCGGTATCGCCGTTGTCGTGGAATTTACAATCTTCAACTATACAGTTGTTGCCTGCAAGGTGGAAGCCCTTGAGGTTATCGGCTGTATTTGTAACATCAAGGCCCTTGATGTGCCAGTTGTCTGCGCGGATGATAACACCCTCGTAAAGACCCTGGAAGTCAAGAACTACGTCAGCGCCGTCTTCGGCAAATATTCTGACGGGTTTCGATTTGTAACCGCTTGAAGATTCGGGTACATCTATATCGCTTGTAGGATAGTATACACCGTCAAGACAAATAACTGTCTGATTTCTTGAAGCGAAACCGATAGCAGACTGGATATCAAGAGGATCTTCTCTTGTACCTGCTGCGGATGCAGTGCCGTCGGGGCCTGCGTAGATATAAGGAGCAGACTTGTCATAAGACGATCTGTGTGTAACGTCAAATTCGGCTATAACGTCCTTATATGCCGTAAGATTATCACCCTTATTCGGTGAGTAGATAACAGTAAAGTGGTTTACCGAATCGGGATTAAGAGCAATGTTGTATGACATACCCTTCTTGGTTACGAATACATCTCTCTTGACGATCTCGTCACCGTTCTTTATAGTAACTGTACCGCCAAGCTCATTGCCTGCTTTTAATATAAGTTCGTAATTAGAGTCTGTTGTAAAGTAAGGTGATGCAACAGTGATAGTAGGCGAAGATGCCTGCTCGGGTGCAACGTAAGTCTGGATATCTGTTGCGGGATCTGTTTCTGTAAGTACGATCTCGGAAGCCTTAACTCTTGCACGTCTTGCTGCAAAAATACCTACATACATATTGTCGGGGTCAAGAGTATCGAGGAAACCATCCTCAAAGTACTGGTATGTTTCCATAACAACGGGGTTGCCGTTTTCGTCAAGATTCTGAGGATCTTCACACTTAGCATAGATACCGTTGCCCGATTTCTTTATTGTAAGATAGTATACATTGCCAACTGCGGGGAATGTATCGCTTATCTTGTAGTAACCACGCTTTTCTGCGCCGCCGCCCTCGATATGATCGGCAGTACCGATTCTTGCAAGAAGGTTGATCCTGTTGCTTGTAGACTTTCTTATAAAGCTTACATCATTTTCGGTGGGATAGCTTGAATCGGCACAGCCGCCGATGATAGCCATGTTTGAAGCAAAAGTATCATTTGTCTTGCGAAGCATAGGCTCGCCTGTTACTTTATCTATAGCCGCATATTTAGCAGCTGCTACAGAGTTTTTAAGAGACGGTGAATTAGCATCGCCGTTTTCATCAACGTCTTCCGCATCAAAGAAAGGAACGGCATCACGTACCATAACGCCGAATGCTTCCTGACCGTTACGCTGCTTATCATCATTGTCTGTAAGGTAGTATTCTACCTCAAGTTTTGCTGTCATAGTAAAGTTGCTCTGAGCAGCAAGTCTTGTAAAGTAGTATGAAATACCGTCGTTGTCAGCAGTGATCTTGCCTGCGCCGCCAAGAGAAGCAACGGTAACTGTAGGAACAGCATCTACATCATAGTAAGGTGCATTCTTTCCGTCAGTATCTTCGGCAATAATGTCACTTGTACTTGTAATGCGGCCGTTTGCATCCGTCGCGGAAGGCGTACCGTTTGTTATATCAACAACACCTGTATCGCCGTTGTTTGTTGAAGCACCGAAATATGTGTGGCGCCATATCTGCTGAGCAGTCTCCTTAACTGTAATGTTAAGAGGAATAGACTGTGTGCCGTACTTGCCGTTGATATTTACCGTAACGGAAGTTGTGCCCTCGTTTGAAGAATCAAAAGAGGATGTATCAATAGAATACTCGCTCTCATCAGCTACTTCATAAGCTGCATTTGAGAAGTAAGCACCGATAACAAGACCTGTCGGGTCAAAAGGAGCACCCTTGTCAACTGTCATTATAGGATAGTCAACAACTTTGTATCTTGTAAATCGGGGTGATTTGATATCGAGATTGTAATTATATACAATACTCGGATTGATCGTTGAAACGATAGGAACCGTAACAGTGCCTGCTGTTGTGAATACCTCGGGAGCATCTATTCTGTAATCGCCCTCGGGAATAACAGCCTGCATCTTGCTGCCGTCCGCACTTCTGTAGGTACCGCGTACAACCATGCCGGCAGGTTCGAACGAATCACCTACATAGTATTCTGTCTTGATCGGAGCTACAGCGACCGTAAGTTCCGCAAGTGCGCGGTCGGAAATAGTAACGTCGAAAGAGCCCTTTACGTCGTTGGCTACAACAGCCTCGCCGGAGATAGCCTTGATCTCGATCTTATCCGTACCCGCATCACTTGATTTGAAAATATAGCTGCTGTCGATCTCGCTGCCGTTTAACAAGAAAGTATACTTGGGAGCATTCTTCTCGTCCTCGGTTGCTTTTTCGGGGTCATAGTCACCGATGTAAACAACATCAATGACTTCGCCTGTGTTAAGTGTAGCCTTAACTTTTGCGCCCGACGGGTCAAAACGCATATCGACTGCATATTCATTGATATAAGGTTCTGTATCAAATTCAAGTGAAACCACACCGTCGGGATTTACGGTATAGTCAAATGTAGCGGAAACGCCGCCCTTTACAAAGGTCATTGTCTTTTCGCCTGCGGAAGCAGTATCAAAACCGCTGACAACGAGCTCATTAAGAGCAACTTCCTCTGTTGAACCGTCGCTGTAAGCCGCTTCGATAACAGCACCCGTAAGGTCAAGTTCATCGCCGATAGCATAAACGCTCTTTTCGGGATTCTGCTTGAGTGTAAGCGCGGTAACCGTTCTTGTATCTTCACTGAATTCGATATTTGAAATAGTGATATCCACATTACGCGCAACAAAGAAGCCGATATACTCGGTAGAACCCGTAAAAAGTTCTGCATCTGTTACTGTAGTGCTGTTACCGTTGCATTCAAGATAATAGGTAGAACCGGATTTCTTAACGACAACATCAAATGTACCGGATGATGTTGCTATATCGAAAGAATCCGAAAGCACTTTTTGTACTGTTTTTGTGGCATCGCCTTTATGGCGTGTCAAAACGGTCATTGCAGGCGGAACGCTTGACTTTTCCGTATAGGATGCAAGCCAGAGCTGGTTGCCTGTGTTACCGTCTGATGAGTATTTTTCATCAAAGCCAACTACACCGAAAGATGACTGGTGAGGGCTTGTCGGGTTTGAATAAGCCGAACTGTTATATTCATTGATATTGATTGTCGCCGATAATGAAAAGTCGCTCTGTGTGGAAACTTCTTTTGCATAATAAGCGTAGTTATCAGCACCGTTTGTAAACTTGCCTTTGTTGGCGGTAGTAATTTTAAGATTAACATTACCGTCAGCATCTGCCGTACATGAGTAGTTCTTGCCGACATTGCCGTTTACACCGTCGCTGAAGCCGTCTGCAAATACACGGACTTCGTTTTCTTCCTCTGCTGTTTTGTCCTCTGCCGTATCAGCCTCTTCCGCAGCAAGTGCAGACTCACTTAATACAGCCTCTTCCAAAGAAACAGCCTCGGATGCAACGATATCATCCGCAAAGACGTTTGAAGAAATTGTGCTGAATGCCATTACGGATGCCATAAGGGCAGCAGCAATTCTTTGTTTCTTCATAGGTATTTCTCCTTTCTTTAGTTCTGCGTGTTTTTTTACAACACGTTCAGACACCGTATGGTGTCGGTTAATCCAATTATAATACAAAAATAAAAAATAATCAATGCTTTTAGTCAATTTTTTATAAATTAATTTTACAATTTGTTAAAAAATCTGTAAATCAAAAGCGCCCCATTTTACGGAGCGCTTTGTAAGTTTGTAAATATGTAAAAAATTATTTTAATTCGCTTGCGCAGTGAGGGCATTTAACAGCGTCAAGGTGAAGGTCGCTGCTCTTGCAGAAAGGACACTCCTTAGTAGTTGCAGCCTCTTCCTCTTCTTCTTTCTTCTTGCCGAGTTCCATCATCTTATTGATAGATTTAAGCAGGCAGAAAAGGATAAGCGCCATAATAAGGAAGTTGATAACAGCAGTGATAAATGCGCCGAAATCCATAACCTGACCCTTGATAAGAGGTACGGTAAAGCCTGTTACCTCGGGATTACCGATACAG
This sequence comes from Bacillota bacterium, assembly GCA_017460805.1. Classification (GTDB taxonomy): domain Bacteria; phylum Bacillota; class Clostridia; order Lachnospirales; family CAG-274; genus RGIG4310. The sequence goes on along the minus strand of JAFUAF010000061.1, from coordinate 29,524 downwards.
CCGATAAGGGGGTTGATGATGTTCTCGGTAAGAGCGGTAACGATGTTGCCGAATGCAGCACCGATGATAACGCCGACTGCCATGTCCATTACATTGCCTTTTAAAGCAAATTCCTTAAATTCTTCCATAAACTTTTTCATTTGTTTTATACCTCATTTCTTTATATAACTTACAGCCATCTTTTTACTGCTTGAGAATATTACGCCAGTCAAGGTCGCCCCTGTCAAGCGCAAGAAGCAGAGCTTCCGCCGTTGCCAGATTGCTGGCAAGCGGAATATTGTGTATATCACACAGCCTCAGCACCGAGTGTATATCGGGCTCGTAATTTTTGCTTGTGACGGGATCGCGCAAAAAGATCACCAGGTCTATATCGTTGTTGGCTATCTGAGAACCAAGCTGCTGCTCGCCGCCCAGATGACCCGCAAGATATTTGTTGATGTTCAGGTTTGCGGTCTCCTCCACAAGCTGACCCGTTGTACCCGTAGCAAACAGATTGTGCTTAATAAGAATGTGTCTGTAAGCGATACACAAATTCTCCATAAGGATTTTTTTGTTATCATGCGCAATCAATGCAATATTCAACTTTAATCACCCCTCAAACATAGATTTTGGTTTACACATACCGACATTCAATACCAGACCCACTGCCAGCATATTAGTCCAGATAGAGCTTCCGCCGTAGCTTAAAAACGGGAAAGTCATACCGGTATTCGGCAGCAGACCCGTAACCACCCCAATGTTTACGAATGTCTGAAAAGCAAACATACCGCCGACCCCAACGGCAATAAGCCTGCCAAGGTTATCGGTAGCCTTGGCAGCTATAATAAGACACTTTGTAATGATGCAAAGCATAATAAGTATAACCGCCAGACAGCCAAGAAAGCCGAACTCCTCTCCTATAACGGCAAACACGAAGTCATTGTGCGACTCGGGCAGGTAACTGAGCTGATTTACGGTGCCGTTGTAAAGCCCCTTGCCGCGCAGCTGTCCCGAGCCTATCGCCCATATAGAATGTTTTGTCTGGTAATATGTGCTGCTTGAATAGTCCTTGCTGAGAAAGTCCGTCAAACGGGATATCTGATAGTCCTCCATGTGAAGTACTCCTTTCAGCAGGGGATGATTTTCCATTAAAAGATCCACATAGATGACTATTGCAAGCGACAGCGCAACAAGAAGCACTATCAGTATGTATTTGTAGCTTATTCTGCCTGCAAAAAGTTCCACCCCTAAAATAGCTATTAAAACTAAACTTGCCGACAAAGATGGCTGTTTTTTTATCAGCATAAACGGAACCGCCGTCAGCAGACATACTAAAAGCAGTATACCTATATTATTAATCTTTTTTTGGTTTTTGTCAATAAATTTTGACAAAAAAATTATCATAAAAATTTTTGCGAACTCCGAAGGCTGCAAACCAAAGAGCCATCGGCGCACGCCGATCTCGTCTCCGTCGCCTATCAAAAGCACCAGAATAAGCACTATTATATTAAAAATATATATCGGTACAAAAAACCTGCATATAGTATGATAATCTACAAAAGAAATTATCAGCAGAAGCACCATGCCCGTCGCAAACCATATCATCTGACTTCGGTATGCACCCTCGGGGCCGTTTATATTGATGCGTGTTGCACTGCCTATAGCCGTAATGCCGCAGGCTACCAGCGCTATAACCAATATAAGCAAAATAAAATCAAAAGCGGATAACTGTTTTTTTGTCAGCATTTTTAAAACTCGATTCCAATATTCAAAACTTAATTCTTATATATCTTTTTTATCGGAAAATCCGCAAACAGAACGGGAGTTTTTACGCCTGTCGCCTTGTTTGCGGTCTGCGCTATGGAGATAGAAAAATTCTCCTCGTCAATTTCCATATAATTTTTTATAACATTTATTATATCATACTTTATGTCTTCAAGCAACTGCATATTTACACGGTCGTTCATAAGTACCGTTCTGAGCCTGTCCTTTGCGACCTGTTTTGACTCGCCGCCGCCTTTTCTCATAAAAGCAAAAATATCAAACATCATAATACAGCTCCCCTCTTATATGTATCACGAACCGAAAAGCTTTTTTAATTTTCCCATAAAGCCTTCCTTTTTTTCAAGGTCCATAAAAGGCACTTCATGCCCTATTATTCTTTGAACTATATTGCGGTAGGCCTGTCCCGCGGGCGATTTATCACTCATTACGGCAGGTTCGCCTTTGTTGGCGCATACCACTATATTTTCATCATCGGGCACGATACCCAGTATATCTACCGCAAGTATCTCGCTTACATCCTCCACACTCATCATATCGCCTTTTTTTACAAGCTGCGGACGGATGCGGTTTAAAATAAGCTTGGGGCTTCCGAGACCGTTGGCATTTAACATACCGATTATTCTGTCGGCATCACGCACGGCGGAGACTTCGGGTGTCGTTACCACCACTGCCCTGTCCGCACCCGCTATGGCATTGCGGAACCCCTGCTCTATGCCTGCGGGACAGTCGATTATTACATAGTCGAATTCTTCCTCCCTCAAAGCATCGCATAGTTTAAGCATCTGCTCGGGGTTTATGGCATCCTTGTCCTTTGTCTGTGCGGCAGGCAGCAAAAACAGCGTATCACAGCGCTTGTCCTTTATAAGCGCCTGTTTCAGTCTGCAATGCCCCTCCACAACATCTATAAGGTCATAGACTATTCTGTTTTCAAGTCCAACGATAACATCCAGATTGCGGAGTCCTATGTCCGCATCTATCATTGCGACTTTTTTGCCTGCAAGCGCAAGACCCGTACCGAGATTTGCCGAGGTAGTCGTTTTTCCGACTCCCCCTTTTCCCGATGTTACAACAATTATTTCCGTCATTTGTTAAATCCTCCCAAACTACACAATATCTGTCACTTACATAATAACAGATAATGAAGGAAATTGCATTATTTTTAGTAAGCAAATATTTACAATTATTAACATATACCGATTTTATAAAGTGTTTTGCGGCCGAATTTTGTCAGTGCGTTACGCTTGATGCAGACGAAGTTACGGGTGTGCCCGTCTTTGTAAGGTAGCCGTAAATAACGTCCTTGCCGACCTGATAAGCGGGGCCTGTGTCATTTGTTCCGAACGGGATTATAACAGCCACCGATATCTCGGGTTTTTCGTAAGGTGCAAAAGCGACAAAAGTCGTATGTTCCGCTCTTAACGAAGACTCCTGGGCTGTACCCGATTTAGCCGCAACATTTATCGGGAAGTTCTCAAAATACTTTCTCAGAGTACCCTTGCTGCCCTTTGTTACCTGAAGCATGCCGTAATGTATCGCCCTTAAATTCTGCGGCGATATTTCAATATGCTCCTCTTCAACGGGAGTATATGTGCGTTTAACGGTGCCCTCCGCCGTCCTTACACTGTCCATAAAATGCAGTGAATATCTTGTGCCGCCGTTTGCCACGGTAGCAACATATTTTGACAGCATGGCAGAAGTATAGTTATTAAAAGCCTGACCGATAGCCGTTCTTATGGTATCGCCGTCCGTCCAGCGAAGCTCGTAAGGGTCGATATCGGGGTTTCTTGCAGTATAGATATACTTTTTATACTCGGGTCCCGAAATATTGCTCGGGTAATTTTTAAGAGCATCGTAAAGTTCGTAGATCTCAACACCCGTCGGACTGTCAAGACCGTAAGCGCGCATATATTTGTTAAGCGTGTCTATACCTTTCTGGGTCTCGCCCGATTTTGCGTTACCCATGCGGTATGAAGCTTCATAGAAGAAATAGTTGCATGAAACTTCAAGTGCCGTAGAAACATTGATAGCGCCGTGTGTCGTGCCGCTTGAGTCGATCCAGCAGCGCGCATAAGGTTTGTTTGCACTTGTGAACACGCCGAGGTCGGTTATATAAGTGTTGGGGGTTATTATACCCTCCTGCAAAGCGGCTGTGGCCGTTATCATTTTAAAAGTCGAACCGGGTGCACGCGGTTCCGTAAAAGGTCTGTAAACAAGCGGTGTTGTCGGGTCGTTCTGCAAACGGATATAATATTTGTTATCCATTTTGTTTACAAGTTTGTTGTTGTCGTATGACGGATATGTAGCCGCAGCGATAATGTCGCCCGTATGCACATCCGTTATCACAACAGAACCCGTACATGGGTCGAGTGCCGTCATCTGAGGAGTGACAACACCCTCCTGCATTTTCATTGTAATAGCCTGCATTGGGCCTATATCGCCGTTTTCCACACGTCTTTGGAAATTCTCGTCAGCCGCTATGACTCCCTGCTGCACCATACAAAGAAATACATCTTTATAACGTACATTACCTTTTTCAAGGCCGTCTGTCAATATCTGTCTTGCAAGCGGCAAGTCTGTCCTTGCGCTTTCGTCAACGGAAAGGATATAGTTTCTGAGCAGAGCCTGCTTGCCTGTGTTTTCGCCCGTCATCACCTCGTCCATGTGCAGGGTGTCCGCCTTTATCATGGATGAATAGACCTGTGATGTGCTGTAGGTATCCTTGCCCGCACCGCTCATTCGGTTAAGCTGTGCGTTTTTAAGCGCGTTTTCAAGCGCAGTCATGGCTTTTTGCTGCATTTCAAGGTCTATGGTAAGAAAAATATTGTTTCCGGGCACAGGTTCTACGGTTCTGTCGTCAACCGTATTTATACGGCGGCCGAGGCTGTCCACTTCAACGTATTCTATGCCGTCGGTACCGTTCAATTCAAGTTCAAAACTCTTTTCTATGCCGTCCTTGCCCACTATATCGTTTTGGGTATAACCGTACTGCTGATATGTGGCAAGCTCGGTCTCGGTTATTTTGCCCGTGTAGCCAAGAAGATGCGAAACCAGTTCTCCCGCAGGATAATCACGCAGTGTCACAACATCCACATAAACACCCGGGTATTTGTCGCTATGTTCTTCGATAAGAGTTATAACTTTTTCGGGCACATCCGAAGCAACGGTTACGGGAACGTATTTTGAAAATCGTTTTTCATAAAGGGCGCAGCGAAGCGCCATAAGTTCCATACAGTCCTCGTCGTCCATGTTGTAATCTATGTCAAACATAACACGAAGTTTGTAAAACGCATCGTTTGCCGTAGTATTATCTTCAAAATCCATATCCCTTTTCCAGCGCTTTTCAAGCGAGGGCGAACCGTCAAATAAATACACATGCGGAAAGCTTGGAGATATGGGCAGTTCGGGCTCTATCTCGATATTGTTTTCGTGCAGCATATCTATAAGTCCGAGCAGTACCTCATTTACATTGTCCACATTAACGCTCGGGTCAAGATTTACGGTATAAGCGGACTTGTTTACCGCAAGCGGCCGTCCGTATCTGTCATATATATTGCCTCTCGGCGCGGTAAGGACTATGTCGCGTATGACCGTACCCTTTACCTCGTTATTGTAATAGCTGCCGTTGGTTATCTGCAAATCGTAAAGATGCACCACAAGCACCGAAAACATACCCAGTATCACAAGGTACATTATAACTATACGCAGATTTACCCAGCCCGCAAGCCTGTAAAACGGATTTTTCATCAAAAAGCCTCTCCTTATAAAATCAGAAAACTTTCCTCTTATACTTCTCGTTTTCTTCAAGATATCTGTTTATATAAACATAAAGATTGTACACGACTATCATTGCGAGCGCATTGTAGACCGTTTCGGGCAGTATTATCCTTGTGATAAAATATCCCGCATTTGTATAACCGCGCAGAAGTACATTTATAACATAGTATGCAAAATTAAATAAAAATGTCGCTGTAGCAGCAATGCCCATCGGCAGAATAAAATTTTCGCGGTAAAAGCTTTTTAAAAGCAGACCGCAGAAATATCCCGTAAAGGTATATAAAAACACATAACTTCCTATGTAAGTCGAAAATGCGCAGTCCTGCAAAAGACCCGCAAAAAAACCGTAAGCCGCGCCCTCGTGCTCGTCGCGCAGACAGGCAACGGAAATAACCGAAACAAGTATAAGATTCGGTTTTATACCCGCAAGTGTTATATGTTCAAACAGCGTTGACTGCAGCACAAAATTTATCAATAATGAAAAAAAGTAAAAAATATATCTCATAATTTCCTCTTATAAAATATAAAGACGGTAAAATTTAATTGCCGTTTTGTGCAAGATCGCTTTCGTAGTCGTTGCCGAACTCCTCGTTTATCACAAGTACGTTTTCAAGGTGCTGAAAATCCGCAGTAGGCTCTATTTTAGCGTATTTTGTAAGTCCGTTCGTGTCCGTCTGCACGCTTTTTACATAGCCTATTTTAAGTCCCGGCGGAAATATGGTACTGAGGTTTGAAGTTACGATCTCGTCACCCTCTATTATCTCGGCATCAAAATTTATATACTCCATGCGGCAGCTGCCCATATCCGAAAGATCGCCCTTTACATAGCCAATATCCTCGGTGCGGATACTCTGGCCGCTTATTGCGTTGCTGTCGTCTATTATGGCAGTGACCTTTGAATAGTGGCTGCCGCACTCCAATATTCTGCCGACAAGACCTTCGCCGGAAAGCACGGCCATATTTTTCTTCAGTCCGTCCTCACTGCCTTTGTCTATAACAAAATTATTGTACCAGTTGCCCGGGTCTTTGGCTATTATCTTTGCGCCGACGGTGGAAAAGTCCGTATATTTGTTGTCCATCTGCAAAAGCGAAGTCAGCTTGTCGTTTTCGTTTTTAAGATATTCCATCTGGCTAAGTTTTGCGTTCTGTAAAAGTATCTGTTCTTTTAACTCGCTGTTTTCCTGTTTAAGACGGTTTATATCCTTAAAATAGTTGGCTTTGTCCTCAAACCAGTCCGCAGTGCTTGTGCTGAAACTTTGCAGCGGAACTATTATAAAGCCGAAAGTATTCTCTATAAAAGTAGGCTTTGCGCGGTCTACCGTAAGCACGGCGGCCGCAAGACAAAAGATTATTACCAGAGCACCGAGCCCCTTTTTATTTTCGTTAAAACGCTTCAATTTATTTTACCTCTGTCAGATCCTGAGTCTTTGTGATGAATATAAGACATTTCTAAGGTTGTCTATCTGCTCGAGTGCAGCACCCGTGCCCTCTGCGACACAATTAAGCGGCTCGGGGGCAACATGTACGGGCATACCCGTTTCCTTTGCCACCAGAGTATCGAGTCCGCGAAGAAGTGCACCGCCGCCCGTAAGAAAAATTCCTGCTTCCATAATATCCGCCGCAAGTTCGGGCGGAGTCTTTTCAAGGGAAGATTTTATCGCATCAACAATGGCACTCACAGGCTCCGAAAGCGCTTCAAGCACCATGTCCGAATTGATGATGACCGTCTTGGGAAGTCCCGTTATAAGGTCTCTGCCCCTAATCTCCATATCTTTTTTCTTGTCGTCTTTGCTTAAATAAGCACAGCCTATCTTAAGTTTTATATCTTCCGCACTTCTTTCGCCTATGGAAAGGGCAAATTCCTTTTTGATATGGTTTACGATAGCCATATCAAAGGCATCGCCCGCAATACGCACGGACTGGCTTGTCACAATGCCGCCGAGAGATATGACTGCGACCTCGCTTGTGCCGCCGCCTATATCCACGACCATACTGCCCGTGGGCTCTTCAACGGGAAGTTTTGCACCGATAGCCGCCGCCATGGGTTCCTCTATAAGATAGACATTTTTTTCCTTTGCACCCGCAGCAATGGCAGACTCTATCACGGCACGCTTTTCAACCTCCGTTACACCCGAGGGCACGCAGATTATGATACGCGGTCTGGGGCTGAATATGGTGCGGTTATAAGTTTTTGAAATAAAATATTTAAGCATGGCCTGTGTTACTTCAAAATCAGCTATAACACCGTCTTTCATGGGTCTTATGGCAACGATATTGCCGGGTGTGCGGCCTATCATTTCCTTTGCTTCATCGCCTACGGCAAGCACTTCCCGTGTGATATTGTTTATTGCAACCACCGACGGCTCATTTACTTCAATTCCCCTGCCTTTTACATAAACAAGGGTATTTGCTGTTCCGAGATCTATACCCATATCTTTTGTGAACATCTATATTTCCTCCGATTTTAATATATATCAAATATCCGTTATTTTGTCCCGAATATATAAAAATTATTATTCAAACAGAACTCCAATGTCAAACGGCAAAAGAAGTTCACGTTATATAATACACGTTTTTTTGCCTTTTTTCAATAGGTGCGGGACTTTTTTTTTAGAAAATTTTTCGCCGATAAAACCTTTTTATTTGGGCATTTTTGTCAAAAGAAAGCTTTTATTGCTTACGTGCGGCGCAGTAACATTTTTAAAGGCAAAACATAGTATATAGCGGGAGGCAAAACAGCACCCCATTAATTAAGGAAAGGAGCTAAAATCATGTATACAGGCAATCTGACAGACAGTCTTTGCCGTCATATCGGCGAGACCGTGACCGTGTTCACATCCAGCGGCGGCTTATCGGGCAGCGGCTTTACGGGAGTACTTGCGGCAGTAAGCGAGGACAGCATAAAGCTTATCACCTGCTTCGGCCGTGCACCAAACTGCCCTCTCGGTTCAAGCTGCACAGACGGCTGGGGCTATAACGGCGGCAGCAGAAGAAACTGCGGCAATATTCTCGGCTCCGTTACCGAGATACCCCTGTGCAAGATAGTAAGTTTTACTCACAATGCGGTTTAAATCCAAAAAGGGGGATGTTTCGGCATCCCTCGTTTGTTTTTTATATAACGATCTGTAACCGATCTGTAACATAAATACACAAATTTTTAACATTTTTTTCGGTATTTTTTTATTAATTATGCTTTACAAACACAACTAAATATAGTATACTATAACTCAGCAGCAACTATATTTAGTGAAAAGTACGATAAAATAGATACTTACAAATTTTTACGGAGGAACACCCAAATGAGTACGGCACTTAAACAGGAATTACCCATTCATCAGTTACAGATCAAAGAGATAATAAAGCGTGACGGCAGGCACGCTATATTCAATAAAGTGAAGATCGCCGATGCGGTAAGAAAGGCTTTTGACGCAAGCGGCGAATACAAATCCGAAAGCTACTGCATCGACATAGCCGATTCGGTTTTGCAGGCGGCAGTTGAGAAAATACACACCTCGCCTACCGTTGAGCAGATACAGGATCTTGTTGAGGAAGAGCTTATCAACCGTCATCACTACAAGGTAGCAAAGAATTTTATCATCTACCGTGCAGAGAGAAACCGCATACGCGAAAAGAACACACGCCTTATGAAGATTTATCAGGATATAACTTTCAGTGAGGCGAAAGACAGCAACTTAAAAAGAGAAAATGCCAATGTAAACGGCGATACCGCTATGGGTACCATGCTCAAATACGGAAGCGAGGGCGCAAAGCAGTTCTATCAGATGTTCGTATTAAAGCCCGAACACAGCGAAGCGCATAAAAACGGCGATATCCATATCCATGACCTTGACTTTCTCACAATGACGACTACCTGTACGCAGATAGACCTTATAAAGCTGTTTGACCACGGTTTCAACACAGGCCACGGCATTTTAAGAGAGCCTAACGATATTTCAAGCTACTCTGCCCTTGCCTGCATTGCTATCCAGTCAAACCAGAACGACCAGCATGGCGGTCAGAGTATTCCCAATTTTGACTATGCTTTGGGTCTCGGCGTAAGAAAGTCTTTTGCAAAGCGCTATAAAAATCTTATGGCGCGTGACCTTGAGATACTTTGCGACCTTGAAAACACCGATGAAATGATAGAGGGCATTTATCTTATGCTTGAGGGTGCGGGCAAGGTGCTCAGAATAGCTGATTATGAGGACTATATGGCAGCCGAAAAGCAGCTTCTTATTTCCGAGGGCATAGATACCGCAATTATAGAAAAAGCACAGAAAAACTCCTATAAAAATGCTTTAAGAGAGACCGACAAGGCTACTTATCAGGCTATGGAGTCACTTATACACAACCTTAACACCATGAACTCCCGTGCGGGCGCACAGACACCGTTTTCATCCATAAACTATGGTACGGACACAAGCGCCGAGGGCAGAATGGTCATAAAAAACGTACTTCTTGCACTTGATGCAGGCCTTGGCAACGGCGAGACACCTATCTTCCCTATCCATATTTTCAGGGTAAAAGAGGGTATCAATTTCAATTCGGACGAGCCTAACTACGACTTGTTCAAGCTTGCCTGCAAGGTCAGTGCAAAAAGACTTTTCCCCAACTTCTCGTTCCAGGATGCGCCTTTTAATCTTCAGTACTATAAGGAAGGTCATCCCGAAACGGAGATAAGCTACATGGGCTGCCGTACAAGAGTTATCGGCAATACCTACGACCCCACTCGCGAGATAACTTACGGCCGCGGCAACCTCAGCTTTACTTCTATAAATCTGCCAAGGCTCGGTATTCTTGCAAAGGGCGATATAGATACTTTCTTCCGTCTGCTTGATGAAAAGATAGACCTTTGTGTAGACCAGCTTCTGGAGCGCTTTCAGATTCAGTGCAATAAAAAGGTAAAAAATTTCCCCTTCCTTATGGGACAGGGCGTATGGATAGACAGCGACGGGCTCGGCCCCGAAGATACGCTTGAAAAGGTACTGCGCCATGGTACTTTGAGTGTAGGTTTCATCGGTCTTGCAGAGTGCCTTAAAGCACTTACGGGCAAGCATCACGGCGAGAGCAAGCGTTCCGCAGCTTTGGGTTATGAGATAATACGTCATATGCGTAACAGAATGGACGAAGAAGCAGCTACAAGAAAGCTTAATTTCTCGCTGCTTGCCACACCCGCCGAGGGTCTTTCGGGTCGTTTTGTCAAAATGGATAAAAAGCGTTTCGGCATTATAGAGGGCGTTACGGACAGGGAATACTACACAAACAGTTTCCATGTACCCGTTTATTATCAGATAAGCGCTGCCGAAAAGATAGATATTGAAGCGCCTTATCACGAACTTACAAACGCAGGCCACATCTCTTATGTAGAGCTTGACGGTGATACCGTAAAGAATGTTGCCGCTTTTGAAAAAGTTATCCGCTACATGAAAGAAAAAGGCATCGGCTACGGTTCTGTAAACCACCCTGTTGACCGTGACCCCGTTTGCGGCTACACAGGCATAATAAACGATGTTTGCCCCAAGTGCGGCAGAAATGTTGCCGAAGAAGGCGGCGTTGAGCGTATAAGAAGAATTACGGGCTACCTGGTTGGTACGCTTGATAAATTCAACGATGCAAAACTTGCGGAAGTACGCGACAGAGTAAAACACAGCTTATAAACACAATGACCGTCTGTCTGAGCAGGCGGTCATTTTTGAGGTAATTATGAAACAGGAACTTATTATAATATCGGGGCCTACCGCCTGCGGCAAGACGGCCGTTTCGGTAGAGCTTGCCAAGCTTTGCGGCGGCGAGATAATATCAGCAGACAGTATGCAGGTATACAAAGGCATGGATATCGGCACGGCAAAGGTCACAAGGGACGAAATGCAGGGCATCCCGCACTTTCTTATAGATATACTTGAACCCGACGGGGAATTTAATGTTGCGGTATTTCAGCGTTATGCGAAGAAATATATCGCAGACATTTCTTCACGCGGAAAAATGCCGATAATAGCCGGCGGTACGGGTTTTTATATAAATGCTGTACTCTACGACAATGATTTTGCTAAGGAAAAAGACGAGGAAAGCGGCATAAGGACAGGACTTCAAAAAATCGCCGAAGAAAAAGGCGCGGAATATCTGCATAATATGCTAAAAGAGACAGACCCCGAAGCCGCGGAAGCCATTCATCCGAACAATATTAAAAAAGTTATTCGCGCAATAGAATTTTACCGCCTTAACAATAAAAAAATATCCGAGCACAACAAAGAGGAAAAGCAGCGCGAAGCCGCTTATAACGCCAAGATATTTGTGCTGGATATGGACAGGAAAAGACTGTATGACCGCATAGAAAAGCGTATTGATATAATGCTGAATGACGGACTTTTAAACGAGGTCGAAAACTTACTGAAAAAATATCCGCCGAACCTTGTGTCTATGCAGGGCATAGGCTATAAGGAATTTGTGCCCTGCTTCAACGGCGAATGTACGCTTGACGAAGCAATATACACACTTAAACAAAACACAAGACATTTTGCAAAACGCCAGCTGACATGGTTCAGACATCAATGCCCGCAGGCAATATGGATAGACATGGACAAAAACAACGCCCTATCGGCCGCAAAAGAAATATTAAAACAGATATAAAACGGAGTTTGTCGGCTTCTTTCTGTTGTCCCGATCGTAAAACTCTCATAACAAACCGCATCTGCCGCTTTTATAATTTCGGTTAAGATCAGGCAAATGTGAGTTATTATATTTTTGCTATTGTACTTATATAATTTATGTGTTATAATAGTATATATGATCAAAGAACGGACATTTCTTAACAAAATATTCCAAAAACGTGGATATCGGTTAAGAAAATGCACAAGTACGGGCCTTTGGTATTGAGCCTGTACTTTGCAAGCTTTTAGGAAAGGAGACAGACAAATGACGAAACTAAGAAAATTTTTTGCTCTTTTATTGGCAGCGGCGGCTGTTATGCTTTTGCAGACGGCTGTTTATGCTGAAACAATGACAGGTACGGCCGGTAACTGCAGCTATACTTTTAACACATCGACAGGTGTGCTTTCACTGACGGGATCGGGTGAAATGGGTATTGACCAGTATTATTTCTACGATAAAACCGATTTTTACAAGGACATAAAAATGGTTTATGTTTCCTATGGCATTACCGATGTGAGTCCCTACGCTTTTTACGAGTGTTCGGGTGTAACGCAGGTCGTTTTGCCAAGCACTGTAACCAGGATAGGCCGTTATGCGTTTGAGTTTGACAGCAAGCTCACTTATGTAAATTTTCCCGAGGGGCTTACAAAAATAGGCAGCGGGGCTTTTTACGGTTGTACCTCGCTTAAAAACATAGACCTTTGCAGCACGGTAAAAGAAATACAGAGTTCAGCATTTTGCAATACGGGACTGACGTATGTTTCAATACCGCCTAATGTAACCACTTTAGGCAATAATGCGTTTGGATATACCTACAGCAATTCAAGTTATACTGCAACAAGCGGCTTTTATGTATGTGCGGCAACAGGCAGTAAGGGCTATGAATATGCAACAAACAACAATTTCGGTAAATACAACTCGGCATGGAGTTTTGATGACCGCACGGGTACTGCGACCATCTACGGTTCGGGCGCAATGAATTTGCCGACCTATGTATTCTTCGACAGAAGAGATATCAAAACAATAATTGTTTCCGAAGGATTGACAAGTGTAGGAAGCTATACGTTTTCCAATTGTTATGGTCTTAAAACAGTTAAACTTCCAAGCACGATGAAGACAATAAACGCAAGAGCGTTTGAAAACTGCACATCATTGAGCGAGATAAATTTCCAGAAAGGCTTAACCACAATAGGCTTAAATGCTTTTTCGGGATGTGGATCGTTAACAAATGTAAATTTTCCGACAACACTTAAAACGGTTGGACAAAGTGCTTTTTTAAATACGGGTCTGGCAAGTGTTATAATACCCTCATCCGTAACATCTATAGGTACTTACGCATTTGGATTTAACAACACAAACAACAGTTACACCAAGGTCAGCGGTTTCAAGATATATACAAATACTCCAAGCAATGCTGCCAACTATGCGACAAACAACGGTTTTACATATGGCAGCATCAGCGGAACAACAGGTAACTGCCGCTGGAGCTTTGATACATCAACGGGCACCCTGACTATCAGCGGAACCGGAGCGCCCGGCAGCTATTCGTCATACTCCGCTACCCCATGGTATGCAGATTTCGGACTTAAAAATTCTATTGAAAAGGTAGTTTACGGCTATGGCGTAACAAAAACGGGCAATCATGTATTTACGGATTGTACCGAACTGAAAGAACTTACCCTGTCCTATACCGTTACGGAGGTAGGTCTGTATGCGTTCCAAAACACGGGCATTGAGTCCTTTGTGGCATCTGAAAATCTGACAACGATACTTCACAGTGCTTTCAGAGATTGTAAGAAACTTAAATATGTAGAACTTAAAAACGGTTTCAAAGACCTTAGTTTCAAAGCTTTTGCGGATGATACGGCACTTGATTACATTATTATTCCCGACCGCATAACAGGCTTTGAGACAAATGCCCTTGACGGTATGAAAAACGGTTTCAGAGTATTCGCTTATGCCGATATAAACGGTCTTGGCAGCTATGCAAAGTCAAACGGCTATAAGTTTATAAAAATGGGCAATGTAAATCTGGATTCAAACAATCTGGTAAATAATGCTGATGCTCAGCTGCTGCTTGAATATTTGAGCGGTGAGAAAACGCTTAGCGAAAACGCTTTTATCGCAGCCAAAGTTACCGACCATACAAAGTCAAAAGCGGATATGCGTGATGTTATACAGATCTTGAAAAATGTAAGGTAAAAAAATTGACCCCGACAGAACTTTCTGTCGGGGTTTTATTATATCTATAGGTTAAATCACAAAGAAAATTTTACTGCCGAAACGAATTGTTCGGCGGTTATGCCGTTTAACAGCCTGTTATCTCAAGCTGCATAATAAACAACAATAATGTTTTTCTTACTCCTGTGCAGGGAAAACCAGTTCTTCTTTCAGAACTTTCTGCATCACAAGTGCCGCATCATCGGCGGCAATAACTCCGTCGCTGCTTACATCACAGTATTTCAGCCAATCCTCGGTCTTTTGAGAAACAGGCAGAACATAGTTTTCATCCAGCACATACTGCAAAAGCATAGTTGCATCCTGCGCATCAAGCACACCGTCACCGCTTGCATCGCCGTAAACAAAAACGGTACGCATATCCTGCCATATATTGACAAGTCCGTTTTTACGTCTTTGCGCAAAATCGCGCATTATATCCACCGACTCCAAAAAGTCCGCACCGCTTGACGAGCCGAATACACAATACTCCCTGCCGCCGTACATATGCCAGCGCATATTGTTCATTTCGGCAGATTTTTTTATCTTGGAAGCCATTTTTATAAGACCGCCGTTATCGACCATTTCTTCAAGGTAGGGCAAAAAGTCGCTGAAATAAATATCCGCTGCACGTTTTGCAACTTCCTCATGCTTGTACAGCCTGCCGACCATATTCACACCGATGGTCGGATAACCGCTTTCGGGCGTGTTTTTTTCGTCATATCCGTTTATGGTAAAGCAGATCGCAAAAAGCTTGTTCACATCAAAGGAATGTGCGGAATCCCCGTCCGAATTTTTGCGCGAGGTCGAAAACGTACCATAAGCAAGGTCAAAATCCCATACGGGGCTGAAATGCAGCTTTCCGTCACCTGTCAGGTCGGAGTCCTTCCACATATAAAAACTGCTTGTGCCCGCATCTATATTCATGGATATCTCATCGGCAAGATACGCCCTTATAAACGAGTCAACATCCATATAATCGCTGTAATGCTTACCCTTTTCGTTATATCCCGTTTCGGAATAAACTGCATCTTCAAGCTCCTGCACAAAATCGCGGATGTATTCCACCTGTGCCTTTGAAGCACACTCCGGACCGTCTATCTGTATCGGGTGCCCTCTTTTTGTTACAAAACCGCTGTCCGCCTTTCGTCCGTAACGGTTGAACTGCTGAAACTGCAAAAGATAACCGCCCGTTATATCCTCGGGGTCGTTCGGGATATCGTAGTATTTATAACTGTCAACTTTGCAGTCGTAAACACCGTCTGCGCCTACTGCGATACGCGGATATTGGTCAAGTTCCTGCGTATTTATTTTTTCCGTTTTTTCTTCAAGGTCTGTTATATTGACACGCTGCTTTTGTATCTGTACACGCTCGCAAAGCTGATATGTGCCGCGATAAGAACCGTCCGCATACAAATCGACAAAAACAGAGTCCATTACATACTCCGCGCCCGCCGCACGGCTCATTTCGTTGGTAAATACATTGCGCATCATGGAATGGTCGAGATAATTTGACAAAAGCGCCCATTTTTTTGCCTTGCCAAGCCCGAAAAGGTCTGCCTTTGTCGGCAGTTTAAGATTATACGGCTTCTTTTTGCTGTAATCCCATGACGAATTTCCGTGGGATGTCAATTTTTCTATATCGCCGCTGTAAACCGTCTTTCCTTTTGCATCGACCATCAATGTACTGCCCGTCAGCTCGACATTTCTGTTTTTGTCGAGGTCTTCAAGACTTTTACCCTCGGGCGCAAGATAGATACAGCCCAATTCCGACTGCAAAACTTTAAGCTTGCCGCAGTATACATCTCCGACTTTTATATCAAATTCATCTGCTGTCGCAAGTATCGGCGACACACCCTTAGATATATTTATATTGTTAAGATATAAATTCCCGTTTGCGATAAAATCCAGTTTAAGTTTGCTTCTGTCCGCCGTTGACGGCAAAAACAGATAACGGCAGTCGTCCCATTCGCTGTACCACCAATCGGTATAGTCCAGTTCACTTTCCACCTGCGGCGACAAATTGCTCACGCGAAACGAAAGCACGGGTATATCTTGGTATAAAAGCGTTTTTTCTTCCTGAACCTTTACGGCCGTTTCTTCCTGAGGCAAAGGCTCTTCTTCTCTGTCAAAAAACGAATACCCCTCTGCATGGACGGGCATTGCCGCCGAAAATAAAAACACAAACGAAATTAAAAATGAAGTAATTTTCTTTATCATTCTATCTCCTCCCTTTGCATTTATAATATCATATATTGATGACAGTTTCAACCCTTTGCACTTGACACGGACTTACTTTCGTAATATTATATTTAATGTACAATTTTTTTAAAAGAGGACAAAAAATGATAAGAGAATATTTAAAGAACAATTTTGACATTGACGAAAAAGTAATTGATTTTTGTTTAAAAACGGAAAGCGAGATCTTGCCGCATTTTAAGCGTGCAGACGAGATATCGGAACTTTGTCAGCTTAAAGTCCTGCACGCCATGCAGAAAAATCATTTAAGCGATACACATTTTAACGCAACCACGGGTTACGGCTACAACGACCTTGGTCGTGATGCACTTGAACAGATCTATGCCGATGTTTTCGGCGCGGAGGATGCACTTGTTCGCCCGCAGATAATAAGCGGCACTCACGCTTTGACAGTTGCCCTTTTCGGCAATCTTCGTCACGGGGATGTGCTCTACTCGCCCGTCGGCAGTCCTTATGATACTTTGGAGGGTGTTATAGGCCATAAAAGAGAGGTAAAAGGCTCGTTAAAGGAACACGGCGTAGGATATGACGAACTGCCGCTTCTGCCCGACGGCTCGGTCGATTTTGACAATATCGCTTCAAAGATAACGGATAAGACAAAACTTGTGACTATCCAGCGTTCCAAGGGCTATTGCTACCGCCCAAGCCTTACGATAGATGTGATTGAAAAGATAATTCGCATTGTAAAATCCGTGCGTAAAGACATAATCTGCATGGTGGACAACTGCTACGGTGAATTTGTGGATGTACGCGAGCCTATCGAAGTCGGTGCGGATCTGATCGTCGGCTCGCTTATAAAAAACCCCGGCGGCGGTCTTGCTCCCGTAGGCGGTTATATCGCAGGCAAAAAGGAATATGTGGAAAATGCCGCTTACAGACTTACTTCACCCGGTATGGGCAAGGAAGTCGGACCGAGTCTCGGTGTTACCGCTTCGCTTATACAGGGGCTTTTTCTTGCTCCGAACGTGGTATGCGCAAGTGTAAAAGGTGCGATTTTCGCCTCGGCTTTATTTGAAAAACTGGGTTTTGAGGTAATGCCCAAAGCGGGCGAATACCGCACGGATATAGTTCAGTCGATACAGCTTAAAACGCCCGAAAATGTTATCGCTTTCTGCGGCGGTATACAAAAGGGTGCGGCTGTTGACAGCTATGTTGTGCCCGAACCCTGGGATATGCCCGGCTACGACTGCCCCGTTATTATGGCGGCAGGCGCGTTTGTGCAGGGTTCTTCTATAGAACTTAGCGCAGATGCCCCCATGAAAGCCCCCTACACCGTTTATATGCAGGGCGGTCTTACCTGGCAGCACGCAAAAGCGGGTATAATTATCGCCGTAAACGAAATGTACAAAAAAGGACTTATATCACTTTAAAAAACTTATATCACTAAAAAAAATCGCCGCGGCAGTTATTCTTTTACTGCCGCGCATTTTATAACGGGATCTAAATATCTTATCACAAACGGAAGCAGCACAGCGGTTGGCAGTACCGTAAGAATGATATATGCACATTGCAGTCCGGGAGCACTTACGGAAATACAATTCATTTCTTCAACCGCGGCAAACAGATCGCGCAGTTTATACTGCATATTGATCTTTGAATAGTCGCCTATATAAAGTACATAACTTAAATATTCATTCCATGCTTCGACTGCAAAAAAGAAACCAATGACTGCCAAAACGGGCTTTGACAGCGGAAGGATTATCTGTAAAAATGTCTGCAAAGGCGTACAGCCGTCCAACTCCGCAGCCTGTATTATGTTTTTGGGTATGGATTCAAAATAACTGCGCATGATAAAGATATTTATTATATTAACGCTTAAAGGCAGTATAACAGCCCAAAGCGAATTTAAAAGACCCAATTTTTTTATTACCAAAAATTTAGGTATCATGCCCGCATCAAAAACCAAGGCGAAACAAAGCAAGGCGGCAAAAATTTTTCTGCCCGGCATATCCTTTTGTACCAGTATGTAGGCACTGACACTTGTTATAAAAAGCCCTATAACGGTTATTGCCGCGGTCGTCAGCAAGGAATTTATCATCGGGCGATAAAGTGATTTGTGAAAGACAGCCAATTTATACAGTATTATATTGGGCTGTCTCGGTATAAGCTCAAACCCGTATGTTGTGTAGTTGGCAAATGACTGACCCAAAATTTTCAAAAACGGTACAACAACCGCAAGTATAAGCAGCCCAAAAAACAACAGCTTAAATATCGTGAATATTAGATTTGTTTTTCTCATAACTTTTCCCTCCCCTTTTTTACAAAATACCTTCTTTAAATTTATTATATATTGCGTTTTCATTTTTGTCAATAACTTATACATTTTTTCCTATAAGACAAGAATATTAACAAATAAACAGCTATAATGATACCGATTATTAGATAATCGGAGAATATAGCTGTTTTTTTATTAAAAAAATTTAATTTTACGCCTGTTTTATATAGGAAAACTGCACAAAACCGACATTTTGATAACAATTAAAAATTAGGGGTCAATTAGAGAAAGATTAGAGGACGATTAGAAAGTTGCAAAAGTAAAAAACTTGACATAAAGTGAACTTTTTCCAAATTGCAACAGATTAGAATTTTCTAATTTAAGATGTGTATTTTTATTAAAACAGCCTTTGAAAAACCTATAGTTTTAAAAACCGATTTGTTATAATTGCCCAAAAAAATTTTAAGTTATTCTGTTAATTGCAATTTATTTTTTGCATTGATATAATGCAAGCGTACACAAAAAAGGCAGCCGCATTTAATAGAGGGAAATGCGGCACAGATTACTAAAGGAGGTTTTTCAAAATGGCAAGAAAAGCTATAGGCTTTATTATGAGCCTTATTCTTGTTCTCTCGTCGATGTGCGCTATGTATGTAAGCGTAGGCGCAGCGGCAGTCACGCCCGAAAGCGGCAACATCTACTACATCAAAAACAAAAACAGCGGCCTGTATCTTACGGTCGAAAACGACTCGTCCTCTGACGGCGCGAACGTGTGCCAGTCAACGGGAACGGGTTCACTCGGACAGAGGTGGATACTGGAGCAAAATTCCAACGGTACTTACCGTCTGCACCCCGCAACCGATATGTCGGGCGGTGTTTCGCTTGACTTGGCTTACGGCAACACAGCAGGCGGCACAAATATACAGATCTGGTCAAACAACGGCCTTTCACCCCAGAACTTCGGTATTACCGCAAGCGGCGACGGCTACGCAATAACAACAGAGCCCACGAATCACGCAAGCTGCCTTGACGTACTTAATTTCAGTACCGAATCGGGTGCAAACGTAATCCAATGGACAAATAATGCAACTGCAAACCAGATATGGTACTTTGAGCAGGCTTCATGGCCCTCAACATCTTCAAGCAGCTCAAGCAGTTCTTCAAGCACGAGCAGCAGTTCTTCAACTTCGACTACGACAACAAGCAGTTCTTCAAGCACAGCTACATCTTCAAAAAGCTGGAATATGAGTGATACTTCTTTCAGAAGTTTAGGCACTATTTCTTCAACCACATCGGTTGACGGCCTTAACCTTATTGCAACAAGCAGCAAAACAATGTCCGTAACATCTTCATCCGCTACGCTTGACGGCACAACTTACAGCTACTGTCTTGCACTCGGCGGCGCAGGCAGCAGCAGCTACCGTGCAGTTTCCATGGATGTGGACGGCACAACGACCGTAAAAGTTACCGCTAAATCAAGCGGCAGTTCAACAAGAACACTCGCCGTAGTAAACGGCAGCGGCACACAGGTAGGTTCTATCAGCTGCGGCAGCAGTCTTGCAACGGGCAGCGTTTCTATCACGGGTACAGGTACTATCTACATCTACTCGACAGGCAGCGGCATCAATATCTACAAAATACAGGTAGATACTTCGGGTACACTTCCCGGCGGCAGCAGTTCTTCAAGCAGTTCAAGTTCAAGCAGCTCGTCATCTTCAAGCAGTTCGTCATCATCTTCAAGCAGCAGCACTTCTACTGCCATAGATGCCAACGGCTATCCCGACCAGCTGATGGAATTTGTCTGCACGAGCGACGGCTACTATGTAACGGACTCCTCTTCGTCTGTAGTTGCAAGCAGCACTTCTTCAACAGCTAACCGCTGGAAAATAGTTTATGTCGGCAGCGGATGCTATCAGATAATAAACGCTTCGACAGGCAAGGCTCTTGCATACAGCGGTTCAACGGTATCTACAGCAACAGCGGCTTCTTCATCTTCTCAGTACTGGAACATCGTTTCCGTAAAGACAGATGCAAACGGCGATGCACTTAACTATAAAGTCGTAAGCTACAGCGATTCAAGCAAGGCACTTACACTTTCGGGCAGCAGCTATGTACTTTCAAGCTACAGCGGCTCAGCAACACAGTGTTTCAGATTTAATTCACACGGCGCAGAGGGCTTCGCAGGCTACTGCAAAAATATGTCGGGCAATGAAAAAGCAAGCGTAACGGGCGGTGTTTTAGGCCAGACAGTTTATGTTTCAAGCTTAAGCGATCTTCAGAGCTACGCAAGCGGTTCTACTGCTTACACTATCGTTATCAACGGCAATATCTCACAGTCAAGCCTTACAAAGGTAACTGTAGGCAAGAACAAGACATTTATCGGCAAGTTTGGCAGCGCTGAGCTTACAAATGTACATTTCAGATGTATTTCAAGCTCGGGCAACGTAATTTTCAAAAATATCACACTTACTCACTCCGCTTCACAGAATGAGAACGACGATATTCAGATGTATATTTCAAACGGCAACAACTTCTGGATGGATCACTGCACATGGACAGGTCATACTTCCATGACAGACAGCGACGTTGACAAGCACCTTTATGTAGGTCTTAATGCAGACTTTGTTTCCGTAACAGGCTGCTACTTCGGCGGTCACAAGTACGGTCTTATCCTCGGTTATCCGCAGGAAGACGGCGCAAGCACATACGGCGGCTATCCCCGTATGACTATTGCAAACAACTACTTCTACAACAACTACACAAGAGCACCCGGACTTATGCGCTACGGCTATTTCCACTGCTACAACAACTATGTTTACGGCTTTAACTTAGGCTACACACCTTACACGGGCTGCAATATCTACTCCGAAAAGAATTACTTCGCAGCAGGCAGCTACGCAGGAAAAGTAGTTGACGACAAGGGTGTCGGCGCATTTACTGACACAGGCAGCGTTCTTTCATCCGATATTTCAAGTCTTGCAACGGCAGCTACATCGTGGAGACCTTCCACAAACTACGGCTATGCTACAAGAAGCGCAAGCGATGCTAAGACATGGGCATCAAATTATGCAGGCGCTCAGTCATCAAAAATCGTTTATGCCATAGACTAATATAAGATAGACATTTTTATCCCCTTATGTTATACTCAAAATAACATGAGGGGAATTTTTTATTTTTTGTGACCTTTTCAAAAAATAACTGTCTGTATTTACAAAGGAGTAAAAATTATGGACGATACAAGCATTATTGAATTATATTTTAAAAGAAACGAGCGTGCCATAGCGGAGACAGCGGCAAAATACGGGGCTTACCTGCATACGATAGCTTATAATATCCTGCACAATAACGAGGACACAGAAGAATGTACGGGCGATACCTACATGCGCGCATGGAACAGTATGCCGCCCCAAAAGCCGAATATCTTAAAGGCTTTTCTGGGCAGGATAACAAGAAATCTTGCGCTTAACATCTACAACAGATATACTGCACAAAAACGCGGCGGCACACAGACCGAGGCGGCACTTGACGAGCTGAAAGACATAATTGCCGCACCCGAAAAAGACGGCGATACAAGCCAGATACGCGAATGTCTGAATAAATTTTTGGCGGAGCTCCCCGCCGACAAGCGTAAAATTTTTGTACGCCGATACTGGTATATGAGCCCTGTCAGTGAGATAGCCGCCGACTTTAAATTCAGCGAAAGCAAGGTAAAAATGACCTTAAAGCGCACACGCGACCAGCTGAAAGCCGCACTTGAAAAGGAGGGGATATATTTATGACACCCGAAAAATTGCTTGAGATAATGGGCGAAATAGACGATAAATATATTGCCGAAGCCGACCCTTTGACAAAAAATAATGTGATACGCATAAACTTTGCCGCTCTTGCGGGAATCGCCGCGGGTTTTGCTGCCGTAGTCGTTGTCGGTCATGCACTTTTGACGGATTTTGGAAAAGCCAACAGCATAAACGAAACGCAGTATGCGGCGACCGCAGAAATTGCGGAAAACGAGGAAGCCGCAGATGATGATACAGACTTTGCGGAAGAAGCCGCAGAAAATGATATGGACTTTGCCCAAAAAAACGCAGAAGACGAGGGCTTAAACACCTACTCCGCAGACAGCGGCGCGGCGGCGGGAGCATCAACATCAAATGCCGATGCAAAATCGACAAAACAGGATGCACAGGCTAATAATGCGCCGACAGAAAGCACAAACGAAACACAGTTTGCTGCGACCGCAGAAATTGCGGGAATCGAGGAAGCCGCAAAGGATGATACGGACTTGACCGAAAAAGCCGAAGACAAGGACTTAAACACTTTTTCCGCAGACAGCGGCGCGGCGATGGGAGCAGCAACATCAAATGCGGGAGCCTCAACACGGGATGCAAAAGCTAAAAATGCGGCGGCGGACAATTCCATGCCCGAATCTGCAAACGAAGAAGAAAATTTCTATAAGGATGAAGTCCAAAGTGTTCAGCCGTCGGTCAAATACAACACCTTTGATTTTGAAAACGGCGCATTTTTACAATATCCGCTTTCTATGTCCGAAAGAGTTCTGACGGCAACAGAAAAAGCAGTAAAAGAAAGCGGCAGCGATTCTTCCGTTTATTGGTACACTGCTCTTTCAAACGAAAACGCAGCCGCAATTTTAAGCGAGCTTGGCACAAAAATAAATACTGCCGAAGATATAAACTATATTGCACAGTATTTTGATGATGTAAATGCCGTTGATTATGAGGGTGTGAAACTTGTCGGATATATTGCCGTAAACGAAAACGGCGATGTGATTGAAAACAGACTGGAGGGAGAAAAATGACGTTGAGTATTAAAAGAACTGCTCTGGCTTCCGTTTTGCTTGCTATATCAGCCGCATTGGCAGTGCTTGGCGGAGTAATGCACTTTGCAGCGGGTCTGAAACCGACACAGGCCGTCCCTCTGCCGACAAAATACACGGACAAAACAGAAATGTATCTCAATGATGCGCCTTTTCTGACCGTAAGCGATACAAACCCTTACAGACAGGATATAATTGCGGGGCTTAACACAATTTCTTCAAAGCCCGAAGCGGGAAGCGAGGAATTTTGCCATACTCCCGAATTGACGGTCGTTGACAAAAAAGGAAACAAGTTTGAATACGGTCTTGCCGTCACTTCGTACTCCTCTCCCGATGTCGAGGGTGCCGAAAGTACGCCCGATACCGTCGCATTTTATGCACGTTCCTATAATCAGCTCGGTGAAGCGAGAGTTAAATATTATTCTCCCGACGAGGATATAAACAAGCTGAGGGAAAATATAAGAAACGCCGTACCATACGAATACAAGCGTATCGGAAGTTTTGAGGGTGTTGTGACCTATGTAAAAGACAAGAATATCAGTCTGTATTCCGAAAAATACGGATATATACAAGTATTTACCAATGATGCAAAAAATGCGATAGTCGGCGATACGATACAGGCAGATTACGCAGGTGAAAACGCATCAAAATTACCTTCTGCAAAGTTCATGGCCGATGTTACCAATATCACACAGGGCGATGTAACAAAGACCGCTCCCGACTACCTCACTCCCCTGCCCTTTGAATACGAGGTCTTTGCATTTGAAAACGCCGATAAACTTGCAAACGGCTATCCCGAGGTCATTACAGATAAGGAAGAACTTGATTTTACACTTTGGCTGTACGATGAATCGGGTAAAATACCCAAGGATGTTATAAACAAAATGACAGCCAAATATGACGAGAATTTCTTTGCGGACAATATTTTGCTTTTTGTTTCGTCACAGCACAGCGATGCCGAAGTAAAAGCCGCAGTTATGGCAAACTGGACAGGCGACCCCGATATTCTGTATATCAATGACGGCAAAGATAATAACCCCGCACTCATTGCCGTTTCCGTAGAAAGAATGAACTGGGACGAAGAAGTTTTTGAAAAATATATCATAAACTAAAGTTAAAAGGGCCTCCCTGTTTTATGGGAAGCCCTTTTGCTTGTATTATCGGGTCATATTCTGCCGATAATTTTAAAAAATTTTGTTTTGCCGTATTTTTCTGCAAGCATATCGTAAAGCCTGCAAAGTCCGTAGGCGGCGAAACCCGACATAAGTATAAAATAAGGCATTGCATACTGGGATTTTGCTTCTGCCATTATGTGATACAAAACACCGCCGAGAATGATAAGCGGGAATATCGCCGCATTGAAATTGTTGTCTTTAAGCAGAAACAAAAGCCCGATAAACACGGCAAAAAACACAAACTGCGCATATATATCCATATAGCGTTTTACGCCCTTTTCGTGCTTATTGCAAAACCAATCCGCAAGCGGTTTCTTATCCTCGTACTGACCGCGAATCGTATTGTTCCAAATACTCTGATATGAGGTCTCGTTCCATTGCGACACAAATTTTTTGTAGAAAAAGTCTTTTGCGTACTGCGGGTTTTCCTTGAAGTATTCAATACGCTCTTTTATGTGTTCTTTGGAACTTTTTGATGCCCTTTCGGGATCGAACTCATTCGCCTCGAAATTACCTACCGTTGCGCCGATATTGTACCAGCCCGGTGCATTTGAAGCCTCGTTCATACCGAGTGAAAACCACGATACAAAAGGTACGGGTTCACCGAGGTCTGCGCCCGAGCGTTTTTCGTACATCCCTGCTATGGCCGAAGATATCGAACTGCACAGCACCACCGCAATTATCAGATAAATTAAATCGGGAAGTGCTCTGCCTTTTTTTGTCATGCCGACAATGGCTATGCCCGAAGCGGCAACGGCAACTATCATATTATTTGTCTTTATCATTACCGCAAGCATAAGAAATACGGCAGACAAGATACCCGAAATAACTTTCATTTTTGTCTTTTCGCTGTCCATAAAAACAAGCAGCATATATATCGACCATACGCCGAAACAAAAGCCCGGAATAATGCCGTATAAAAATGTAGCGGAAATTATGGGCGCAATGCTTACCGCAAGAATGAGAGCCGTCAGCATACATACCCTTTTATCTTCAAAAACTTTGCCGTTTATAAGCAAGATACCGACATAGCTTGCCGCAAGGAAAAATACGTTTATCACCTGTAAAAAAATAAGGTTTTCATACTCCTTGAACAAGAGGTATATCCTTATGAATATCTCATTTAAAAAAACATAGCCAAGCTGAAACGAGTAATTTTTAAAATATCGGTCAGTCCCTGTCAATTTGTCAAAATTATTTTTTGCAAAATCCGCCGAAGCATTTGTGACCAGCATGGAGTCCTCCGTAGGAGCGACCATTGACGAATGTACCCACACATAGCCCCAAATAAAAGTCCACAAAAAAATAAAAATAAGCTGATATTTTAATTTTATGTTTTTTACTTTGGTAAGAAAAACTACCGTGACCAGTAAAAAAACACACAGCCAGAAAATATTTGCAAGCAGATCGTCATTGTAATAAACCACGGTTTCCCATCCGACGCGTATTTCATTGACGACATTGCTTACTCCATCCCCATCATGCACGATCTCCATGCCCGTGGTATGCAAAAAGGCGTTCATTGTAAGTGAAAGCATAATATAAAGCATGGGTATTACTATAACCAGCCTTGCGATAACGGGCAGATTTTTTCTTATGGCGTTTATAAAACGAGAGTTTTCCATCGTTCTGTCTCCGATCAGCTTTTTCTGTCGTCAAGAATTTTGCTCAGTTCTTTCATAAAACTGTCAATATCCTTGAACTTTCTGTATACCGATGCAAAACGCACATAAGCAACATCATCCAAGTCTTTAAGGCGTTCCATTACCATTTCGCCGAGTTCCTTGCTTGAAATTTCCCTGCGCATGGTATTCACCGCCTGGTTTTCGATATCATTTACCATATTTTCGATATCCTCGACCGAAACAGGGCGCTTGTTGCAGCTCATCATTATGCCTTTTACAAGTTTCTCGCGGTCAAAACTCTCGCGCGTGTTATCGGCCTTGATAACGGTAAGAGGAATGGTGTCCACCCTTTCGTAAGTTGTAAAACGCTCGTTGCATTTTTCGCACATACGGCGGCGGCGGATAGCGGAATTATCCTCCATTGCACGAGTATCTATGACTTTTGTATCTATATTTCCGCAAAACGGACATCGCATATTTAGTACCTCCAAAAAATTATTTACAATATATCCAACTTATATTATAATATAATACAGATAAAAATACAAGTTTCATAATTATTACAAATAAAGGGCACCTCTAAAAATGATAATTTTGCCAAACTTGCTATAATCTCCTATAGCTGCTTCAATCTCCCTCAACATAGCTGTTTTGCTATGCTTTCGGTCGCTCGGTCATTGCCTCGCGCAGAGGATTTCATTGTTCTTGAAAATTCTATCTGCCTCTGCGCGAGGCAATGACCGAGCGTTTGGCTTTATCCTAATTTTTTGAGGTGCCCTAAGGAGAAACAATGAGAGAGAAAATATTTGAATATATAAAAGCAAAATATAAAGCAAAGGAAGAATATCCGTGGTACAGATACCCTGACTACGCCGTTTTCCGTCATGCGGACAATCAAAAATGGTTTGCGCTGACAATGGATATACAAAGGAAAAAATTAGGCCTTGACGGAGACGAATTTGTCGATATAATAAATCTTAAACTAAGTGACGGTTTAAAGCGTGATATTCTTATTCAACAAGAGGGCATTTTCAGGGGCTATCATATAAGCCGCGGAAACTGGATATCCGTTTTGCTTGACGGCACGGTGGACTTTGACGAAGTTTGTATGCTTATTGATGAAAGTTTCAATGTGACGGCATCCAAAAAGACAAAGGACAAAACCCGCCCGCCCAAAGAATGGATAATTCCCGCAAACCCCAAGTTTTATGATGTTATCGGTGCATTTGAAGCCGAAAACGAGATAGTCTGGAAACAGGGCAAAGGCATAAAAAAGGGCGACACCGTTTTTATGTACGTTGCCGCGCCTGTCTCCGCGATCTTATTCAAATGTAAGGTCACAAAGACCGATATCGCCTACAAGGGCAGCAATCCGAATGTGCATATTCCCGCCCTTATGCAGATAAAACTTGAAAAACGCTACCCTTACGATAAATTCACTTTTGATGTATTGAACGAAAAATATGATATTCACGCTGTCAGAGGTCCGAGGGGCATACCCAAGAGTTTAAGCCGCGATCTGTAGTTATCGTGAACGACAAAAATGATTAGTCGTTCACGATATTACTGAGACAGGGGGACGGTTCTATCTGTCTCAGGAGAGACAGTAGAACCGTCCCCGCTGTCTCTTACTGTATGACCCGAATCCGCTTAAACAGCGGGCGGGACGAAGAACCGTCCCCTGTCCTCCTGCGTTTTGTAGTATGTATATATGATATTTTGCATAAAACACCCTCTTTCGTTTGTGCATTAAATTTGGGGAAGAGGTATGCAG
Source organism: Bacillota bacterium (assembly GCA_017460805.1). Classification (GTDB taxonomy): domain Bacteria; phylum Bacillota; class Clostridia; order Lachnospirales; family CAG-274; genus RGIG4310. The sequence goes on along the minus strand of JAFUAF010000061.1, from coordinate 1,239 downwards.
GGAAAATGCCTGTGTAAATGTTGGCATTAGGGGCAGCTTTTGCACACTCGCCTTGAGCTATTTCAACTCATACATAGAACCATCGCCTGTATGACTTCTTTGAATTTCTTCAATATACAATCCATCCTCCATAACATAATAATCCAAATCAATCCCCAAACCATTCATTATGCCTATAAACGAATCTATTGAAATATATATCCTGTCATTATAAAAAACAGGATATGTCTGCGGCAAATCGCATATCTTCCAATCATTCATTTCATTACCCGTGAGGTATAAATATCCCGTATCATCAAGATGCTTTAAAATATAAACCTTTTTATCCTTAAGTAAATTGACAGACCTTGTTTCTTCATCCCATATTATATCATCAACATAGCTTCCGATTGTATAACGTATTGGAACATATATATGATATCTTGTAGCAAAAAGAACAGATGTAACATTTTTATCATCGATATGTAAATCTTTCCACGAAAGTGAAAACATATTTTTATATTCGTCTTTTGACAAAAAATTCATGTTTCTGTAATCATCATATAATATCAAATCGGAATCATAATCATAACACTCAACTGTTATCAAGAAATCACCTATATCTGAGTCAATATAAATTATCATAGGTGCAAGATTTAGTATACACCTTTCCTTGATTTTACAGTCAATTCCATTTCTCAAAAGAAATTTTGCCAAATATGATTCATCTAAATACTTTATAAAATCAGAATTATTCAGATAGTATCCATTGCTCCAAAAAACACCAAATTCATCATCAATTTCCGAGTCAACAAATTTATGAGTATCGGATTCACATACTAAGCTATTGCCTACTTCACTAAATTTGAATAATTCTAAATTTCCTTTAAGACTATGCAGATTATTCATACTAAGATTATTAGCGATATAATCTTGAACATCAATGCCCATATCATAATAATATATCTCATTATGATAATTGTCCTCAGCAGATACTTCCGATATTTTGAATATTCCGATTACTAATACAAGAATAATAGTGATAAAATGAATTTTATCATTTAATTTTCTTCCCATGCCCAGCCATCCTCCTTTGGAATTAGAAAATGGAGACAGGGAACGGTTCGAGACTGCTGAAAAAATCCCGTTTTTAAGTGCTTTTTGCAAGTTGTCCGACCGTTCCTGCAAACCATTTAGCTTTAAATTTGATTTTTGCTTCGACAATTCTTATAATCAAGAAAATATCATCATTTGAAGAGG
>JAFUAF010000060.1 GCA_017460805.1 Bacillota bacterium | reverse complement strand
TGAGCAGACAACAAAATCTGCATTATATAGCTACGATCCGGGCGGAAACATTGTCGGAGTAACCGGTTTCCAAAGCGTGACCGAAATAACAACAGAGGGTACGACCGAAACCGTAACGGAAACAACGACCTCTAACACGGCGGCTCTTGTCTGGAATTACAGCACAGGCGAAAACACTAACAACGCCTACACCGTAAATGCCAATTCTTGGAGCAATGCCGTTCCCGTAACCTACGGCAGTCTTACTTTAACAAGCGCAGTAAAAATGGAGTCCAATTCCTCCATATCCTTTACCGCACCGCAGGCAGGCACATTAAAAGTTGTAACTTATTCAACAAATAACAGCCCTGCAATTAAACTTAACGGCACAAGCTATTCTGTATCCACTAACGGAGTAACGGAAATAGAAATATCTTCGGCAGGCGTATACACTATTACAAAGGACACCACAAACCTATGTTTATTATATATCCTTTGAATACGAACTGCCCAAGCCCGTATATATATGGAACTATACCGACAATACAAACACAGATAGTTTCTACACCGTAGCTTCCGCAAATGAGTGGACAAGAGCAACCCCGATAACCTACGGCGATTTGACCTTAACAAAGGCAATAAAAATGGAAACCAACACTGCCGTAACCTTTACCGCCGCAAAAGCAGGCAAACTCACAGTAGTAACACACAGTCCAAGAACCAATCCTACAATAAAGATTGGTAATGATACCTATTCCGTTTCTGCCGACGGCGCAACTGAAATAAACCTTACCGCAGGCGGAATATATACCATAGGTAGAGGCACAACAAACACATATCTCTACTATATCAGTTTTACCGAAAGCTAATTCTTATAATAACCATAGGAAAATTCAAAAACAGCTCACTTGCAAGATAGCATCTTATAAGTGGGCTGTTTTTATAATTAAATAATTTTCTAATTTAAGTGACTTTTTTATCAGTTTATGTCATATAATAGAGATATGGGCATTGCGTACCAGAAGTATGTCAATCTATTATGTGAATAAACAGGGGGAAGTGTATTGCGCAATTCAAAACAATACAATATATATGTTATCCAGCAGCGCAATAATAGGTGGATTTTATGCATTTTTTACAATTTTGAAATACATAATGTATTTCTGTTGATTTTTGTATAAATTTGGTATATGATATAATAAAAGAGGTTAATTATTTTTATAAGACTATAAAATTAGGGTGGTGATATATATGAAAAAAGCAATAGTTGTAGCTTTAATAGGATTAATTGGAACAGTTACAGCAGCTGCTATTGGATATGATACCGGTAAAAGCAATCAAATCGAAGCTATTCAATCGCAGATTGCGAATGTTACAGGTAATGAAAATAATGTGATTATAAATGATGTTAATGATTTTGTTACTCGATATAATGAATTAGTTAAAAGCAACGAAGATTTGGAAGCTAAAAATACACAGTACTTTAGTGATTATCAAAAAGTAACTAATGAAAAGGAACAATTAGAATCTATGTTTAACGACTCTCCTTCCGTAAAAACACAGGACATGGGATTATATATTAACGGAGAAAATATAAACATAAACAAAAGCAATTCTTTCGCTATGGTTAATGGTACAGAATATTTTTCTAAAGAAATTCTTGAAAAGGTAATAGACAAAAACAAAGAGTTGATCGTGCAGGATGATAATGTATTTATTGGACGAGTAGTTTCGGACAGCACAAAATTATTCTCTCAAAGAATAGTCGATAGCAATAATTATGAAGTCGTGGAAAATGCTACGGATTCATATGGTAATCCTCATTCAAATGTTGCCCGACTGAACAATGAAACCAAAGTAATATACAGTTTGAATGAAAACTATTCTTTATTGAGATTTAAATTAGCAATTGATGAGAAATCTTATGGTGATCGTAAATGTATGGTTTCTATAAGCATTGACGGAAATCCCATCAAGAGTTTTTCTAATTTAGATAAAGTTTCAACTAAGGAATTGGAAATTGATAGCATGGGAATTAATAACTGTTCTATACTGGAGATAAGTTGTACAGGGGATAGACAGGTATATCCTTTAATATACGATGCAGTAGTTTATAATTAACACAATAACCTTGTTAAGAGTTACTCTTTTATCAAATATATTTGTTTGACTATATTTAACTCATAATGATAAAATTTATCATAATTTTAACTGAAGTAAGCATCGGATAAATATTATTACAAGGAGAGTGGTTCAAATGTCTAAAAAAACATACGATGGCATAATAGAACGAATTCCGTATACAATGCCAAACATTAATGATTTTGAATTTACAAAAATCAAAGTGCATAAAAGTAAATTCGAGCAGATTATAGATCGAAAGATAAAAAATTTACGAAAACAAAAATCAAATGGTGAGCAATGTGAAGAATATTTTTATGCTTTAATTGATGAATACATTGGTAGACTAAAATCTGAAGCTGAAAATCAGCATTTAAAAAATCGAGAGGCAATAAACAAATTTTTTAGACGTCGTGCAAGTGACAAAATTGAATTTGAAGACTCAATTATATCATTGGAAGAACAGATTATAGATAAGGAAACAGAACTTGAATTTGTAAAAACATTATATAAAGATTGTAATCCTTTGTATAACGGAACTTTAATGTTAAATGGCGTAAAAACATATAGTGGGGACGACACAGAAGAGGAGGATAATTAAAATGAGTAAATTGGTACAATTAAAAAAAGATGGCTCGATTAAAATACAAAAAGATGAAGAACTGCTTGATATATTCAAAAACAGAGTCATTTTTACAAATGTTGTTTTTTCTACATTCTTAGTTTTGTTTTTTTTATTTATTGATTATGTTGGTTTTTCTCAAATAGTAAGATTAACAGTTAAAGATAGTGAATTAAACAGGCTTATGATTGTTTTGGGGTTAACAGCAGCTTTTGATATTGCTCCATTATATATTGGATATGCTATATGCTTAAAATGTTATAAGCTTGGAAGAAATATTCATACTTGGGTTTTAACTTTTTCTACATCAGCATGTTTGCTTGGCATAATAGTTAATATTGTATTTCGAGTTTTAACAAAAAACATAGCATATACACAAGGTCCTAATAGTTTAGCAATTCCTATGACAATTTTAATGTGTATAATGCCTATTATAACAAGTCTTATCAATTTAACTGTTGGCTGTTTATCATTTGATCCGCTTTTATTTGATATTGCGAGATTAACTAAAGAAATCCGAATATTAAAGGTAAGAAAAAGGCGCTTGCAAGGGTGCCTTCAAGAGGTTTTAGATGATAATATAACTAAAGATATCTTTATTCAGATGGAAGATCAAAGATACAATAATACCATAAATGATTTAGAACAATTAAGAACAAGACTGAGATTATATGTTTTAACAAAACTATAACAAAATAATAATGTTTATTGCCTGTTTATTTATGAGATAAAAATATACTTGATAATAGGCAGGGAAGTTTATATGCAACAATCTATATCAATAATTTGAGAAAGGATAGTTAAAATGAATAAAGTAAATATATTTATCAAATGTGCATTTTTATTTATTGCAGTATCATCTTTGACAGGTTGTATTAAAGAAAAAACAAATACAGCAGAAGAAAAGCCAACAGCATTGGCAATCATATATGGAAAACACTCAAACAGCAAATTAATAAATATAGATACCAAACAATTCAATGATATATATTCTGATTTTGGGAATGTGACATTAATTATCAATGATGGTGAACCTGAATTGGAAATCCAGGATAACAAAATAGTGGGATACTATGACGGAGAGTACATTAAAGAATCAAAGGAAAATGCACAATATAAAGAAATATGGCAAAGAGATTATATTGATAACCAAACAACCTCCTTAATTGAAGGTCTCGAAAGCGCTGTTGCTGTTGAACCGGAGGCAGATACATTAAAGTCATTGCAAAAAGGATTGGATGCTATAAACAAGATGGAAAGCTCAATGGGATCCGATATCAAAAAGGAGATGGTAATATATGATACTGGTTTAAGCACCAAAGGAGAATTTAATTTTTTAAATGAAGAGTGTTTGAATCTTCTTAGTAATAAAAAAAAGATTTGGGAAGATGAAGAATCAAAAGAAAAATTAAATGAAATAATTGATAGGTTAGATGAGAAAATGGAAATCCCTGATCTTTCCGGTATTACAGTAACTTGGTATGGCTTGGGCGAAGTCGGCGGAGAACAAGAAGAACTCAATGAATTAAATAAGAAAAATTTGCAGTACATATGGGGTGAAATTTTAAAAAGATCCAATGCTGTCTCATCTAATAAAACTGGTGCTGATTCAAATTACGGTATATTCATTGATGTATTCACTAATGGAATAGTCGAAAATGCACCTTTAGTGACAAAAATAATATTTTGGAATGGGTCTGAGCCTGTAAAATTAACAGAAGAACAACTTGGCTTTCTACCAAATTCTACCGAATACAGAGATGATAAGATAGCAAGAAAAATAATTTCACCTGTTGCCAATAATATTCTAAATTATCCTAATCTTAATATTTTATTGGTTGGCACAACTGCTGATCCTAATCGTAATGGTGGAGATATACCCCTTTCAAATGATCGAGCAGAAAAAGTTAAACAAACCCTATGCGAACTTGGAGTTCCAGAGAATAGAATAAAAACCATAGGGGTAGGAGCAAAATCTAGCAGATATAAAGATGAATGGAGCACGGGGGTTTTTGACGAAGAAATTGCTAAAGAAAATCGATCAGTTATTATATTGTCAATTGAATCCAAAGAAGCTGGGGAAATTTTATCAACAGATTGGGATTGATGTTTTACTATATAGAGTATAGTAATTTTTAATTTTTATATTAATTATGCTTTAAAGGGAAAAGGTGATGTTACATAGTCTATAGAGCTATATAGCATCACTTTTTTTATATGCAAAATCGGCTCAAACCACATATAAGGTGTCACTATCGGCTTGCTTAAGGCGGATTATTTATGAGCCCCATCCTATAGTGAACGTCCAAATATTTTTGACGTTCACTATAATAAAATACAATTACCTTTACACTTGCACCGGATCATTGAATTATAATCCCGTGCAGGTGTTTTTGTTTGCGGGGCTGTTTCTTCACAGCTTCTTTTTTTATACAGCGGTCTGCTGTGAGGATGAAAAACTGTTTTGGCGATAGGGAAATTATAATTTATCGCCCTGTGCAGACAGTAAAACTCAAAAAAAATAAAACGATTTACAAAATATAGTTTGTATGTTATACTGAAATCGTAACTATGAAAAGGCAGGTGTGGTATGGATTCTGTTAAAAAAATAAGTATATTATGGTTTTTTATACATTTTGCGCTGGAGGTGATCTGTTTTCAGTTTTACGGCAGATACTTCGGCAGTCTTGAAACAGCGGCGCTTATGGCGCTTTTATACGATATTTTTGCCTTTTTCCCGCAGTTTTTTATAGGCGGTCTGGCGGAGCGTGTACCTCGTCTTCCCGTGGGTATGCTCGGTGCGATAATGGTGCTTTTGGGCGGCGCGGGGGCGTTCTGTCCTGCGGGCATACTGCGCACAACGGGATTTTTTGTGCTCTCGCTCGGAAACGCCTTTGTACACGTCGGCGGCGCTAAGGCAACACTTTTCAGCTGCAAGGATAAAATAGCGCCGAGTGCGGTGTTTGTTTCGGGCGGCTCGTTCGGCGTAGTCACGGGCAAACTGCTCGGCGCATCGGACAAGACGTTTTTGATAGGCTTTGTCACAATGCTTGTCGGCGGCGTGCTTATCTACTTTGCCGATAGAATTTGCGAAAGAGCGGGGGAGAGCTATCCCGATATAAAAATGGCGGACAAGCGCAGAAATACCGCGGTCGTCATTATGCTTGCGTTTTTTGTGGTAAGCGTCAGGGGGCTTATGAGCTACAGCATCCCGACCGCATGGAATAAAACGGCATTGCAGACGTTCTGCCTGTTTTCCATGATGGGCATTGGAAAGGGGCTTGGCGGCATACTTTCGGATAAATTCGGAGCGAAAAAGACGGCCCTTGTTTCGACCGTGCTTTCCCTGCCGCTGCTTATAATAGGCGGCAATGTGATGTGGGTCTCGCTTATCGGTGTTGCGCTGTTTTCCATGACTATGGCGTCTACGCTCGGTATTCTGGTCTCCGCCGCACCAAAACATCCGCTTATGGCTTACGGCGTTACCACAACGGGTCTGCTTGTGGGCACTATACCCGCGTTTTATCCGCCCGTTAAAAATTTTATCTCACAAATAAGCTTTTTGGCCGTGCTCACCCTTGTGTGCATAGCGGCACTTTATTATATAATGTCACCCGACAAAGATTTAAAGGAGGAATAATTATGTTTGCAAATTTTCTTGATGTTATCTATATCCCGCCCGAAACACAGACCGCGGCACAGGCTGTAAATGATACTGCCGCTGCTGTCGGCATCTCGTCACTCGGTCAGGTACTTGTGGCTGTGGTGGCTGCGTTCTTTCTTGCGGCTGCGCTTATCTCGGCAGCTGTGTTCTTTGCAAGCCGCGGTAAAAAGCAGGAGGCTTAAATATGTATTATTTCCTTAACCCCATTGCTTCTCCCGTAACGGACGGCGCTTCCATGCTTTTGATAGTGCTTGGCGTTATGTTTCTGATAGTAGCGATAGTTTCTGTAATAGATTTTGCGCTTAAATCGGCACACAAAAAATATGAAGAAAAAGTGATAGAACAAGACCAAAAGGAAAGTGAGAAAGATGACATTTGATTTTCTTCTTAACGCTGCCGCAGATGGCAATTATGGCGAAGGTATTGGGATATTTTTCATCTTTTTGGTCGGGTTTATTGCTTTTGGTTTGGTGATAGACCAAGCTATAAAGATACACAAGGAGCTTAAACGCAGAAAGGGTGAAAAGAAAAATGAAAATTCTTGATGCAATGGTGCCGTCTCCTGCGGAAATGTTTTGGAACAACTACGGCTCTGTTATCATAGCGGGCGCTGTTATCGTTTCGATTGCTGCCGTGATGATTTTTGCGGCATACGCCGCAGACAAACACAAGAAAAAGGACGATAAAAATGATGATGCTTGATGCAATGGCAGCACCGGAAGCGCTGGCCTTTTTACTGGTGTTTTCGGGGCCTGTCGTTTTGATGATAATAGTAATATCCATATTTGCGATAGCTTATTTTGCGTATAAAGCAGCGGATAAAGATGAAAAGAGAAAGGACGATAAAAATGACGATGCTTGATGTGATGTTTTCGCCTTTTGATTATCTGGCTTTTCTGTCGGGACCGATAATTCTTATAGTGGTTATCATATCCATAGCTGCGGTAGCGGTATTTGCGGATAAAACGGTAAAAAAATTCGAGAAGGATATGATGGATGAAAACGCCCAAAATGATATAAAGGAAAAAGAAGATGACAAAAACTGAAATTTTAAACGGCATTTCTTCCATGTCCGCGGCACTTTTGCTGACGTGGCTCGTCGAGGGCATTATCACGCTTTTAATGACCCGCAGAAAAAAATATTTCATGTTCAATGTATGGGTGAATATGCTCACAAACCCCGTTTTGAATTTTTTGGGCATATTTGTTGCCTATCGGCTTGGCGGACAGACCGCATGGGTCATTTTTTCGGCAATAGGGGAAGTGATAGTGCTGTTTGCCGAGGCATGGCTCTACGATGCGCTGGACAGGTTCACGGACGATACGTTAAAAAGCAAACTGTGGTATTTAAGGCTGTCGGCGGTGACAAATGCGCTGTCATTTGCAGCGGGAATGGTAATGAATAAATTTTTGTAGCAGAGACAGAGGAAACGACGAGACAGGGGGACGGTTATTGCTGTCCCATACGGGACAGAAGAACCGTCCCCCCTGTCTCCGAGGGGTTTTTATGTACGAAGAATTTAACTGTGATGCAGGCCTTGTCAGAATTTTTGACAGGTCTGTCGGGGATGAAAATATAAGAATAATGGCTGTCGGCGACGGGCATCAGTCCGCCGCTTTTACCGCACCCGAAAAACATTTTGAAATAATATACCCTTATATGTTTGGCTTTGACAGCGTGGTGCAAAGCCTGCCCGAATGTAAAAATGTACTGCTTATGGGCGGCGGGGGTTTTTCCTATCCAAAATATTTTTTGAGCCGCTATCCCGACAAAAATATGGATGCAGTCGAGCTTTTTGAGGGCATTTATCAGCTTGCCCGAAAATATTTTTATCTTGATGAGGCTGTTGAGAAGTTTGATGCGGACAACACCCGTCTTGGTGTTGTTTTCGGCGATGCCTACAAGTATTTAAAGACCTGCGGCAAAAAGTACGATATAATACTGAATGATGCCTATATAGGCGATAAAGCGCCGCGCAAAATGTATTCCCCGTGGGCGCTTAAAGATGTGACGAATTGCCTTAATGCGGGCGGGGTTTATGCCGTAAACGTATTCTGCACGGACGGCAGCCTTGAAAAGAAAAGCAAGGCTTTAAAAAAGGCGCTTGACAAGTTTTTTTCGGAAACCGAGATAATTTACGACAAAACAAACGAGGTCTCAAAAGTCGTCAGAAACTGTGTCGTGACGGCAAGAGACCCCGTGAAATGATTTTATTCTTCGTTTTTTTCCGATTTTTTTGTTTCTTTTATTTCGGGCAGTTTTTTATAATAGCCCTCAAGTCTGTATATCGGCATACCCATACTGCTGAAACGCTCCTCGTATTCGGTCATGATATTGCCCTCAAAGTCGCTGTTATGCAGGTCAAGGCTGATATTATGCAGCCGCCAGCCCTTATCGGCTATCTCGTTAAGGCTGAACTCAAAAAGTACCTTGTTGTCGGTCTTCATAAACAGTTCGCCGCCGTTTTCGCCGAACAATCCCTCGTAAATATTAAGAAAATTCTTATGGGTGAGCCTGCGCTTTGCCCATTTTCTTTTTCTGTGCCAGGGGTCTGCAAAGTTGGTGTAGATGCGGGATATCTCGCCCGATTCAAATATTTCGCCAAGGTTTGCCACATCCGCAATAAAAAATGCAATATTTGTGTTCGTCTCCGCAAGGCGGCTTTTTTTCAGCGCCGTAACTATTATCTGCGGCTCACGTTCTATGCCGATATAGTTTATATCGGGGTCGCGCTTGCTCATTGCGGAAAGGAATTGACCCTTGCCGCAGCCTATCTCTATATGTATCGGGTTGTCGTTGCCGAAAAATTCGTGCCAATGTCCTTTGTGTTCCGTCGGCTCTTTAACTATGGCGCGGTTGTTCGCCATTTCATCCTCAAACCAGTTTTTCTTGCGTATTCGAATAATTTTCTCCTTTTACTTCTCACATTTTAAAATGACATAATCTATGCCGTCAATTTGCTTAAACAGCCTGAATCCCTGCGCAGCGCCCGCAAATCGCTCGTTCGGCGCACAGGGTATGCCAAGGGATATAAATTTCTCGTCCTCGGCGCAGATAAGGTGCTGATATTTGTTAAATTCCGCCGTTACAAAGGGATTGCGGGCGTACTTTTGAAATTTCTGCATTTGTGCAAGCTCTTTTATGCTTATCTTCTGCCATTCGCCCTTTTGCTTGTCTTCCGACAGACTTTCGTCAAGCTCGCTCACAAGCTCTTTTACTTTGCTTTTGAACTCCTCTTCGGAGATCTCTTCTTCGGCTTCTTCCTGCGTTTCCTCGATTTTGCCGCCCTGCCTTAAAATGCTCTGCCAATCCGTCTTTTGGTTGGTATAGCCAACTGCCGCGGCCTGCATATCGCTGTCGGTCAGCGCAACACAGCAGACTTTTTTCAGTCCGCTGTCCTGTATGCAAAGCCTTGTTTCAAGTGTGCCGTTCCTGTCGGCAAAAATCGTTTTCGGATAGGAAACGGCGGAGGTGTCGTCAAATACCCATAAATTGAGCGGCTTTCGCGTAAGCCCCTTTATGCACAGGGTAATGCGCAGACTCCCGTTTGGCAGTATTTCCGCAAGACAGCGGCCGCCCGCACCGCTTGATGTGTTCATCGGCAGTATAAAACGTCTGTATGTATTCGGCATAAAAAACTCCAAAGTTTTTGTATATCTTATGCCGAAAACAAAATTTTATGCCTTTTTCAGCGCCTTTTCAAATACGGCGGTTATCTTTGCATAGTCCTCTAAGGAAAGCGCTTCGCCGCGGACTTTCTCGTCATAGCCCGCCTCGTTTATAAGTGCGGTCAGTTCTTCCTTGCTCATATCCCAGCCGCCAGCATTGAAAAAGCAGTTCAAAAGCGTTTTCCTGCGCTGGCTGAATGCCGTTTTTATTATATGGAACAAAAGCTCGCGGTCGTTTACATCTACGGCAGGCTTTTCAAGCGTGGTCAGCCTTATTACGGCGCTGTCCACATTGGGGCGCGGCATAAAGCAGTTCTGAGGTACATTTGCCACAAGGTAGGGCGTACAGTAATACTGTGTTACCAGTGAAAGCGAGCCGTAGTCCTTGCTTTTTGGCTGTGCCTGCATACGGTAGGCAACTTCCTTTTGTATCATAACGGTTATGCTTTCGACAGGCAGCTGTTTTTCAAGAATATTCATAATTATCGGGGTAGTGATGTAGTAGGGCAGGTTTGCGACAACTTTTAATTTTTTGCCGCCGTTCTTCGCCGCCAGTTCCTCTATATCCACCTTCAAAATATCCTCGTTTATCAGCTCTATATTGTCAAAGTCCGAAAGCAGTTCCTCTAAAATGGGGATGAGCGTTTTGTCTATCTCGACCGCAATGACCTTTTTGCAGTGTCTTGCAAGCGCCTGTGTAAGTGTGCCTATGCCGGGGCCTATCTCAAGCACCGTGTCCTCGGGGGTGAGTTCCGCCGAAGCAACTATCTTGTCAAGCACCCTCTCGTCCACAAGAAAATTCTGACCGAAGTTCTTTTTAAACGCAAATTCGTAGTTTTTTATTATCTGTTTGGTTTTGTATGCCAGACTTGGCTGTTGTTCCATAAATTTCTCCTTAATTGGTCTGCTCTCCCCGATAAAAACCGTTATGACTCTTTTTTGACCATATTTCATACATTTCTTGATAGTTATCTTTAATAAAACTGCGTATTATGCTTATTTCACGCTCGTTCAGCTTTCCTTTGTTTTCTATGGTAGTATCACCGTTTTCCATAACAAAGAATTTTGCAGAGCCGCGCTGTGTCGTATCTTCGCTTGCGTGTACGTGCATGGCTTCAATAACACAATGAGATGTAAAATACAGGTAATATCCGCAAATCTTAAACCGAAAGTATTTAGGCATGGTTTTCCTCCAGATATTTTTTGTTTTTTGAAAAATATTTTAAAACCTGTGCCAATTCATCATCGGTCATTGTGGTCTCAAGCATTTCTCCGTTCATATTCAGCACGGCAGCTTCGGATGTGTTTTCAAGGTTAAGTACACGCACCATATCCCCCGAAACCGTAAAGGCATAAAAATTGATTATCATATCGGCTTCGTCGGCTATTTTTTTTATATCAATCATAGTTTATCACTACTCTTTCTATATTCTTTAAAAATTCATCGGGGTCGATATATAGGTTGGTGAGTATGGGGAGCAGGTCAATATATTCTTCTTCGGGTTCTTCGTCTTGATATTTTGCCATTACAACAAGATAGCCGTTGTCCCATTTGAGTATTTTGTCATAATACTCAAGAGAATATGGGGCTTTAAATCGTATAAGTGTATTTTTGTATTTGAAATACGTATAATCCGATTTGCTGCTCAAAATTGCCGTATTGTCCATACTTACCCCTCCTTTTTATAACATTCCTCCGCGCTCCATTTCGGATATGCGCTGTTCGCCTACCTCGGCTATCTGCTTGAAGTCCTCGATAGTCTGCTTCATTCTCGGCAGAGCTTCACGCTTGTAGTTTGAAATGTCGTCAAGTGCGGCGAAAGTTTCCTCAAAAGCAGATTTAAGTACATCTGCGTTAAGTGTGCTGTTGTTCGCCTGCTCGTGTACGGCTACACCCTGCTGACGCAGCATTTTTGCGGTAGAGTCTATCATGTGGTTGGTGGTCTTGTTGAGTGCATCCACCTTTTCGATAACTATTTTCTGGTTGTAGAGTGCGCCCGCTACGGTAACGGCTGTTCTTAAAGCGGTAACGGTCACGTTGTTTGCGCGGTCAACGCTTCTGATAAGCTCCTTGTTGTTGCGGCGCAGAACTTCCATGGCGATTATGCCCTGCTGGGAAACGACCTGTACCTGCTGAAAGTCCTCGATGCGCTGGCGCAGGGGATAAAGTATCTCTTCTTCGATAAAACGTATTTTCTCTTCATCCGCGCCCTCTATCCTTGCCTGCTCTATGCCTGCCGAAAGACAGTTGTCAAGCCTGAGGCCGAGTTCTATATTGGTCTGCATTTTCTTTGTGGTCTCGCGCATACTCTTTTCTTCAAGCTCGAGTGTCACATTGTCGTTTTGCAGGCTTTTCTTGCCTTTGTTGAGAGAGTCGATTATAGTCGCTATCTCCGCATCGGCGGTCTTGTATTTTTCGAAATATGCCCTTACGGGGTTGAAAATATTGCCGAGTACGCCTTTTTTCGCAAAGTCAAGGTGACTGGGGTCAAGGTCTTTCATTTTAAGTGTAAGCTCCGCAAGTGTCTGTGCTACTTCGCCGTTTTCCGAGCCTGTTATCTCAAAGCTGTTGATGCGCTTTTGCAGGATAGCATTGCTGTTTGATGCGGCTTTCATGTCGTTAAGACCAAACTGGTCTATAACGTCTGTGTATTCCTTGCGCTGTTCAAAATTGTCAATGTCTATTTTGAATATCTGGTCGGCTTTTACCTGTGCTGTGTCGTTTATAACTACCTGTTCTTTTTCCGTCGGCATTATAAGCTGTTCCACTTCTTTTTTTACGGCTTCCTCCGTGGGAAGTTCAAGATTAAAATTATCCATTTGTGTTTCTCCTTTGCTGTTTTAAAATTGGAATTTAGCGACGATTTGCTTTAGCAAATCGTCGCTGGAGCACGGGACTGGGAGTTGAGCGCGAAGCGCGATACGATTCCCGTGCGACTTCCCGCAACGCGCTTGCGCGCCACTGTTTATAAGTAACTACTTATTGGTATTTGACGGGGCGTTATTGGCGGGGACAGCGGACTTCTACACGAAGTCCGCAAACCCTTCCACCGCAAGCGGTCCCCCTACCCTAAAAGGGCAGGCAAGGACGACAGTCCGTTTCTTCAATAGCCACGGCGGGAGTTTCGTGGTTCCCGATAGTCCGGTAACTGCGGTGCGCGTTTCTTGGCTCCCCTCTTTAGGGGAGCTGTCAGCCGCCATTTTATCGGCTTTTGACAAAAAACTACAACGGCTGACTGAG
>JAFUAF010000059.1 GCA_017460805.1 Bacillota bacterium | reverse complement strand
GTGTACCACTCATTGAGGAAGTTATTTATCTTCTCATTTTTGAAGTGGATATATGTGGTCTTGTTCTTTTTGCCGAGGCTTATGCTGTCTGTCTGCGACTGCAAAAGAATATATGTAATTACGGCGTTTTCTACATCCATGCCATTATAAATGTTATCCCTCACTTTGGTTTCAAGCGAGGGTGATTTTTTCTTTGATTTTACAGCGATTCTATTTGGGCGAGATTTTGAACAATTACACTTACCGAAATTTCTCTTGAACGAATGACCGAAATAATTTTCTCAAAGTTAGGGATTTGCCCAACATTGGCAAACTCGTCTATCAAAAATCGCACATGAACTGGAAGTCTGCCTCCGTATACCGTGTCAGCCTTATCACACAATTCCTTGAATAATTGACAATACATCATGTTGGCGAGAAAATTGTAGGTTGAAACCTTATCATCAATAATAATGAACAGCATTGTTTTCTTATCTCCCATAGTACCAAGTTCCATTTCATCATATCTTGTCATTTCACGGACTTCCTTGACATCAAAGGGAGAAAGCCTTACACCTGCGGTAATCAAAATCGACTTCAGAGTTTTGCCCGCAGCCATCTTAAATTTGCGGTATTGCGAAATAGCAAAGTGTTCCGGCTGTGGTTCTTTCTTCGGCCTATCGGGCGGAAACTCAATACCGTACTTTTCGGCAAGTGCATCCGTACCGATCTCCAATTCCTCAAACATAATTACCTGATATATCTTATCCGTAAAACCGCTTATGTCAAACTCAACACTTGTAGCATATCGGTTTTCAAGTATACGGCTTTCAAGCTCATTCAGCTTGTCCGTTACACCGTACTTCTCGGCGATCGCCTTTGCTGTTTCATCCATTGCATTACCTCCTTCGTATTTCCTTCGTATTTTGTGATATTTCACTTGATTTGGGATAAATAATAGGGTAAAATGAAAAGGACAAATCATTCAAACCCTCTATTTATCGGGGTTCTTTTGACTTGTCCTTATTATAACAGATTATCCTTATTAGAATTGCGTAAACTTAGTCGTAGAAAAGTGTATTAAGGTTTACGCAATTCTATACGCAAATTACTGTTATAAATTTCACAATTTTTCGAAAAACTATCAATTCCAGAGACAATCTTAAACGCACAGTGACATCATTAATTAAGAAATTATCAAGTTATAAGCTGAACAAGGCTAATAAGTGTAATAGTTATATACATAATATGTAAAATGTAGTACAAATAAAAAGACACCCTTATGGTGGGTGCCTTGGTTCTTATAATTTGCCTCTGCTTTTCTTTATTTCTTCCTTAATAGCATTTTTCAAAGCCTTATTATTACCAAAAATATCTTGTATTTCATAATAATCATTACTTTTCTCAGATAAAGTAAGTTGATTTTCAACAATTAAATTAGCCCAATTACGAGTCGTTGAAACTGGAATTAGTGCCAAAAAAATTGCAAGAAATGCGAAAAAATACTGTTTCACAAACTCGTCCTCCTTATACTAATTTTAATTAACATATTTCATTATACTGCTATCACTCAAAAAAGTCAATAGGTTTATCCGAAAAATTAGTCTTCATTTTACAACTATTAGCAATTTCATTAAAATAAATATATAATAAATCTCCGAATCCCTTTGTTATTTCGTTGATTTGTTTTTGTGTGTTACTAGTCTGAATTTCCTTACAATCCACACACAAAAAACCAACTATGTAAAATTTATTCGTTTGAAAACTTGTATGTTCTTTACTAAAATCTCTATTTAATCTTATCGGAACAACAACAGTAGACTTGTATTTCTTTAAAATATTTTCCGAAGTATTTTCATATATAGAAAATTCTTTGTCTAGTTTTAAAGCTTTTATAACTTTTGAAAAAAATATTAGTGCTTGCAAATTGGCAACTGAAAACGTACTGACATTATATTTTTTCTTGTTCCCCATAACAATTTGCTTAAAATCAGTATTATTAATTAATTTAACTTCACCATTATCTTCATTCTCTCTTTCCACTTTATCAGCACCAGCTCTACATAATGTATAAACTTTTGCAGTTTTGATTTTATTATTAGAAGCGTTTATTAACTTTATACAAACATTATAGTCCTTTCCATAATTTTCTTTAAGTAGACTTGCTAATTCTTCACATATACTAAGCGGATATTTGCTAAAAGCTTTGTAAAACTTTTTAATATTGTAATCTGTAGAATCCTTAAAAGCTATTTTTTCTGCCTGCTGTTTAAATTTAAATAGTTCATCTCTAAATTTATGAAGAATATTATGTACGTTTCTGGTTAGTTTAAGTCCTTTATTGCCTTCTACAATAATTTCACCAAATGATACTAGCATATATAATATTATGATTATTATGCATATTGCAGTATTGTGCTTTTCTAAATGAAATGGTTGTATTAATGGTATTGTACATATATCTTTAAACGTATAAAGACCAAAATAAGGAAACCACGATGTAGCTGAAAATAACGCCAACAAAAGTATTTTAACGAGTTTCAGAAATGTTGCCATATATCTACCTCCTTCTAGGTACATTATACAACAAAATTTCTGTTATTTCAACATATAAAAAAGATATTACCCTCACTAATGTCTTATAACAATTCGACAAATATTCTTCAATCTTATCCAAGCTACACATCAACATACCGCGGATGTTGTTGCAAGCTCCCCACTGTTTCCTTTACACTTGATGTTTCACAACCCATGGTGATTAGCATTGCCTTTTCGTTATCATAAATATCCTATCTTTCAGAAATATATTTGCCATGCAACTTTGCTTCAAGCTGTGTCAGCTTATCGGCTGTGACCTGATCTGTCGATATATTTCTATCTTTATTGTTCATTAATGCCCCCTCGTATATAAGCCTTATTATATTTTTGATAGGATATTTTTTAAAAAATATGGTAATTTGACTTAATTTTTGACTAACATTCTGACTAAACTTTGACTAAAAATAACCGAAAAAAGTTTAGTCAGATGAAACTTGACGACATTAGACGAAAAGTTTGATTGTTCACCAAACCCGCTTAAACAGCTATGAAAAAAGCACTCCATCGAACTTGATGAAGTGCTACAAAATGTTAATGCGGATAACAGGACTTGAACCTGCACCACTCTTTCGAGGATAGGAATCTGAATCCTACGCGTCTGCCAATTCCGCCATATCCGCTCAGCTATAATAGAATACCACTTTTTAAGCGAAATGTCAAGGATTTTTTACGAATTTATCTTATCATGTTGTTCATGTTGTTTTTACGAATTTATACTATCATGTTTTATGATGTTATCCTATCCTGTCTTACGGGGAAAGCCAGTCTTACACTTTGAACCCATGCAATATCAATATTTGTGCGGATAATACCTGTGCTGTTTTCAAGTCTGACGAGTTCTTCTCCGTTGGGGTCAAAAACGCAGGAATTGCCGTTATATTCGGTTTTATCCTGTACACCCGTACAATTCACGCCTGCGATATAAAACTGGTTTTCTATCGCCCTCGCCTTTAAAAGTGCAAGCCAATGATCCATACGGCTTTTCGGCCAATTGGCAGGGACGAGCATCAGATCGCAGTCAGCCGAAAAAACATAAGGAAAGCGAAGGTCATAGCATATTGCAACGCCGATTTTCACGCCCATATATTCAAAACGGCAGATATCTTTTCCGCCCTCAAAAAATCTGTCCTCACCCGCAAACGAAAACGGGTGTATTTTAGCATATTCAGCCAATATCTTGCCGTTTTTATCCAGAACGGTATACATATTTTTTGCTTTTCCTTTGCAGTCAAGCACCCAACCAAAACCCACGGCAATATTATTTTCCCTTGCAATATCCGCCATTGCAGCGAGTGTTTCTCCGTTGTTTTCTTTAGTCTTATCCGTATTCATGGAAAATCCCGTAAAAGACATTTCGGGGAACAATATCATATCATCCCCACACTTTGATGCAAGTTTGACACTTTCATTTGCTGCATCAATATTGAATTTTTTATCCTCATATTTTATTGCCGACTGGCACAATGCAATTTTCATACACTCATCTCCCTAAAAAAAGAGGACAGCCTCCGCCATCCTCCTGTTTTTTATTATCTGTTCTGATATTTTGCAGCATCGAAGCCGTCAAAAGTATAGCCCAAACTCATTACATGGTTCACAAGCTGTGGAAGAACCGCATCCGACGGCATATTCCAACTTCTTACATAGCCATCGTTTGTATACTGTATCTGTGCAAAGTCAAGTGCAGGGTGATAGAAAATGCTTATCTCCCAGCCCTTTTGCTTGGACTGTGTAAGTCTGTCAAGCGCAAAAGGCGTATCAAACACGGAATGTATGTAATCCGCAGGTGTCGGGATATAGAAAGTCTTTTTACCGTCCGTTACCCTTGAAGCGATATTGTATGCCTTAGCGGTATCGGGATGTGACTGGTAAATGACATCATAGTATCTTTCCGCCATGTTAAGCTGTTCTGTGGTCGCACCGTAATGCGGGAATTCAAAAAATTCGGTCTTGAAGCCGAAACGCTCGGCAGTCTGTCTTGCAAGAATAAGTCTCTGCATCTGCTCCGTTACCGTGTAAGGTGTATTTACGCCCCACTCCCAGCCGTCTGCGCTCTTTGCATTGCCGTACTGGTGTGTATAGCCGTGTACGCCCATGTGTCCGCCATGCTCGCTCAAAAAGTCAAGCGTATACATAAAGCACGAATTGTAGAGATTTGTATTGTCCGTCAGCTCGTTTGAAACGCCGTAGGGCGGATTAAGATAAAACGGTATCCATGCAATATAATATTCCTGACCTCTTAACCAAAGATACTCTCCTATAGTCATAAGCTTTTCGCAGTTTTTGTCGGAGTATTTTCTGCCGCTGTAGTCAAGGCCGTCTGCTACGATATCTTCAAGACGAAGATAGGCCGTCTGAGCCGTTTCTCCCGGGCCCTGCAACAGGTCGGGCGGCATGGTCGTCTGCTTTTTATAAATAGTGACAAGATTGTCGTCTATATTGAATGTGGGTGTCATATCAAAGGCATTAAGCAAGTCATACATATACATATAACCCACACCGTCAACATAAAGCGTTGTGACACGGTTGCCCTCGGAGGGCGCAATTTTGAAACGCTTTGTCTTGTCCTCTATGGTTATGATAAATTCGCCTGCCTCGCTGTCTGTCTGCAATGTACCGCCAAGCGCCTCTACCGTTGCACGAAGCGGCACACAAAGGCGGTTATTGTAAAACCAACACTGTGTAAGCCCTTTTGAATTGCCCATAAAATCTATGTTTACGTGTGTTTCGTACATCTGCACAAACTTTTCGGGCGTTTCGTACTGTAAATAATCGGCAGCCATAGCCGCAGTACCCATGCCCAAAGCAAGCACCGCCGCAGTTCCCAGCGCACATACAAGCTTTAAAAACTTCTTTCGCATTGTTATCCTCTTCCTATATATAGTATTATTAATTGTCAGATTTCCCCTGTTCCATGTCGGAAACTGTCTGCTATTATATCATATTTCGACACTTAAAACAAGAGTAAAAATGAAAATAATTGAATTGTAATATTTGGAATTTTTCGGCGTTTTATACACAAAAAACTATCCCGCCATTTTGATTGACGGGATAGTCCTTACTTTATTTTGATTTGTTGAGTATTTCTATTACATCAAGCAGGTCAATGCTGTTGTCGGCGTTCATGTCGGCTACATATTCATTGATTTCAACATTTATCCCACTTATGTATTTAAGAAGCATTTCCGAATCCTCTTTATCGACTTTTCCATCCGAGTTAACATCACCCATATCTTTCCTTAATATTTTAAACTGCTGTGCTTTATTCGTATTTCCTATATAAGTATGAAGTCTAACATTCGTTCCATCATCTTTATAATTTCCGTAAACATCTAAAGCACAATTCAAAGAACACAGCGGAACAAAATAAAAATAGTCTCCCGTTGATTTTATAATACGCCACTTTTGTGCATTTGAATCATTTGATTCCCATACTTGGACATTTGATTCTGTTTTCCCCGTTCCCCCATAATTATCCATAACTTTATTTTTAGCCGTGTTGGTAATTGTGTATGTACCGTCACTATTTCTATAAAATGCCCAAAGTTGTGTATCGCTGTTAATATCGGAATTTATTACAATATTTTCTGCCGAATCAACAGTCAACAATTTTTGAGAACCGACACCATAAATGTTACCGTCAAATCTATCTCCCATATTTGCAAGTTCAGCCTTATAGACTACAGTCTTGCATATGTCCATAATTGTTCCGTCATTGTATTCGACATATATAGAAAGTGTATTTTCGTAATTGCTAAGTTCATTTTTTGAGATTTTCACACTATAGGCATCGGCATCCGGAACATCCTCTCTTTTATACATGGCGGCATCAAAATATTTACTGCCGTCATTCAAATTGCATTTAATTGATTTTATGCTTTTATTTGCTAATACCCATCCGCGAAAAGCAAAGGTATCTTCTGTAATAAATTCTCCGTTCAAAGGTGCATCTACAGCTCCCGCATATCGTTTAAACACCTTTCGTCTTGCCACGGTTTCTCCCGTACCGTCTTTGTAATTTACACAAACCGAAACGTAATTTTCTCCAAAGTGTAACAATTCCGAACTCACCTTATCTATAAGAAAGGCAGTTGCACCCGGAACATCCGGTCTTGTGTACAATAAAGCATTCACATACGATTGTCCATCGTTTATACTGCAAGTTATGCTTGAAATATCTTTGGGAGCATTTACCCATCCCTGAAATCTGAATGTCATATCATTTATATCTTCATTATCTGTCGGACAATCATATCCGCAAACAGTATTCGGGAATGAAATTGCCCTCCTTGCAACAGTTTCGGCCGTTCCGTCACTGTAACCCACACATACCGAAACATAATTCGTTCCACCATGAAAGTATTTTGTACTTGCTTCTTCAATAAGAAATGCCGTTGCATTGGGAACATCCGGTCTTGTATATAATAAGGCTTGAATATATGCTTGTCCATCATTTATACTGCAAGTTATATCTGTGATTTGCTTTTCTGCCTGTACCCAACCCGCAAATCTAAAAGTTGAACCCGTTATAACTGAATTTTCCTGCGGTGAATCATAACCGCAAATCGGCCCCATATTTTGGTCATCCAGCACATAAATATACCCCAAAAACCTCCTTGAAGTAAGATAATCAGATGAATCTGAATTAATTGTGCGAGTATCAAAATAAACCCCTTGGTAGTGTGATTCCGAAATAGTGACCGAATCGCCATCTATTGCTTCTACAACAGCGACATGACCACTATCCTTGTCATATTCATCCCAACAGGCTATCGCACCTAATTTGGGGGTCGAACCATACGGATATGCCCCCGAATTTATATTATCCCACCACCATGCACCGGCATTATTATGAGGTAAGTTAGGTTCTTCCCCCAACAATTCATACGCTCTGCCATAAGCATAACAAGTGCAGTTTGGCATACCATATAATCCTTTATAATAATTCAACGAATGATAGTAGCTGTCACTACTACTTGGCGCATCATAGCGCGGTATAAAACTTGCTGCACGAACCGAAACAACATTAAGCGGCAACATCACCAAAATCATTACGCTCGCCAGCAAAAAAGCTATTATTTTATTTGATTTTTTTTCCATATATTGTTCTCCTTTCTATCTTACGTCTATTTAAGTGCATTATAACAGCTCATTCCGTGCTTGTCAATACAGCAGAAATGTAGTAAAAATAAATTGTATACATCATATATGTTCTTATAACAAGAAAGAAATACCATATTATGGACAACAATTCATATCTTTACCCCAACCTTGCGACGGTAAGGAAATCACTATATACACAAAACCAAATATCCGAATTGCTTGGGATAACACAGCAGGAAATAAGCCGATATGAAACAGGGGAAACCAAAGCCCCGATAAACTACATCATTGACATTGCGGAGTTATGTCATGTCAGCGTTGACTACATTTTAGGGCGAAAGCCCGAAACAACAGATATGTTGTCAGACGAAGAGTCGGAATTGATAAGCACATACAGAGAATTATCGCCGACAAATAAAATAAGAGTTTCGGAACGTGCCAAAACTCTTTACGAGGAACAAAACGACAAAAAATGACCCGCCGTACCTTTTGAGAGATACGGCGGGATTTTTATTATAACTTAGGTATAAAATTGTAGTAAGTTTCCACATCGGCGTCGTTCAGGCAAGCCTGGATGATCTCATGACCGAGAGGAAGAAGTTCGGGTGTATCGAACTGTTTAAGCTGTTCCTTGAAGAAATCGGTAAGCATTTTTGCACCGACATCGTAACCCTCGTTGCCCACACGACCCTGTGTATTTACCTGAAGCAAAGGCTTCGGGATAGGTGTACCGTCGATCTTTACGGAACGGGGTACATAACCAAGGATAGGACAACGTGCTTCAATCAGCTGCTCTTTCTTGAAGTGAGCGCCGCCGCGGCGTGAAAGATACTCTCTTGTAGCCCACTGACCTGCAAAGCCTACTTTAAAGCAGCCAATGTACTGGTTGGGGATAAGGATATATCTTGTTCTCGGTGTCTTTAATATCTGTTCAAGCAAAAGATTTGCCTGGTCGACTTTCTTACCTGTTGCGAAAGGCCAGTAAGAACCGACACCCTCACTCTTCATGCTCATAGCGGAACCGCTGTTGTCGATGATAGAGGGGTTAGCGTAACCACGGGGAGCAACCAGTCTCCAAAGCCATGCAAGTGCAGGCGGAAGAACATGGAACATACCTATAATACCATAGTTGGGGTTTTCTCTTGTTGTAGGAGGAGTACGAACACCAAAGCTTCGTACATCTATCTCCACAGCACCCTCGACGATGTTGTTCTTTATCTTACGCGGTAAGATAAGACGGGGGTTGGGGCAAGGTACGCCCGGAGAGTCCTCTTCGTGATCCCAGATAAGGCAGGTAGCACCTGGCTCCGCATGGATATTGATAAATACCAACGGTTCCTTGGGGTGGATAGTTGCCTTTTCAGTTTCGGGCTCCGTACCGTACTGGTCGATATGGTTAACGCGTAAGAACCAGCCTGTTTCCGCATCGCATACAACAAGCTTGCCGCTGTCGTTCTGTAAAGACGGATGAGCAAGTGCCATATCGTCCGTTACGGGGTTAAGTGTTGATGTATCGGCAATAGTTACCTTAACTTCCTCGCCTGTGAATGTGTTTGTTGCAAGTAAAAGCGAACCGTCGTCCTCACGGTGGAAAGGCTCTGTCATTTCGGACTTGCCGCCGCCCGATGCACCCTCGTGCATTATGGTAAGTTCAAGTTCGTAAGGTGTAACGATCTTGACCGTTGAAGCATGAAGTGTTACCCAGCCTTCTTCTTCACCGATGTCAAGAAGAATGGAATAAACACCCTTTTTAGCCGAAGGACCGGGATAAAGGTTGTAGCTGAATACTTCCTGCATATCGTAAAGTCTGTTATGTACAACGATCTGCTTGCCGTCGTAATGTGTCTGACGGAAAGGCGGTGCAACATAGATAACAGCCTTTGGCTTAAAGCGGTTAGGCATCTTGCTTGCGGGGATAAAGCCCTGAAGTTCAGCAAGTGTAGCCGCAAAGAAAGCCGCATTTGTAGGAATGATAGCTATTGAAGGATAGCCGAGTTTCATATCCTCGTTGCCCGAATAGAAAGGCAGAACGATAAGGCTCTCCTGCTTTTTGAACCATTCAAAAGTTTCCTGTCTGATACCGTCGAAAGGTATGCCGAAACGCTCCATATGTGTGGGCTTGTCGGTAGGAAGATCGTCCGCTATGACCATAGCGTTAGGGTCACGGCGGCGAATTGTAATGTCGTCATAATTGATCGCAATACCGTTTTTACATTTTACAACTGTTGCCTCGCGGACTACCTTGTCACCTACGTTAAAATTAACGTCCCAAGTCATGTTGTCCTTGCCGCCCAGTGAAAGCTCGAAAAGCTGTTCCTTGCTTTCGGGCACGATTATCTCTGCGTTTCCGTTTTTGATAATGTCGCTGAGTGACTGAGGCAGTACCATTTTTTTAATGGCAGATTCTGAACTCATTTTATGTCCTCCTTATAAGAAATTTTATACCTTGGTTTTAACTTGCTGTCTTTTACTTAACAGTTAGGTTAATTTAACACCATTATATATTGTTTAATGATTATAACTTCCATAAAAAAGTCCTAATGTGTCTATGATACCACTTTTCCGTCAAAAAATCAAGCCGAAAAACAAAAAAATTACAGTTGTATTTCAAAGTTTTTGCAATTATTACATAAACACAAAATTTCAAGCCAATTTTAGTGCAATTTGAACAAAACGGACTGCCGCACTAAAACAGCCCATTTTTAATTCTCATATCCGCCTACATTAACAAAATCATCTTCATTGGCGTTATCATATATCGAAAGATAAGATATACCCTCTTTCGCCTCGTCATCGGCATTTATCAGGTATGCCCCAAGCACTATCTCATAGCTTTTGCCCGCAGTTGTGCGCACATCACTTATATGCGGCTCGACAAATATATACTCTGTATCACCGTCACGCCAACTCTCCATAGAGTTTGAAGCCGCCTCGTAACTGCGGTCAACATAATTTATCGTACCCTCAAAAAAATCAAAAGCGGCATCTATCTCTGTATCAAGGTCATACCTACTTTTGCTCTCATCGCTGAAAAGCTCCAAAAGCGCCGCCTTATCCCTTTTATCTATTGCTAACAGGGCATTTTCGATATACTCCAGACGCGACATCTTGCTTGAATAATTCGGACCTGCGGCATTTTTAGCCGAAAAGCAGCCCGTCAGCACCAGGCACAGTGCCAATGATATGATGAATAATTTACGCATATGCTTACTCCGCATCTATTATCTTTCTTGCCATATCATACATAAGGCTGTAAGGGAGATCCTGGTTTCTTACCTGCATTTCATACTTAACGCCATTGTCGTACCAATAGAAACTGTCTTTTTTAATAACTTCTTCAAGGCTGTTGCCGTACTCTATCTCCATAGTGCCCTCGTCAATACCCTTTTGTATCGGCTCTATCATCTCAAAATCATTTGGCACGCTGTAAAGCTGACGTTCGGAATAAGTAAGGTCAATATCCTTATAATTTTCCGTCCTGACATTTTTTGTCGGTATGGAGTTAAGATAGTCATCCTTGGACATCTTTGTGCATATGACCATAAAGCGCTCGCCCGATGTGGTCTCTGCGGACTGGTAATAATATATGATAGAATCCTGTGCCATTTCATATTTTGCAAGTACATAATGGTCACTAAGCCTGTCAAGCTGTTTGGGCGCAAAACCTATCGTTGCCTCGGGGTCTTCGGGCAGCTGTACAGGTTCTATCTCTGCGGGCAGGCTGTAATCATTATGGATATTCTTTTCTTCTTCCTGCACGACAAACTCGTCATATCCGTCGTCATCATCCTCAGCGACCGTGCGGTCATTGCTTTTAAGAAGAGCGATACCGCCCACAACGACCATTACGGCTATGACACCCAGAATAATTTTTATAATAAACTCGTCATTGTTCTTTTTCATTTTTATCTCTCCTCAAACCTTATGGTTTTTGTCATTCTGTCCTCTCCCACAACGGTGTTGGGGAAAATATCCGCCGCCGCGGATAAAAATTCCTGCGGCTCGGTCATAGCGGGTGAGAAATGTGTCAGCCACAGTTCCCGAACTTCCGCCGCCTTTGCTATTTCCGCCGCCTCACTGTAAAGGGAATGTTTGTGCTTTACGGCTTTATCACGCTTTTCATCCTCGCCGTAAATACCCTCGTATACAAGCAGGTCTGCGCCCTTAAAAAACTCGGTCATATCGGGTGTGGGTCTGGTGTCCGTGCAATAGCACAGTTTTATCCCTTTTCGGGCTTCTCCCATGACCATATCGGCAGAATATGTCTTTCCGTCATGCTCCACGCTCTCGCCCTTTTGCAAAAGCGACCATGTAGGTTTAGGCAAGCCAAGTTCTTCCGCCTTTAAGGGGTCAAACTTGCCCGCACGCTGTATTTCAAGACTGTAGCCGTAGCAGGTTATGCGGTGATCTACCTGCATAGCTTTTATGTCAAACTCGCCTACAGTCAGACTTTCGTATTTATCTTTCAATTCAATGTAATTTATGTCAAAGGGCAGTTCGGGCGCAATAAGGCGCAAGCCCTCCGCCACACGTTCTATGCCCTCGGGTCCCGCTATAGTCAGCGGTTCATGCCTTTCGGAATTTCCTATCGTCAGCAAAAGCCCGGGCAGACCCGAAATATGGTCGGCATGAAAATGCGTATAGCAGATAAGGTCTATCGTCTTGAAACCCCAGCCGAGCATTTTCATCGTGACCTGCGTACCCTCGCCGCTGTCTATCAGCATCATCCTGCCGCGCTTGCGCACAAGAAGGCTTGTCAGAAAACGCTCGGGCAGCGGCATCATGCCCCCTGTGCCCAACAACGCAACATCTATCATAAACCAAGTATCCTCTCTGTATTTTTATAGAATATATTTTCCTTGTCCTTGTCGCTTATTTTTTCGCTTTCCACAGCCGCAATATACATATTTGCATTGCAGATGGGAAAATCCGAACCGAATAAAAATCTCTCGCTGCCGACTCTTGAAATGCCGTATTTAAGCAGTCCGAAACGGAAGATGCCCGTTCCGCTCAGATCAAGGTAATAATTCTCGTATTTGAACATACGCTCCAGATGGCGCAGAAAACACTGCTTGTCATTCGGGTGCGCGGCAATAAAAGTAATATCGGGAAAAGCCTCACACGCCTCGTCCATGCTTTCTTCCTGCATGGTATGTATGGAAACGCACTTGTATTTCAAATCGCGTATAGCCTCGTATATCTCGTGCATGGCATCGTTATAGTAGACCTCCCAATCCATAAAATACGGCACAAGTTCGCCCACCATTTTAACGCCCGCCTCACGGCAGCGCGAAAGTTCCTCTATGCTGTTATGCACAAAATACGGATGTATATGCACCCCCGGCTCATAAAAATCGCCCCACATACGCTTTAAGGTCAAGGCCGAATTGTTAAGCTGCTGAATTTTGTCAAAATTTGCCTCTTCCATGCGCTCTATAACGCTGCCGCATATCTTGTCCACCCCAAAGCCCTTTATAGTGTCCTTGAAGTCCTCGGGACTCAACACCGTATTTTTGTAAAAACACACATTTTCACTTTCGTGATAAAACGGATGTGTGTGAAAATCTATCACTTTCATTTTGTTCACCCCTTTCGGTATATTATGACCATGTATTACAAAAAGTTACCTAATTACAAGTGGCGCGCAAGCGCGTTGCGGGAAGTCGCACGGGAATCGTATCGCGCTTCGCGCTCAACTCCCAGTCCCGTGCTCCAGCGACGATTTGCTTTAGCAAATCGTCGCTAAATTCATCAAAACTGAAAATAAATAAACTCCCCAAGCCCCGAGAACACACCCGCGGCGATAATAAATGCCGCAACTACATAATAAAACGCAAATCTGAACACAAACGGCAGTTTACACATCATTACATTAACATCCTCAAAAGCGAAGCTTATCAGCTCGACAGCCATCAGAAATACAATAGCCGCCGTCACAACAATTATATCAAACACGCCAAGCCCGAGTGAATTAAGCGTATCATATAAAAACTGCATATCATATATCCTGTCAAAACCCGTTGTGATATTTTGGAATATATAGATACAATCGGAAATACTGTTTGCGCGGAAAGGAATCCATGCAATAAGCACAAGCACTATCGTAATTATCCATCTAAACGGCCACGTTGCCGCCATTACAAGCCTTTTTGCCGTGCTGTCCTTCCACTTTTTAAAGCGGAAGAGAGTATTTTCTATCACCTGATAGATGCCGTGCAGGAAACCCCACAGCAAAAATGTCCAGTTTGCGCCGTGCCAAAGACCGCTGACGCAAAAAGTCACAAGCAGGTTAAAATTTCGCCTTAACCACCCGCAGCGGCTGCCGCCCAGGGGGATATAGAGATAATCCCGAAACCATGTGGAAAGCGAGATATGCCACCTTTTCCAAAAATCCTTTATGCTTGAAGAAAAATACGGGCGGTTAAAATTTTGCATAAGGTCGATACCGAGCACTTTGGCACAGCCCTTTGCAATATCGGAGTACCCGCTGAAATCGCCGTATATCTGAAAAGCGAAAAACACCGTTGCCGCAGCAAAAGCAATGCCGTTAAAGTCTTTCGGCGAATTATACACCGTATTTACCAGCACCGCCGCCCTGTCCGCAATAACTATCTTTTTAAAATATCCCATAAGCATATATTTTACGCCCATTGAGATATTGTCAACATCAAATTTATTTCTGCGGAAAAGCTGTTTCAAAAGCCTGTCCGCCCTTTCGATAGGACCTGCCACAAGCTGCGGGAAAAACATTATAAACAGCGCAAATCTGAAAAAATTCTTTTCCGCCTTGTACTCTTTTCTGTAAACGTCTATCAGATAGCCCATGCCCTGAAATGTGTAAAACGATATACCCATAGGGAGAACAATATCAAACTCGCCTATCGGGTATTCCCTGCCTAAATAAGCATACAGCTTTGCAAGGCTTGTGCTGATAAAAACAAGATATTTAAACACAAACAAAAGACCGATATTTATTATAAGAGCAGGCACAAGTGCTTTTTTGCCCATGCCCTTTGAAATGCCGAGCGCCGCCGAATAATTCAAAAGACTTGAAAACAATATCAGTATTATAAGCTCGGGCCGCCATGCCATATAAAAAATACAGCTTGCGATAAGAAGCATTATCCACCGCAGTTTATGCGGCAAAATGTAATACGCCGCAGTAACTGCCGCAAAAAATATTATGAACTGCAGCGAATTGAATAGCATTTTTGCCTGTCCTTTCGTCGATTTTTGTCTGTACATAAAATTCCATAGTAATTATACCGCAATTTCAAAAAAATAGCAACAATTATTTATTTAAGCCTTGTTATCATACATCCGTTTTTGACGGTTATAATTATTTTGATTGTGAAAACGGATATTGTATGTTATAATTTTTATAGTTATAGTAAACGACATTAAAAAATGTCGTTTACTATAAACCCTACGGGGTATGCACACGGCTGCGTACAAGGTAGTTAGCCGCTTTGCGGCACGCAGCCGGCGCAAGTAAACGCCCAAAGTCCAAAGACTTTTGTCGTTTACTATAAAATATTGATATATATGGTGTACCATACAGAAAATCATTTGGAAAAATCACGGAAAGAATAAAACTGTTTCATACAAATTTCAAAACACTGAATGGAGGTAAAAATATGAAAAGAAAAACATCCGGACTTATTTTATCTTTAATTGTCGGAGCGGCAGCTGCTCTGCCCTCTCCCGCCGTCTTATCGGTCTATGCGGCAGAAGCGGAAAGCGAGATAACGATTGAACAGCTTAAAGCCCCCGAGGGCGGACTTTTACCCGGCGGGGCATTCGGCGTATCGGGTGTAATAGACAATACAGACAAGACATTTACAGGCGTATTTGGCGGTATATATGCGGCCGACGGGCAGACCCCCGTTTCATACTGCGAGGATAGCATAAGCGAAGAAAAATACGATTTAAAGACCGTATTTGACAACCAACTTGTATTTAACGAGCTTGCCCCCGGAAAATATTATTACATCATCTATTTAAAGGACAAGAACGGCAATACCCAAACGGCAGTCAAGACCGAATTTTATGTTGCCGATAAAGGTGCTTTTCCGTCAAATATACAGATAACGCAAAACAGTCTGCCTGCCGATACTATGCCCATAAAAAACAATTTCCGCGCTGTCGGCGTGATATATTCGTCTTATGCTCTTATGTCGGTCAAGGTCGGCGTATATGACGCGGAAAACAAAACGGAGATAATGAGTTATGAAGCAGAGCCGCACACGGCGGAATACGACCTTAAAAATATCCCCGAAAAGAAACTTCCGTTTTCAACGCTCCCCGAGGGCAGTTATATTTACCGCATAGAAGCCTCCGACCTTATCGGCAATTCCGCGGCGGTAATTGAAAAGAATTTCACGGTCGCAGCGGAAGCCCCGTCGGAGATCGCCGTATGCGGCGAGACCTCTCCCACGGGCAAACTGCGTGCAGGCTACGGTTTATCGGTAAAAGGCAGCGTTTACTCCGCAAACGATTTAAAAAGTGTTACCGCGGGGCTCTATAAGTCGGGAAGACCGATAAACAAACACACGTCGAATTTCCGCAACCCCCGCAATTTCTACGACCTTGCTGAAATGGACAATTATCTTCTGTTCAACAAACTTACCGAGGGCAAATATACTTATAAAGTGACCGCGACAGATACAAAAGGCAAAACAAAAACGCTTATAAATGCACCTTTTACGGTAATAAACACATCAAGCGAGGTAAACACCACTCCTGCTGTCAGCGTTATAGATATCTCAAGCCATAACGCCGATGTCGATTGGGAGAAAGTAAAAGCCGCAGGCACGGATTTTGTTATCCTGCGTGCGGGACGTACAAATATTACCGATGCAAATTATGCCCAAGACCCTAACTTTGAAAAGAATTATAAAGGAGCAAAGGCGGCAGGACTTAAAGTCGGTGCTTACATCTACACCTCCGCTTTCAACAAAACAGAGATGGACTACAGCATCTCACAGCTTTTAAAGACCTTAAAAGGAAAGAGTTTTGACCTGCCTGTTTTTTTAGACATGGAAAGCGACCCTCGTTATGTTCCGCTTGGCAAGGAATTGGACAGCATAGCGGACTACGGCTGTGAGCTTATTGAAAAAGGCGGCTATGAAGCGGGTATTTATGCAAGCCTTAATTATTTCAGCCACTACATAAAAACAGACCGCCCGATGTGGCTCGCCGCCTATCCTCCCGACTATACACAGCTGAATTACTCGGATTTCTGCGATATATGGCAGTACTGCGTTACGGAAAGCATTGACGGCGTTGAGGGCGAAGTTGACAAAAGCTATTTATATATAAACGAATAATTCAAAAATTTCCGCATATAATTATATCCAAAAAGCATAGGAATGATAAATATGTGCGGAATAACGGGCTTTGCCGATTTTGGGCAAAACTTTCTCGATAATGCAGATAAAAATATCAGGCTTCTTAAAACCATGCACCAAGCAATAGCACACCGCGGCGGTGATGCCTCGGGCGAATTTTTGGACAAAAATGCAGGTTTGGGGCACGCAAGGCTGACTATAAGAGGGCTTGAAAGTGCAAGCAACCAGCCGTTATTAAGAACACAGGGACAAAAGCAATACGCCATAGTCTACAACGGCGAGATATACAACACTTCCGAAATAAACGCCGACCTTGCAGATAAGGGTTATAAATTCGATACCACCTCCGACACCGAAAGCGTTTTATACGCTTTTATGGAGTATGGTGCGGACTGTGTAAAGCTGTTTAACGGCATTTTTGCCTTTGCTGTATGGGACGGTGAAAGTCTTTATCTTTTCCGCGACCGTTCGGGCATAAAACCGCTGTTTTACACCATACAAAACGGCCTGCTTGTTTTCGGTTCGGAGTTAAAGGCGATATTTGCCCACCCCGACATCACCCCTATAATAGACGACGACGTAATACGCAAGGTCTTTTCCATACTGCCCGCGCGCACAGAGGGCGACGGTGTTTTTAAAAATATGCACGAGATAAAATACGGCTGTTACGGGGTGTTCAATAAAAGCGGATTTTCGGAACACAGATACTGGCAGCTTGAAAGCCGTCCGCACACGGAAACTTATGAGGAAACGGCAGACCACCTGAAAGCCCTTATAACCGATGCCGTGCGCGGGCAAATGGTCGCGGACGTACCTGTTTGCAGCTTTTTGTCGGGCGGACTTGACAGCTGTATTGTGACCGCCATAGCATCGGAATTTCTGCGCGAAAAGCACAAAATTCTGAACACCTTTTCTTTTGATTTTACAGAAAACGACCGCTATTTTGTTTCCAACAGTTTTCAGCCCGAGCAGGATAAACCATACGTTCGCAAAATGCTGAAACATTTCAGCCTTAACCACACTTTTCTGGAATGTTCACAGCCCGACCTTGCCGATTATCTGTACAAGGCGGTAGATGCAAAGGATATGCCGGGTATGGCGGATGTGGATGCCTCGCTTTTGTATTTCTGCAAAGAGGTCAAAAAGCATAACAAGGTAACGCTGACGGGCGAATGTGCAGACGAGATTTTTGGCGGGTATCCTTGGTTTCACAGAGAAGAGTTTATAAATGCCGATACTTTCCCGTGGTCGGTCAATATTGATGTGCGTGAAAGCCTGCTTAAAAAGGATATTGCCAAAAAACTGAGTATAAAAGAATATGTGCATGACATATATAAAAAGACACTTGCCCAAGTGCCGTATCTTGACGGCGAAACAGGCATAAAACGCCGACAAAGAGAGATAAGCTATCTTAATTTAAACCAGTTTATGACTACACTTTTATGGCGCATGGACACGACAAGTATGTACAGCGGGCTTGAAGCGCGCGTGCCCTTTGCCGACCACCGCATTATAGAATATATGTGGAATGTGCCCTTTGATATGAAATGCCCGAACGGGGTTGTAAAGGGACTTTTGCGTGACAGTGTCAAAGGGCTTCTGCCCGAGGAACTGCGCCTGCGTAAAAAAAGCCCCTACCCCAAGACCTACAATCCCGAGTACGAGCGTATTTTGAAACAAAGGCTGACCAAAATATTAAATGATAAAAATGCGTCTCTCAACACACTTATTGACAAAACGGCGGCCGAAAACCTTATCAACTCCCCCGCCGACTACGGAAAGCCGTGGTTTGGCCAGCTGATGAGCACCCCGCAGATGCTTGCTTATTTAATAGAAGTAAATTATTGGTTGGAAAAGTACGCATAATTTAACACACTTTTGCTTTTGCAAAAGTGTGTTGGAGCGCAGCCCCTACGCGGGGTAATGACCGTAGACCGGGAGCTGAGCCGCGAAGCGGCGATGCGATTCCTGCGCGACCCCTATAACGCGCTTGCGCGCCATTGTGAGAGACAGGGGGGACGGTTCTACTGTCCCGTAGGGGACAGATAGAACCGTCCCCCTGTCTCGTATATGTTTTCCCTCGCATTTCTAAAAAGCGAGCCGGGGTGCAGGGGTGGGAAACCCCTGCAAAAAAAAGCGGCTGAAGCATCACATAAGTGCAACAGCCGCTTTTGATTTTATTTTTTGGTAAACACGCCCATAATGCCGCGAATAATGCTCTTACCTGCATCGCGGCCTATTTGGCTTGCGCTGCTTCTTAAAGCGCTTGTTGCGATCTTTTCTATCATATCGCTTGTTTTTCTTGCCTGTTTTTCCCGTTCTTTCTGTTCCTTTTCGGCCTTGCGCTCGGCTTCCTTGCGTTCACGTTCCGCCTGTCTTTCGGCTTCTTTGCGCTCACGTTCCGCCTGGCGTTCCTCTTCTTTGCGCTGTCTTTCGGCCTCTTTTTCTTCCAGAGCCTGCTGTTTTTCTTCGGCCTTGCGCTGTTCCTCGGCCTCTTTTTCTTTCTGTGCCGTTTCCTCGGCTTCTTCCGCCTTGTCTTTCAGCCCCTCGTAAGCGCTGAAATTATCCACGGCATCCTTATATTTTAAATAAAACTCGCTTGAAGTAATAATATTCTGTCTCTTCTGCTCGTCCACAGGACCGATAAAACTCATAGGCGGCAGGATAAAGGCTTTCTGCACCACCTCGGGCGCACCGTCATCATCAAGGAACGACACAAGTGCCTCGCCCGTACCCAAAAGACTGATAACATCGGCGGTATTGAAATTGGGATTTGCACGGAAAGTATCCGCCGCTACCTTTACTGCTTTCTGATCGGCAGGTGTGAACGCGCGCAGGGCGTGCTGTATGCGGTTGCCCAGCTGTGCAAGTATGGTATCGGGGATATCCGCGGGACTTTGTGTAATAAAATATATGCCTATTCCCTTGGAGCGGATAAGTCTTATCACCTGTTCTATTTTGTCAAGCAGCGCCTTGGGAGCGTCCTTGAAAAGCAGATGTGCTTCGTCAAAGAAAAATGCCATACGCGGCTTGTCCATATCGCCCACTTCGGGGAAAGTTTCGTAAAGGTCGGTCAGCATCCATAAAAGGAAAGTCGAATAAAGCTTGGGGTTATTGCCGAGTTTCACGCAATCCAGCACATTTATTATACCGCGGCTGTTGATACTTGTCCTGACAAAATCCTTTATATCAAGGTCAGGCTCGCCGAAGAAAATATTTCCGCCCGCATCCTCAAGCGACAAAAGCGAACGCACGATAGTACCGACAGTTGCCTTTGAAACATTGCCGTATTCAAACTGCAAGTCCTTTGCATTGTCGCCCACATACTGGAGCATCGCCTTCAAGTCCTTTATATCTATAAGCAAAAGCTGCATATCATCAGCCACGCGGAACGCAATATCAAGCACACCCTGCTGTGTTTCGTTAAGACCCAAAAGTCTTGCAAGCAAAGTCGAACCCATAGCGGAGATAGTCGTTCTTACGGGTACACCCTTTTCGCCGTAAATATCCCAGAACATAACGGGGTATTCCTTTAATTCAAAAGGTTCGGTAACGCGGGTCTTTTCAAGCTGTGAGGTTATTTTGTCACTCTGCACACCTGCCTGCGCTATACCGCTGACATCGCCCTTTATATCCACCATAAAAACGGGAACGCCAATATCGCTGAAACTTTCCGCCATAACTTTAAGGCTGACGGTCTTGCCCGTACCCGTAGCACCCGCAATAAGGCCGTGTCTGTTAGCCATTCTTGGGTTAAGATAAATAGGTGTTTCGCCCGTTGCTATCCATAATTTTCCGTCCTGTGTATACATAAATGCCCTCCTCTTATTATGTAAAATACATATATATTTATTATACACCAAAAATTATTTTATTGCAATAATTTCACCTATTTTTTTGCTCATCAAATTGTTGTTTGACTGTCTGGCAAAATGCGGGGGCGCCGCCCCCTGCACCCCTGCTCGCTTTTTAGAAAAGCGAGGGAAAACTTATTCGCGAACATATTGTTATATAAATCAATCATCAACACCGCGGCGTATCCAAAACCCGCTGCAAATGTACATTTGCAGCACTTAAATATAGCCGCGGAGTGTAACTTCAAATTTAGTTGAACTTTATCCGCGAATATGTTTTGACCCACTTTTTAAAAAGTGGGCGGGGTGCAGGGGCAGAGCCCCGCAAAAAACTCCCCGCCGGACAAACAAACAACAATTTGACCACCCCCCTCAATTTGACAATTGTCATCATATATGCTATAATAATTTCATATCAAACGTATAAACCACATAAGGAGGCAGCAAATATGGCAGCAAACATTGACGTAAACGCTATTAAAGACGCGGTTATCAAACTTTCACA
Source organism: Bacillota bacterium (assembly GCA_017460805.1). Taxonomy (GTDB): domain Bacteria; phylum Bacillota; class Clostridia; order Lachnospirales; family CAG-274; genus RGIG4310. The sequence goes on along the minus strand of JAFUAF010000059.1, from coordinate 6,940 downwards.
AGATGATGGAAGTCAGTCGGCTTTCGCACAGGATCCCGTAAAGGCAGTTGAAGCCCTTTTGGGCGTAGACCTTCCCGACGAACTTGTAAACAAAGTTATCGCCGCAGTCAAGGACAAAATGAACGGCAAGGACATCAACGACATAGTAGCCATGTTCAGCGAGAACAAAGGCCTTTTAGACAAGGTAAAAGGCTTTTTAGGCAAGTAAAAACAAAGGGTTTGAGCAAACGCTGTTCAAACCCTTTTGTTATTTATAAGATACCTTTTTCCCCTTGTCATATCCCACGTTATCCGAGAATATAAGGCAAGCATTTCGTCATTTTTATCGTTTACAAAACCCCTGCGTGTAACGGGGTATTTTTCCTGCACTTTGGCTATAAAATCAAAATACGGCCTGTGTGCAATGCCCGTATGCTTTAATATCTCAACAGGTATCCTGCTTATGGAAACATACTCCTCGCCGATTTTCGTATCACAGTAGTTTGAATAGGCATAAAGCGGTGTCACACATTTGAAATTCTTGTCATTGAGCCATTCTTTGCCCATATTATAGCCAAGCGACGGCAGGTGGTCGCCGTAAATATAAATAAGATACGGCTCGTTACTGTTCTTGCAGTATTCTATCAGCCTGCCCATCTGCTCGTCAAAATTTCGTGCAGACTGTCCGTAGGCACTCATTTCGTCAAGCTGTTTTTGCGGCACACCGTCTGCCGAGGCGATAATATCCGTTTTTTCATACTTCCTGCCGTATGGCGAGTGTCCCTCCAACGAAGCCCCGAACATAAAAACAGGCTCTTTTTTGTTCTCCAGAATTTCTATTATCTTATCAACAAAAACACGGTCGTTAGCCCTGCCGTCACCCATAATATCGTCTTTTTTCAGTTCAAAGTCCTTTATATCATAAAAACGGCTTATTCCCATATTTTCAAATACTATATCCCTGCTGTAAAACGAAGCATCATTGGCATGAACGGCGCAGGTAAAATAGCCCTCGTCCGCAAATTCCCGCGCTATACTGCCGATATTATCGTTCTTTTTGTTAAGATAGGCGGTATAGGCTATCTGCCCCTCGGGCAGGAAAAAATTTGAAAGCCCCGTCAGACTCTCCCACTCCGCCGCCACAGTCCTCCCGCCGTAAACGGGAGATACTGCATTTGCCGCCTTGTACTTTTCAAGATTTTTAAAGAGCGGCTTATTGTATGTGATTCCGGGGGTCTTATCCGCCTCGTACAAAGACTCCGCAAGGATAAGAATAACATTGGGCTTTTTATCCAAAGGCTGATTTTTTGCGGCATAAGCCGAAATTTCCTGCGTAATGTCCGATGAATAGCCCTCGGGCGCTTTTGCATAGCCGTCTTTTGTAAAGGCAAGCAGCGTATAGACCGCAAGGCCGTTTTTTTGTATGGCCTCATTGCTGCTCATATCCTTGTACTTTTTTGGCTCTATGCCCATAAAACCAAGCATATCGCAGGATGCGGCGATATAAAAGGCCATCAGCAAAACGATGTACACAAAACAAACAGGACTGAATGACGGCATAAAAAATGCGCCGAGCTGTCTGCGAAAAGCTATGATAAGCGCCGCCGCCAAAGCCAGAAAACCGCCGATAGCCGCCCTGTAAGGCAGTGTTATGTAATCCCCCGCTATCTCGCGGAATTCATCCAAAATAGTCAGGTCTGCGGGGATAAGTGCATCATTGTGGTATTTTATCTTAACAAAATTTCCGAACGAGTCCGCCGCTATAAGCAAAAGAAACAGAAAGCCGCCCAAATGTGTGCCAAGCAGTCCCGTAAATATGCCAGTTATAAGCACTATAACCAACAAATTCAAAATAAAATTGCCCGACAGCATTATTTTTACCGCCTCGCCGAAAGTACCCGTATGCAAAGATGCCACCACCCAAAGATCGGCAGATGTATAAAGAAGTATAAAAATCAAAAATACCGAAATATTCAAGTTTATCTCTCCTATTTTTAAAATTCATTTTAGATTATATCACAATCCGAGCGGATAATTCAACAATTTCTGTCATTCAATTTTGCAACAAAATTCTTCTCTTCATAAAATCTTCATTTCTCCGTCACTATCCATATTCTTCCCGCTTTCCTTTGTCCTGCTTGTTCAAAAATCCGTCTGTTTTTTCCAAAATATATACAACTTGCCCAAAATTTATCATTAAATCCCACTTATTTGCTGTGTTATTGACATTACAATGCGGGTTTTGACCACCCATTTTCGCCCTCTATGTCTTAAATTTCACTTGAAATACGGGGCTGTTTTTAGTATAATGATTATGGAGATATATAAAATTCACACGAAACGAGGTTTTCGGCAATGAGAGAATTATTCAGCTTAGACGGCAAGCTGTACAAATACTGCACCTTTTTGGGTGATATGCTTATACTTACACTTTTGTGGACGGTATGCAGCATACCTATAATAACGCTCGGTGCCTCCACCACGGCGATGTACTATGTACTTACCCGTCTTTTATCGGGGCGCGAGGGCTATATAAGCAAAGACTTTTTCAAAAGTTTTAAGCAAAATTTTTTACAGGCAACTTTTTTGACAATACTCATTTTGGGTGCAGCGTGGCTCATATACTTTAATATAGCCAATCTGCAAACAGGCTCGGCACTGCTTGGCGTACAGTTTGTACTCTGCTACGAGCTTATAATCGTAATTATATACATTTTTCCCGTGCTTTCAAGATTTGAAATGAAAAGCTTTCAGCTGATATGGACCTGTATTTTTATGGCAAACAGACACCTGCTGACAACCATAACCTGTTTTTTGCTGTTTGTCGCATTTATCGGGCTTTGTATGTATCAGCCGTTTCTGATAGTTATTGCGGCGGGCTTTTACGGCTGGCTGACATCACTTATGTTTATGAAGCTTTTCAGAAAATATCTGCCCAAAATGGACACCAGTCTTGAATACACCAACGCCGAACTTGGCGAAATGGAAGAAGCGGGCATTACCGAAACCGAAGAGCCAAAAGAAGAATAAAAAAGAGGGATAATATGTACAACAAACCTATAATCAAAGCAGTTGGTTCCAGAAGAGAATTCTTTGACGAAAACGACCCTATAATCACAGAATTTATGGACTGCATAAGAGATCTTCTCGAGATCCCCGAAGTAAAGGAACTTGACAAATTTCATCAGCATTGCAACACCTCACGTTTGCAGCATTGTTTAAGCGTAAGCTACTACAGCTACCGCTTTGCGAAAAAAATTGGCGCAAACCCGCGTGAAGCCGCAAGAGCAGGCCTTTTACACGATCTGTTCTTATACGACTGGCGCACGGAGAAAACACCCCAGTTACACGCATTCTGGCATCCAAAGGCCGCGCTTGAAAACGCAAAGCGCATAACAGAGCTTACCAACGCCGAAGAACGTGCCATACTTGAACATATGTGGCCGCTCTATTGGGGTATGCCCTCAACAAAAGAGTCTTTGGCTGTGACAATGGCAGACAAATACGCTGCTTCCATAGAAGTGATATGCCAATGGAGCCTTGTATTTTTAAGAAAGCTGCATATCGTCCGAAGCTGAATGAACCATGAATAAACTCATCAGCTTACTTAATAAAATATTTTTTAAATCAGTGCGGCGGACTTTAAAAAAAGCCGAAACAAAGACCATAATTATTGTGTTGGCGGCAATGGCACTCATTTATGTGGGCTTTAATTTTTACATGGACTATTTCAGAAGCGGCATTGCTGCCGAATTTATTGTTGACAATGCCTACACATCGACCGATTATTTTTACATCAAGCGAAAAGACGGCACGGAATACCTTGGTTTTATACGCGGCTACCGTAAGCCGAATTCGGCTTTGAGCGATATGCAAAATTGCTACGATCACATTGGTGTACAAAGCGAAACGCCGATTTCAAAAGACGAGTACAAGACTTTGCTTGCTTCGCTGAAAAAAGTTCATTCTCTGGTCGATCCCGTTGAGCGTGGCTATACGTACAGCGCACACGACAATGATGAGTATTTTATCGGCTATCGCGGCAAGTTTTACAGCGACAACACGATTTTTGAAACGGACCGCAAATTCACGGAGTTTTACGGAAATCATCCCAATGCCGTAACAAAGTTTATTTATGACACCGAACACAAAATTCAGCAAGCCGCATATGAAAACTATTACGACATATACAGCTCGGCAGACGAGATACTGCGCGAAAAAGACCATAAATACAGATATGGAAGCTGACAGACTGCTTCGTGACCCGTTGCAGTCTTTTTTACGGATCGCGACATCCTTTGACTACAAAAACGGAGGTACCCTAAAATGGGGCTTAGATCTCAGATAGAAACCGTCAAAAAGAAAGACCCTGCGATAAAATCATCGCTGGAGGTCATACTCTACCCAAGTTTCTGGGCCATGGTCTTTCACGGCGGAGCACACAGATTATACAAACACAAACACTTTTTCCTTGCAAGGCTTATATCACAGATATCAAGGGGCTGGACGGGTATAGAGATACACCCGGGCGCGACCATTGGCGAGGGTGTTTTTATCGACCACGGCATGGCAGTCGTTATAGGCGAGACCTGTGAGATAGGCGACAATGTGACCATCTACCAGGGTGTCACGCTTGGCGGTACGGGCAAGGACGTGGGCAAGCGTCACCCCACTATCGGCAGCAATGTACTGATAGGCGCAGGCGCAAGAGTTCTCGGCCCGATAAATATAGGCGACAATGTAAAAATAGGCGCAGGCAGCGTTGTGCTTGATGATATACCGCCCTATTCCACGGCGGTCGGCGTACCCGCAAGGGTCGTAAAGGTCAACTATGACAACTGTCCGTCCGATACTCTCGATCAGCTGCATATCCCCGATATTGTTGAACTTCAGATAGAGGAAATGCACAACAAGATACACGAACTTGAAGTTCTGCTTGAGAGCGAAAAGAAGAAAAACAAAGACAAAGATAAAAAGAAAAAGCATAAGAAAGATTAACAAGGAGCATAGTTTATGAAGATCTATAACACACTTACACGCAGAAAAGAGGAATTTGTACCCATTGAGGACGGCAAGATAAAAATGTATGTCTGCGGCCCTACAGTATATGATTTTATACATATCGGCAATGCCCGTCCTTACGTTATTTTCGACACTATCAGAAGATATTTTGAATACAAGGGCTATCAGGTAAACTATGTTCAGAATTTTACCGACGTTGACGACAAGATAATTAAAAGGGCAAACGCAGAGGGTGTGGAGTCCACGGTCATCTCCGAACGATACATCAAAGAGGCTTTGAAAGATGCCGAGGGTCTTAATGTAGAGCCTGCGACCAAAAACCCCAAAGTAACCGAGGAAATGGACTACATAATCCAAATGGTTCAGACCCTTATCGACAAAGGTCATGCTTATGAGGTAGACGGCACGGTATTTTTTGATACAAAGTCCTTTGAGGGCTACGGCAAGCTGTCGGGCAAAAATATCGACGACCTTATGGCAGGTGCAAGAATAGACGTTGACGACAACAAGAAAAACCCGACCGATTTTGTACTTTGGAAGCCCAAGAAAGAGGGCGAGCCCGCTTGGCAGTCACCTTGGGGCGAGGGTCGTCCCGGCTGGCATATAGAGTGCTCTGTTATGGCAAAGAGATACCTTGGCGATACTATCGACATCCATGCGGGCGGCGAGGATCTTATCTTCCCCCACCATGAAAACGAGATAGCACAGAGCGAAGCCGCAAACGGCGTACCTTTTGCAAAGTACTGGATGCACAACGGCTTTATCAACATTGACAATATAAAAATGAGCAAGTCAAAGGGCAATTTCTTTACTTTAAGAGAGATAGTTGCAGAATTCCCGTATGATGTGGTGCGTTTCTTTATTTTAAGCGGTCACTACAGAAGTCCTATCAACTTCTCGCGCGAGCTTATGACATCCGCAGGCACAAGCCTTGACCGCATTAAAAACTGTGCTAAATCGCTTGATTTTATCGTTAAAAACACAAGCGGCGAAATGACAGCCGAGGAACAGGAGCTTTCTGCACAGGCAGATGCTTTCCGCGTACAGCTCGAAACGGCTATGGAGGACGATTTCAACACCGCCGATGCCGTGACTGCTATATTTGACTTGGTTTCATTTGCAAACAAAAATGTGAAAGAGACTTCTTCCAAAGCTTTTGCGGAGGATATTTTAAACAAGCTGCTCACGCTTTGCGGGATACTCGGCATCGAGCCGCTTGAAACAGTGGAAGAAAGCGGCGACACCGCAAAAATAGAGGAGCTTATCGCAAAGCGTACAGAGGCTAAAAAGGCAAAGGACTTTGCCACAGCCGATGCTATCCGTGCGGAACTGCTTGAAATGGGCGTTGTTATAGAAGACACACGCGCGGGGGTACGCTGGTCTTATGCAAAGTAATACCGACCCCAAGGAATATTCACCGCTTGCCCTTGCGTATATGGGCGATGCGGTTTTTGATATACTGGTGCGGGAATTTGTCCTTTCCAAAGGCAATATGCCCGCAAACAAATTGCATAAAACAGCTAAGGGCTATGTAAATGCAGGCTCTCAGGCAAAGATGTATATGCGCCTTGAAGAGATATTGAGCGAAGAGGAGCTTGCCGTAATGAAACGCGGCAGGAATGCCAAAAGCTATACCCACGCCAAAAATCAGACTATGACCGATTACAGACACGCGACGGGGCTTGAAGCGCTGTTCGGGTATTTGTATTTAAAAGGCGACAAAAGCAGGATACGTGAATTATTTGAGGTTTGTTTAGCTGTTATTGATGAATAAATTGGAATTTGACGGGGCGATAATGGCTGCCGTAAACCCCTCAGTCAGCCGTTGTAGTTTTATGTCAAAAGCCGATAAAATGGCGGCTGACAGCTCCCCTGAGCAAGGGGAGCCAAGAAACCTCCGCCGTAGCTATTGAAGAAGCGGGGTGTCGTCCTTGCCTGC
>JAFUAF010000075.1 GCA_017460805.1 Bacillota bacterium | reverse complement strand
GTCTATGGCATATTTTACACGTTTCTTGTTAGATATTCTGATAGTTTTATCATCATATATACGCTTTTTACCGCGCCTTACCTCAATGCCGTTGATACGCTGTCGTATGCTTATTTCCGAGTAAGCATTGCCTATGGTATCACCCCTGCGGAAACGCTCATCACCCTGTTTTCTGTAGGCTATATATTTGCCCATTTTTATTTCATACCCAGCCTTTTGCATAAGTCCTATATACTCATCAAACGTATCAGCCTGTTCTACACAGCGGTCAATGGTTTCCATAAGTACCTTTTTCTTTGCCCTTGAATCACGGGGTATCACGGATAAAGCGTTCTCCCTGCATAGATCATCGCTTATCTCGCGCATCTGATTCAAGCTCTTAATATTGCTGTGCAGCTTTTTATATTCCACAAAGTCCACCGAATTTGTGATTATATGGGCATGGAGATGCGCTTTGTCCATGTGTATTGCCACAACATACTGTCTGTTGGGATACATACGAGCCATAAGTTCCTGTGCTATTTTCAACGCCATTTCGGGCGTAACATTATCATCGGGCGCATAGGATTGTATTATATGATGAGCCAGTGTATTCCCGCCATGCCTTGCAAGCCTTGCTATTTCCGCAAAATCCTTTGCGGTATTCACTGTGTCACACATATAGCTTGCCACATAGTACATTTCTTCCGTCTTACCGGGATTTTCTATATAATCAATGCTCTCTTGCAGGTGAGTCCCCGTCCTTATAGGCATTATCTTTACATACGCCAAGTTTCATCGCTCCTTTACACAAAAATCAAAGGCATCGCTTACGACCTTACGCATCTCATCGACCTGCAACTTTAAATTTTGAACATCATCGTAATGTATGCTTTTTGCAGTGTTTGCGACCCTTGCTATCTGATTTACGTTATTTCCGATCCTGCTTAATTCGGTTTTTACCGACAACAGCGGTATTGTATCGATAACATTTATTGTATTGGAGCATACGCAGGTCAAAATAAAATCCGTTGCGTTCCTGCTGCCCGCAAGTTTCATTCTTGTTTTTATCGTGTTTAATTCGTCTTCCGTTAATCTTATCGTTAATCGCTTGTCTCTGTATCTTGCCATAAAAATTTTTCCTTTCCTATATATTTGTAAAATTTTCGGGTAAAAAGGCGGTTTAAGTATTGACATACCCAAACCGCCTTTGATAAAATATTTGTACCGAGGTAATAAAAACATCGGGAGGTTTTTGCTATACGCATTACCGCATAGTAAAAGCCGCTTGCATCTTTGCGTATCCTCAAGCGGCTTTGATTATGTTAGCGGGCATCATCCGACCTGCGCGGAATATCATCATCAAGTTCTTCCTCGTCAAGTTCGTGGTTATCAATATCGGGTTCGTCCTGTTCGGGCGTATGTTCCGCTTTTTCGGTGTTATCAATGGATAATTCCTTGTTGAGTTGGCTGAGTCTGCGCTCCATATTGCGCATTTCGTCAATTCTGGTGAACGGCTTTTCAACTTCAATTTTTGCTGTTTCAAGCTGTTTTTGTGTATCTTCAAGTTTTTGCTCGTTGTTTGCCAAGTAAACAGGCAGGGTATTCAGCTCATTGTCAAGACGGGTAATATTGCCTGTCGGACTGTTGCTTATCTCTACCTTATGGCTCAAACTGCCTACAAGCATGATATTAAACGAACCGTTGGTTTTGTCAAAATTGACCTGCATATCAAAACCGCGATAGTTACCTATAACTGTACCGCTGTTTTCGATGCTTATCTTCTTAACGGCTTCAATAAGAGCTTCACCTGCATCCTTTCGTGTATCGTAAGTCTTACCGTGTATGGTCATACCCGCAAATTCAGCCGATTTTGTGCTTTCAACAAGTGCTATATCCTTTTTATATGCCGCAATATTGCCCTCTATCCTGCGTATTTGTTCGGGATATTTCTTGACAATATCGCTTTGCATACTTCGCTTGTTATCGAGGTAGTTTGAATATGCAGTTCTCAACTGTGTTAGAGCAATATCCAAATCCATTTTTTCTTTTATGCGCTCATCGCCCGCTGCAAGGGCTTTTATCTGCGCATAATTGAGTACGGCTTCATCGACATCTTCCGCTATACGCTGCGGGGATTTGCTTGTCATTATCTGAGATATGAATTTCTGCTTGTTTTCCACAAGCTGAAAGAGGTAAGCATCAAATGTACCGCTTGTAACATAGTTATATATATTTACTTCCTTATTTGTATTGCCCTGTCGGATGATTCGACCATCGCGCTGCTGTAAATCAGCGGGCCGCCAAGGACAATCCAAGTGGTGTACGGCTTTAAGCAACTTTTGGCAGTTTGTGCCCGCACCCATACGCTGTGTAGAACCAAGTAAAACTCTGACATCACCGTTATTTACTTTTGTAAACAATGCCGCCTTTTGTTCATCGGTCTTGCAATCGTGAATGAAAGCAATCTCGTTTTCGGGTATGCCCAAGCCTATCAGCTTTTGCTTCATATCATCATAGACATTGAATTCGTCATTGCCTTTAGGTGTGGACATATCACAAAATACCATCTGCGTAGCCTTTGTATCGGTATTTTCTTCCCATATCCTATACACTTGCTCAACACACTTGTTGACCTTGCTGTTCGGGTCATCGGGCAGCAGAGGATTTATAAGGCGCTGGTCTAAAGCCAGTTTTCGACCTTCATTCGTGATTTTAAGCATGTTATCTGTGGTAGGATCAACGTGTCCGCCGCGTATTGCCGCAGCTCTTTCAGCAAGCCCGTCAAGCATTTCTTTCTGTGCGGTGCTTGCTTCCGTTTTTATTGCTTCATAATGCGCTTCGGGTACGGGCAAATCCAGATCTTCGGGCATTTTTATATCCGCACAAAGACGGAAAAGATTCATCAATTCGGGCAGATTGAAAAACTTTGAAAATCTTGTTTTTATCTGATAGCCTTTGCCTTCGGGCGCAAGTTCCAATGCGCGCTGTGTTTCACCGAAATTCGCCGCCCATGAATCGAACATGTGTAAGCCACGCTCTTTCAGCAAATCTCTTTGGAGGTAGGACTGCATAATGTACAATTCTGACATACTGTTGCTTATTGGTGTGCCGGTGCTTAGAGTGCAGCCACGGGAGCCTGTTATTTCATCCATATATATGATTTTCATTTCAAGGTCTGTTGCACGTTGAGATACGGAAGAAGCATTTATACCCGATACATTCCTGCCCATTTTGGTAACGAATTGCTTATTTTTGAAATAGTGCGCTTCGTCAACAAACATTCTGTCAAAGCCCATATCCTCGAAAAATAC